>JBJECZ010000221.1:0-12531 GCA_051871555.1 Muribaculaceae bacterium | reverse complement strand
TGAGCCAGGATCAAACTCTTCGTTGTTGTATCTTGTCTTTTTCTTTTTTCTTGTTTTTGAAAACGCCTTAAAGACTCGCCGCAACTTCCGCTGGCCTGATGCCCCTCGCTCGTGGTGACGCCCGATTTATTCGTTTACCTGTCTTTTTCTCGGAAATTTCTCTTGACGAGGACAATGTTCTCAGGTCTTCACCTTTCCTTGTCTCTCACTGTTGTCAATGTTTCCTATCGCAATTATTTCAATGATCTTGGTTTTTGTTGTGCTCATTGGTTTCCCAAAAGCGAGTGCAAAGTTACTGCTTTATTTCAAATCTGCAAAACTTTAACAAGAAATTTTCTATCGATTTTTTTGCCTATTTTGCTCAACTCGCTGATTTACAACAAATAAAGCATTTGTTAAAAGATGTGAATTTTATGTTATACAGCATAAAAACGACTTTTTCAGAAAATTTCGTCCTAAACCCGATGTTACAATTTTTTAGAAATTTTCGCCATCGAGGCGGAACACCAGTCGCAATGTGCCCTCCTGAAAACGGGTGCTTGAGATGCGGAAGTGTCCGATTTGGGCAGTGTGGTCGACGTGCTTGCCAGCGCAAAGACATTCGTCGTAGTCGCCAACGTGCACAATGCGCACCGTGGAAGAAGCGCCTTCGGGCAGACGTTCGAGGTCGAAACGCTCAGCCACGTCGTTTTGATTGGCAAACTCCATGGTCACCGGCAAGTCGGCGGCAATCACCTCGTTGACGCGCGCCTCCACGGCAGCCACCTCGTCGGGCGACAGGGCACGCGAGAAATCGTAGTCGAGCTTCGATTTTTTGCGTTCGACGTGCGCCGTCTTTGCACGGCGGCAGCCAAACATCTTCACCATAGTGCCATTGAGGATGTGCTCGGCAGTGTGCGCCGGCGGATATTCGTCCTTGTTATGTGCATTAAGAATTGGTTCGTCCATTTGATTCTATTATTTACAATGTATATAAATATCATTTCTCATCTTCTACAACGTCGTTTGCCCAAGGGAAGGCTTCACCCTTCACGAGCCACGAGATGCCAAACAGGTGCAGCAGAATAATCTCTACGAGCATAGTCAAATAGCCCGGCGTGGGCAGGAACATAGTCACGGCAAAAGCCAATTCGAAAGCCAGCATACCCCAACCGCAAATGCGGTAGATGCGGTTGCGCAACAATTTACGCGGGGTTGGGTCGCCGCCCGACTTGGTGAACAGACATATGCTGTTATAGGCAAGCAAGATGAAGAAAGTGGCGGCACAGAAAGTGTGAAGAATATTGGATATGTGCATAGGCACCTAAAAGAAACCCACAAGAGCGTTGGCATCGAGCCAGCTCACCTGACACGGGAAAAGCACAATGCCAAGCCCGAAGATGCCGCTTAGCGATGTCACCACGTTATCGAGGGTGTTATAGCCCACATAAGTGATGAGCACGATGCTTGCCGGCACGAGCACGCCCACCAACGCCGGCGACTGATAGTAGGTGGCAGAGATGCTCCACCACCATTCGCTGCTTGGATGCTCGGCAATTCCCGCCGAAAACAACGCAAGCCACGGCAGCACCACACCCAGAACACCACAAAGATTACGCACGCGAAGGTACAACACCGATTCTTTTGTTTTTCCCATAATTGAATTGTATTATTAAGTTAGAAGAGACTCACTGTAATTTCACATATTCAGCCGGCAAGAGCGTCACTTTGCCCAGACGGCAAGCGCCTCGAGCACAACCCTCTCCATGATGGCATAGCCAGCAGGCGTTGGGTGGCAACCGTCGTCCGACAGAGAGGTATCAAGTCCGCCCTCGGCATTAGCCATGGCAGAATAATAGTCGACGTAAATGACATCGTCCGAAGCGAGAGTTGCCACATATTGCCCAATCATGCTGTTGAGCTGCTTGACCTGCAATGCCGGCTTAATTTCGTCACGCCAAGCAATGCGGCTGCAAGGCACCACCGAGCACAGCGCCACCTTTATGCCATGGGCACGAGCCAGCTCGGTCATACTCTGCAGGTTGCCCAGCACGTTGGCAAGAGATATTTTGCCGTTGTTTTGGGCAATGTCGTTGATGCCGGCAAGAATCACCACCACACGCGGATGCAAACCGATTACATCTTGGCGGAAACGCACCAGCATCTCGCAGGTGGTCTGTCCCGATATGCCACGACCCACAAACCCTTTGTTGTCAGCCCAGAATTTGGGCGACCTGCTCGGCCAGTGGTCGGTGATACTGTTGCCAAAGAACACCACCTCGGGGTTGCTCTTTAGCGCAGCATTAGCCTCGGCATAGCGTCCGAACTTTGCCCAGTCGCGGTTGTCGGCGGCACGCATCGTGTTGCCCAAGAACATCGACAACACACCCACCGCCAAGCAAGCAAATGCTTTTTTCATAATTGAATATATGTAAGTTTTAAGGTTTTAACAGATTCGGTTTAGCTCACTCAGGGTCCACCCAGTCGCCGTTTTGCTTGATTAGCTCAATGAGGCGCGGGATGGCGTCGTCCTGCGGTATGTTTTTTTCGATGCACTCCTTGCCTTTGTAGAGGCTTATTTTCCCCACAGCGGCACCCACGTAGCCATAATCGGCATCAGCCATCTCGCCCGGACCGTTAACGATGCATCCCATAATGCCTATTTTCAGGTGCGACAGATGCGAAGTGGCAGCCTTAACCTGCGCCACAGTGCGCTGCAAGTCGAAGAGCGTGCGTCCGCAACTCGGACAAGAAATAAACTCGGTTTTACTCATGCGCAGACGCGCAGCCTGCAAGATGCCGTATTCAAGGCTCACCACGTCGTCGGGCAAAGCATAGTTTGGAGCCTCAACCCACACACCGTCGCGGAAGCCGTTTAGCAGCAACGTGCCCATGTCGGCACCAGCCTTCACCTGCAGCCACTCCTTGTCGGCATCGGCATAGGAGCACAGCGGCACCACCGGGCAATTGATTCCTGCCGCCATCAAGCTATGCAACATTGCCTGCAAGCTAGCCGGCACGTTTACACTGGCAGGAGTAGCCACCAGCACCACGCGGTCGGCGCCACGCAGCGGCTCGAGCGCAGCTATTGACGTGTCGGCAGGCACCTTGAGCCACACCATCGGGGCTTGGCAACGCACAGCGTCGGCAATGGCATCGGCATCGAAGAGCGGGAACGTGTTTTCGGCGCCACAATATTTCTCGGCAGGCACAATGCAGCGGCAAGCAGCATCGGCATTGCCATCGGCAGCAAAATAGAAATCGGGCTTCAGTTTGCCGGCAACCTGCACCGGAGCATACGAAGCCACCGTGACGGGCTGGCGCCTTGCACCCACCACATCAGCCACAGCCACCGACGAGCGCCGCTCGGGCTGGATGTGATTATATCCTTCGAATTCGCGCCCCGCAATTGGAGCATGGCCCTCACGCGAGCAGATGTATTCAACCAGTTTTTGCGCCACAGGCACCTCGAGCTCGGGGTCTTCGCTAAGCGACACGCGAATGGTGTCGCCCACGCCCTCGGCAAGCAGCGTGCCTATGCCCACAGCGCTTTTAATGCGGCCATCCTCGCCGTCGCCAGCCTCAGTGACGCCCAGATGCAGCGGAAAATGCATATCTTCGGCATCCATAGCCACCACCAGCCGGCGCACCGTTTCCACCATCACCACCGTGTTCGAAGCCTTGATGGAAATCACCACATCGGTGAAACGCTCAGCCACAAACACACGCAGAAACTCCATCACGCTTTCCACCATTCCGGCAGGCGTGTCGCCGTAACGGCTCATAATGCGGTCGCTGAGCGAACCGTGATTCACACCAAGGCGCACCGCTGTGCCATGTTCGCGGCACAAAGCAATGAACGGCACCAAGGCGTCGCGAATCTTCGCCAACTCGGCAGCATATTCTTCGTCGGTGAACGTGAGTTTCTTGAACGTGCGAGCCACATCGACAAAATTACCCGGATTGATGCGCACCTTGTTGGCAGTGACAGCCGCAGCAAAGGCAGCGCGCGGATTGAAATGAATGTCAGCCACCAACGGCAGCTCGTAGCCCTCGGCGACGAGCTTACTGCGAATCACACCAATGTTATCAGCCTCACGCACACCCTGAGCGGTGAGGCGCACAAGGTCGGCACCGGCATCGGCAATGCGGCGGCACTGAGCCACGCTGCCCTCGGTGTCCATAGTGTTGGTGGAGGTCATCGACTGCACACGCACCGGATAGTCGGAGCCCATCATCAAGTTTTTGATGCGCACCGCTGTGGTTTTGCGACGTTTATAGTTAATCATATTTCACCTCGTTATCGATTATTATCAATTATTTAAAATAAAACACATCAAAGCGGCGATGCACACCAACGGAGGTTCACCGCCACTACAAACAACGATAGTCCCAGCAAAGACAATCAATTAGTCTTGAACTTATACTCCAGCTTTGCAAGGTCCTCGTTAGCCTTTACAATCTTGCCTGCGAGGTCAGCCTTATATGCTTCCACCTTGGCAGCCACAGCTTCGTCAGCCAAAGCCAGCATTTGGGTGGCAAGAATGGCAGCGTTGAGTGCCGCATTGATGCCCACAGTGGCAACAGGAATGCCCGGAGGCATCTGCACGATAGCCAGCAATGCGTCCATGCCCTCGATGGTCGACTTGATGGGCACACCAATCACAGGCAGCGGAGTCATGGCAGCAATCACGCCAGGCAAGTGAGCAGCCATGCCGGCAGCAGCAATAATCACCTTCACTCCACGAGCCTTGGCACCGCGAGCAAATTCTTCGACTTGGGCAGGCGTGCGGTGAGCACTTAGCGCAAGCACTTCAAACGGAATTTCCATGTCGTTGAGCAGATTCAGCGCCTTCTCCATAATCGGCAGGTCGCTCGTGCTGCCCATGATTACACTAACCAATGGTTTCATAATTAATTTTCGTCAAAAAAAATATTGTTATTACGATTAATCTACTTTTCCTTCAAAAAAAACCAGCGCCAAACGGCGTGACATCAAGTCCACCGCCCCATCAGCCCAGCAAGCGGATAGCCCAATAGACCCACAAGAATCCGTTAGCCGTTCCGGCAAGCGCCTGAAGCAAAGTGTGACGGTCGAGCAAAATGCGCGAGGTGCACACACAGCCGCAAAGCAAAACTGTCACGCAAATGGTGCCGAACAGCCCAAACGCCTCAAGCCCGAAGTCGTGAATGCCCATCAACAATGCCAGGATGCCGGCAATGCCTGCAGCATGAGCACTAATCTTCCACCAAATGGTGACGACTCCCGACACAGCCACTGCAGCCACGCCGCCCCACATAAACGCCACCAGCCACGACGGACTGTGCACATGGCGCAAATAGAATGCCGCACCAATGTAGCACAGCACCGAAAACACATAGGGCAACCAACGCTCACGCCTGTTCACCAACCGCTTGTCGGTGATAATCTTGGCATTATGCAACACTGCGATAAACACCATTGGCAAAATGCAGGTGATGCCAAACACCACCAGAATCACCATCAAACGCATACCCAACGGAATGTAACACAACACCGACACCCACAACGCCAAAAACACGCCATAGGTGGGCATCAACAACGGGCTCAAAACTGTGGAAAAAAACCTTGCTAAAGCGCCGAATATCTTCATAAGAATCACAATGATTATCAATTAAACTACCTGCCGCATTAATCTTGCCACGACACAAGGCGCCAAGAATTTCGGCCATATCAGCAACAAAGTTACTTCTCTTTGGCGAATAATTCAAAAATTATCGCCGCAAATTCGCAACCGTGCGGCGCAACGCTACGCGAAACGCCCTCGACGTCGTCTTGTGGACATAAACACCATGGAAACAAGCATTTTTAGCATCGGCGCTCCAAACACACATCAAAATTGTGGCACGAAAATTTTGGCGAACAAGTGTTTTAGATTATTTTTGTGA
The DNA here is from genome assembly GCA_051871555.1 of Muribaculaceae bacterium. Lineage (GTDB taxonomy): Bacteria > Bacteroidota > Bacteroidia > Bacteroidales > Muribaculaceae > SFTJ01. The sequence continues at coordinate 6,624 of JBJECZ010000221.1, read as the reverse complement.
AAAAATAACATCGTTACTATGAGAGAGCAATATAAAAGAATACTACTGAAACTCAGCGGCGAGTCGCTGATGGGCGAACAAGGCTACGGCATCGACGCCAAACGCGTGGCTGACTATGCCGAACAAATCAAACAAGTGGTTGAAAGCGGCGTGCAAGTGGCAATAGTGATTGGCGGCGGAAACATCTTCCGCGGCTTGAGCGGCGCCGCCAAAGGCGTCGACCGCGTGAAAGGCGACCAAATGGGCATGCTTGCCACCGTAATCAATTCGCTGGCGCTGAGCAGCAGCCTCGAGACCCACGGACAACCGGCACAGGTGTTCACCGCCATCAACATGTTCCCCATTGGCGAACACTACAGCAAGTGGAAAGCCATCGAAGCCATGAACGCCGGCAAAGTGGCAATTCTGGCTGGCGGCACCGGCAACCCGTTCTTCACCACCGACACAGGCTCAGCACTGCGCGGAATTGAAGTGGAAGCCGACGTGATGCTCAAAGGCACCCGCGTTGACGGCATCTACACCGCCGACCCCGAGAAAGACCCAACCGCCACCAAGTTCAGCGAAATCACTTACGACGAAATCTACAACCGCGGCTTGAAAGTGATGGACCTCACCGCCACCACCCTGTGCAAACTCAACAACCTGCCCATCATCGTGTTCGACATGGACACCAAGGGCAACCTCATGAAGGTGATGAACGGCGAACCAATCGGCACCCTGGTGTACGAAGCAAAATAACTGCCCCACCCCGCAAATATAAACAACCAATAACAGATAACCCCTTATGAACGACCCTAAACACTATCTCAACGAAGCCGAGGAAAGCATGCAACTGGCAGTCGACTTCCTCGACGAAGCGCTCGCACACATCCGTGCCGGCAAAGCCAACCCAAAGATTCTCGACGGCGTGCGCGTAGACTACTACGGAACACTTTGCCCAATCAGCAACGTGGCTAACGTGTCGGTGCCCGACGCTCGCACAATCACCATCACCCCTTGGGAAAAATCAATGTTCAAGGTGATTGAAAAGGCACTCATCGACTCGCCAATTGGCATAACCCCCGAAAACAACGGCGAGGTGATTCGCCTCGGCATACCACCACTCACCGAGGAACGCCGCAAACAACTGGTGAAACAATCGAAAGGCGAAGCCGAAAACGCTAAAATGAGCGTGCGCAACGCCCGCCGCGAAGCCATCGAAGGCCTCAAGAAAGCAGTGAAAAACGATGGCATGCCCGAAGATGTGGGTAAAGACGCCGAAGCCGAAGTGCAAAAGATTCACGACAAATACGTGAAACAAATCGAAGCACTTTTCGCTGCCAAAGAAAAAGAAATTCTCACAGTGTAATAATACACCTACGCCCACGGCAGCACCGCAGCTGCCGCCTGAGGCTAAACATGCTCCTGCACAGCACATTAGCAACCACCGCGTTGCCGATGCCGCCATGCAGGAGCATTGATTATTTTCACAAACCCGAAGCACACCCCCAAAGCACAGCCTCGAGGCATCGCCACACTGCGCAGCTATGCCCCGAGACCGAATAACGGCATCCACACACATCGCCCACCGATGTTCGCCGTATTTACAAAAAACAAAATTAACTTATATAATAACTCGAATTGATTTCCCAATCAAAATTTCCACTGCAAAGTTACTGCCCAACCGCCTGAGGCACAATACCTCAAATTAGGTATTTTTTCGCAAAAAATATTTGTCTAAACGCTTGCATATTTAAAACTTAGTATATATCTTTGCAATATCATTTTAATATCATTAATCAATCATTATAATATCTAATTAATATGAATGAATCAACAAACGAATACGACTACAAAGGTGTAGCACTCAACGGCATACTGATGCTCGTTGTCTTACTTCTGCTCATGACGGCAAGCATTGCGGCAGCAATCTACAGTGGAGTGATTGAAAACGAAGTGCTCATTGCGCCATGCATCATCTTGTTTATAGCTACGCTCATCTGCTTTGGCGGAATAGTGAAACTTGAGCCCAACGAAGTTGCTGCGATGGTGTTCTTTGGCAAATATCGCGGAACCTTGCGCACAAACGGCTACTTTTGGGTGAACCCATTCATGGCAAAAAAGAAAATGACACTGCGCGCACGCAACCTCGACGGCAAACCCATCAAGGTAAACGACAAAGAAGGCAACCCGATACTCATCGGGCTCGTGGTGGTGTGGCGCCTGAAAGACACCTACAAAGCCCTGTTCGACGTCGACCTGCAAGAAAACGCAGCCACACAAAACGTCAACTCGCGCATGAACGCCCTTGAGAATTTCGTGTCGATTCAGAGCGACGCAGCCCTGCGCCAAGTGGCAGGACGCTACGCCTACGACAACAACAACGACGGCGACACTGACACGAACGAAATCACCTTACGCTCCGGCGGCGACGAAATAAACGTGCAACTGGTGGACTGCCTCAACGAACGCCTCAGCATGGCAGGCATCGAAGTGATTGAAGCCCGCATCAACAACCTCAACTATGCACCCGAAATTGCAGCCGTGATGCTGCGTCGCCAACAAGCATCGGCAGTGGTTTCGGCTCGCGAGAAAATTGTTGAAGGCGCCGTAACTATGGTGCGCATGGCACTCGACCGCCTGCAGGACGAAAACATTGAACTCGACGAAGAAAAACGCGCCGCCATGGTGAGCAACCTGCTTGTAGTGCTCTGCAGCGACGAAAGCGCCACCCCGGTGATTAACACCGGCACACTGAACCACTAATCACGCCACAAAAAACAGAAACATATCCTCAATAAATAATAAAAGCAATTAGTATTATCTCATCACTTATTATTAAAGTCTCATTAAAGTAGGAATCATGGCAGCCGACGACAAACAACCCAAGATGAAAAGCTTCGCGCTACGCATCGACGCAAAGACGATGAGCGCAATCGAAGCATGGGCTGCCGACGAGTTCCGCTCGGTGAACGGACAACTGCAATGGATTATTGCGGATGCACTGCGACGAAGCGGACGAACAAAAAAAAAGTAATATACACTCCCCTATGAGTATATTAACTTCTCACACTTGTTTGCAAAAGCACCAATTCTCATAATAGTAAAGCGTTGATAAATCCCCTGGTGCTTTGCAACAAGCGGTGAGTAAACCTCAGGAAAGGCTGCGTAGCGACTACACAGCCTTTGCTTGTGTTTTATAACGATGTCGTCGGAAAGGATGCCGAGGCGGCAAGTTGCCGATTCAGCCACAAATCACACATAATCCATCCACAAAAACGCCAAAATTTTTCCGATTTCAGCATTTGTGATTTCGGCAAGTTTACCTTATCTTTGCTATGTGATGTTACCGGCATATACAGTGTCGGAATTCTACTTATGACAAATTTACGTTTCGCAACACTGCTTGTGGCTGTAGCTTGTGTATATGCGGTTCAAGCAGAGAAGCGAGTGCCAGGATTGACATTCGATGCTTCGAAAGGCGTGGCGGGGTCTGTAACGATGCCTCAAGGAAGGGTCGTATACTATACTGCTTACACACATTTGAATTATGTAACCGAGGTTGAAGATTCGGTTTACCAGTGGATGAACGTGTATGTGCCTGATGGCGCCGACAACAGCACGCCCATTTTCATGCGCAACTATGTGGGCGGCTACATGGCGTCGCGCCCCAGCGAGATTAATGCCGGCGACGCCACCGGCAGAGCGCTTGCCGAGGGCTATGTGGTGGCAATTGCAGGAGCGCGAGGGCGCAACTCTTTCACCACCGATAATGCCGGGCGCAAACACTTCAACGGACGGTCGCCAATCGGGCTGCTCGATTTGAAAGCGGCTGTGCGCTATCTGCGCCATTTCGATGATGTTATGCCTGGCGATGCCGAGTGCATAATCACCGATGGCACCAGCGCCGGCGGAGCAATGTCGGCTCTGTTGGGCTCTACGGGTAACCACCCCGACTACGAACCTATGCTGCGGGCAATGGGCGCAGCCCCTGAGCGCGACGATGTGTTTGCCTCGGTGTGCTATTGCCCCATCATCGACCTTGAGCATGCCGACATGGCTTACGAATGGCTCTACGGCGCGACCAACGGCGTAACTCGTCCGCTGAGCGACGAGCAAGCCAAGGTGTCAAGGCTTCTTGCTGCCGACTACGCCGACTATCTCAGTTCTCTGAACCTTCACACACCCGACGGCAAAACGCTCACTCCCGACGTGCTGCGCAGCTACATCAAAACCCTCCTGATTGCCAGTGCGCAAAAGGCAAAAGATGCCGGTGCCGACATGCCCGACTCGGTGGGCGTGGTGCTGAGCAATGCTCGTCCTGCGGCAGACGGCAACCGTCCAAAATCGGCACACTTCATTGGGCGCCTTAGCGACGAATATGTGGTCGACTTAGATATGGACCGCTATCTGAACTATGTGGTAACAACCAAAGCGCTGAAAACTCCTCCGGCATTCGACAGCCAAGGCGTAGCAGGTGCGCGTCCCAGCGGCGAAAATGAGGAATTCGGCGACGAGCATGGCAGCAGCGTCAACTACACGCCATTCTCGCTGCGTTATGCCACCGGCAACGCACAAGCCACTTTGTCCGACGACCTGCAACGACGCGTGCGCCTTATCAACCCCATGTGCTATGTGGCTGACGACAAATCCACCAAGGCAAAACACTGGTGGATTCGACACGGCGCCCGCGACCGCGACACAGCCTTCCCTGTGCCGGTGTGCTTCGCCCTCAAATTGCAGAACCAAGGGCTTGATGTCGACTTTTTCCTGCCATGGAATCGTGGACACTCGGGCGACTATGCACTCAACGAACTGTTTCAATGGATAGCCAAAGTAACAGCCCAGCGTTGATGTTCATCATATTGCCTTAAAGAGAAAACTATCATCAAATAAACGCGCGGTTGCCCGATAGGAATTAACCCCTTTCTGGCAACCGCATTGACAAATAGCCCTCAAGATAATCATCTTCATTATTGCACTAACTCGACAATTCACCTTTTGCAATGTAGTATGCCGAGAGTATTCTACCAAGATTGCCTGTGCATACAAAGCAAATCTTGTAGCTCATAGTTTCCGGTTATTTATGATTTCTTCAACTTGACGGTATGACACGGGAGTGAAGTTGTTGTTATCTACGCCAACGTCATATTGCCCGGGTTGCAGCACGGCAAGCCGATGCTTGTCGATGATGTTGTAATTGTGCAGGTTGGAATGAATATGCCCGAACAACTGCCATGTGCCGTGATTGTCACCGCTGTAGGAAAGGAACGGGAAATGGTTGAGGTAAATCTTCTGGCCATTCACATTAAGGCGCATCTGAAAGGCTACAGCCTCGAAGCGTGCCGCCACTTCTTCGCTGATATGTCCGGCATCGTGGTTTCCCAACACAAGGTATATTCTTCCTTTCAGTCGGTCGAGTATGTGGTTCCACTTGTCTGGTTTTCCGAAGCAGAAGTCGCCAAGATGAAATACGATGCCGTCGCGGTGCACCACCGAGTTCCAGCGGGCTATCAACTCGTCGTTCATCTCCTCCACGCTGGCAAAAGGACGCTGACTGTATTCCACAATCTTATCGTGAAAGAAATGAGTGTCGGAGGTGAACCATATCTTGTTCGGAGATAGCCCACTCATCAATTCCACTTGTTCAAACATCTTCATATCAATTTTCAAAATTACGGTTTACATCAAATAACTGCTTCTTTCGCCTTTGAAACTCTGCCTCATAGTCGGCGGGCAACCCCAGTGTGGCAAGCTCGTTGGGAGTGATTGCCTTGATGATGCTGTTGAGCCGTGCGGCAATGTCATCGCAGCGGAATTGCTTCTTCTCCACATAGCGATGCCCTCTCATCTCCGGCACCTCTTCAAACGGCACGGAAGGGTGCATCACATAGTAAAGGGCGATGGCAATGTCCGTGCGGTGTCTGCCCATAGCACAGGCAATATAGAAGCCACCCTTGTCCATCAGTTCGAACAGCAGCGGAAGCGAACCAATAATCTGGTGCACTTCCGTGTTCTTGCTGTCGATGGGCAGGCTGTAGTATTCAAGTCCTGCCTCTGCCACATTGCGGTCGTAGCGGTCGGTATGGTCTGCCGTGCGGAGGTCGATGATGACCTTTACACCGGCATCACGCACCTTTGCCAAAAGCCAGTTGCTGCCACGTCCCGACATAGTCCTGCCTCTCACTCCTTTGTCATAGACGGGAGCAAGGTCAACAATGGGGTATTGCGTCAATGCCTCATACAAAGCATTGGGCTTGTTGACAAATGAAAGGTTGTTCGCATCAAGTTTGTTCTCTTGGACAACCTTGTTTTGGGCATTCTTTCCCACATGCCACCCATCGCACCACGCGCATTTATAGACGGAGAAATGTACACCATGCTTTTCGCTCATTACCTTGGCTGCCTTCATTGCAACAGCTTTCGTGGGGTAAGACATCTTAGGCTTACCGCTTCCGCGTGCTGTATGGCTGTATCGGCTGAAAATGCCGAAGGCGTTGTGCGTCACGAAGATGTTTCTCCAAGCACCTTTGCGAGTCAACTGGTCATATATGGCTAAAAACAGATTTTTGATCTTCATCTCATTAATCCTTATAAATAGTAGAAATTCTTGTAATTGAATGTGGTCAAGGGTGAGTGGACATC
>JBJECZ010000220.1:7509-12536 GCA_051871555.1 Muribaculaceae bacterium | reverse complement strand
ATTATCCAAAGGCGTTAACATTGTTTCTTTATTGTCAAGCAAAAGATTACACATTTTAACACATCAGCGGCACATCGGCACGCAAACCCAAATATTTTTCGTAACTTCGCCCATAATTATTTTCAAGAACAAACAAAAAACCTACAATGGCTGATATCGACGAACTTTACTACGATGCCGAGGACCTGCTGAAGCGCATGATTGCCACACCCGGCATTAGCCGCGACGAGGCTCGCGTGGCAGACATCGTTGAACAACAAATGCAGCAATGGCAACTTTGCTGCCGACGCAGCGGCAATAATGTGTGGGCTATATGCCCCGACTTCAACCCATCGCTGCCAACAGTGCTGCTCAACAGCCACATCGACACCGTAAAGCCTGCTCAGGGATGGACTCTCGACCCGTTCACGCCCACCGAAACCGACGGTCGCATCTACGGGCTCGGCAGCAACGATGCCGGAGCGTCGGTGGTGTCGCTGCTGGCAGCATTCCGATGGCTCACTGAGCACAAGCAACTCTACAACCTCATCTTTCTGGCATCGTGCGAGGAGGAAGTGAGCGGTCGCCAAGGCATTGAAAGCGTGTTGCCCATGCTGCCAAAAATTGATGTGGCAATCGTGGGCGAACCAACCGGCATGCAGCCTGCCATAGCCGAAAAGGGGCTTATGGTGCTCGATGCCGAAGCCATCGGCCGTTCGGGTCACGCTGCGCGCAACGAGGGCATAAATGCACTATACATCGCCATCGACGCCATAAATGCTCTGCGCAACATCTCGTTTGAGCGTCAATCGGCGCTGCTTGGTCCAATAAAGGTTAGCACCACCATGATTAATGCCGGCACCCAGCACAACGTGGTGCCCGACGTGTGCCGCTTTGTGGTGGACGTACGCACAACCGACGCCTACACCAACCTGCAAACGCTCGAACTAATCCGTCAGGCGGCACCAACCTGCACATTCACGCCTCGCAGCACTCGTCTCAACCCTTCGGGCATCAGCACCGACCATCCGCTGGTGAAGCGCCTCCTCACCATGGGCAAAGTGCCTTTTGGCTCGCCCACGCTGTCCGACCAAGCGCTCATGCCCTTCCCGTCGCTCAAGATGGGTCCGGGCGACTCGGCTCGCAGCCACACTGCCGACGAATACATCTGCCCTATGGAAATTCGCGAAGCCATTCACACCTACATCACCTTGCTCGACCACGCCGCAATTTAGAGCCTGTTTCTTAGCGCCACACATATAATCAGCGAGGATGCCAAGCACTTTGTCTTGACATCCTCGCTGTCTTTTTTTGTCGCATCAATAATGATGCTGCTCAAAAGTTCTTTGCAATTCCTTCGGCAATCTGCTGCATCTCCTCAGCCGGCAACGACAGCTTTTCCTTGAAGAAATTCATGTCGCTTTCCTTGTTGATTGGCACCAGATGAACGTGAGCATGAGGCACCTCAAGCCCAAGCACAGCTTCGCCCACCTTAACGCATGGCAAAGTTTTCTTAAGCGCTTCAGCCACACGCTTCACAAAAAGCATCAGCGAAGCATATTCCTCGTCGCTGAGGTCGAACAGATAATCAACTTCGTGCTTGGGTATGCAAAGCACATGACCCTTTGCCACCGGATTGATGTCGAGAAACGCAAAGTTGTGCTCATCCTCTGCCACCTTGTAGCACGGTATTTCGCCGGCAATTATTCTGCTGAATATCGAAGCCATAGCTCGTTCTCCTTTCTTGCTTGATTATTATCCTAACGAAATTTCAAGAATCTCAAATTGCATAAGCCCTGCAGGAGCCTTCACCTCAACCACATCGCCCACCTTGTGGCCCATCAAGCCGCGGGCAATTGGTGTAGCCGATGCAATCTTCATTTCCTTGAGGTTGGCTTCGCTCTCCGACACGATGGTGTATTTGAGCACCATGCCGTTTTTCACGTTTTTGATTTTCACCGTCGACAGCAACGACACCACGTCGGTGTTGAGCTTGCTCTCGTCGATGATGCGCGCATTGGCAACAATATCTTTCAGCTGCGAAATCTTCATTTCGAGCATTCCTTGGGCTTCCTTTGCTGCGTCGTATTCTGCATTCTCCGAAAGGTCGCCTTTGTCGCGTGCCTCGGCAATAGCTGCAGAAATCTCTGGTCGCTTAACATTTTCCAGATAAGCGAGTTCTTCCATTTTTTTCTTGTAACCTTCTTTGGTCATATAGCTTATAGCCATATCAATTTTGTGTTTTTTTAAAATGTTAGTAAAAAAGAAAGAATCTCCACCTTGCATCGGTGAGAGACCCCATCCCGGTTAAATAAAAATATTTTATGTTTGCTGTGACAAAGGTAAGACAAAAAAAATGAAAAACAAATCTTTTCACATCTTTTATGTTTTGACCCGACGTTTTGAGTGCAAAAGATTGAATAAGCACCTTAAGCACACCACCAAAGCCACCACAATGAGCACTGCTGCAGCCACATACGCCTCGCTCTCAACCAACAAAGCACAGCCCACACTCAATGCCACCGCCACCCCTGCCATGGCTATTGCCCTGCCGTGCAGCCTCATACGGTATTTGCCGAAATAAACCACGCCAACTATCACGTTGTAAACGGCATACCACACGGCAAACGACACGCCAAGCCCTGTCAAGCCGTAGTAGTGATACGATGCCACATTCAATGCCAACCCCACCAGCGTGCTCAGCGCCTCGGTGGCAACATAGGTGCGGCCGTCGCCTCGCACCAGTATCACAAATGCCATGCACCACGACGTGGCGCGAAGCACCATGCCCACAAGCATCCAGGTGAAGCACGGCAATGCCACCAAAAATGCCGTGTCGTAGAGCAAACTCACCACCGGCTGCCGCAACAGCATCATAATCATCACCAACGGGGTGAGAATGAACAATGTTATGTTGATTTCTTGCGATGTGAATAGCTCCGTGGCACGCCTGCTGTGCGACACGCGGCTCAGTCGCGGGAAAAACTCCATACCTAACGCCGTGAGCACAAGCCCAACGTATTTATTGGCAAGCGTATAGCCGGTTTGATAGTATCCCACCTCGTCGGTGCCGCCTGCGGCGTTCAGATATGCCATAAATGCATAATTTCCTATCAACGCCAACACCACACCTATGGTCATGTATATGCCCAAGCGCACAAATTCGCCGCCTTGTTGCACCACTTGGGCGCGGCTAACTTGCTGGCTGACGCAATCTTTTTTTCTGAAAACATAGGCGCACAGGGCTGCCACTACAGCGCTCACCACCACCGAGGGCAACACGCTGTCCACTCGCCAAACGTAGAACATGGGCACCGACACCACAACACCGGCTACCGACCCGGCTACCGACGCCGAGGCAAGGCGCCGCAGCATAGATGTGCCTTGCAGAATGGCATGCTCGCCGTTCATCAGCGAATTCATCAGCACTGCCACAGCCAACAGCACAAAACCCCAGATGTGGCGGTCGTCGCCAAATGTGACGGTGCTTAGCAATGGAGCCAATGCCACGGTGAACAATGCTCCGGCAAGCCCAAGCCACACCGACCATCGGCGCACAACCGCTGCCATACGCCCGATTTTATTCACATCGCCTTTAGCAAATTCCACGGCAAGGCTGCGCACGCTGCTGTTGCGTATGCCCAAATTCGACGCCGTGCCAATCATCTCAAGCGCACTGTTCCACAACGCAAACAAGCCCACCCCTATCGGACCTATCCACATAGCCACCAGCTTGCAACGAACCACGCTGCAAGCAATGCTCAGCATCTGCACTCCGCTGAACATTCCCATGGCTTTCACCACCATGCGCGATAGATTGGTGTCGTTGCGTGCCATAGTCGCCAATATGCTATAATTTCAATTTAAACGTCTGATATACAATGGCTCTGCCTCCCATGCCGCATTTCTGCAGCACGAGTCCTTCGTTAAGGTATCTGCCTGAATCTTCGTTTGACGTGCCAAAATCAAGGTAGCGCATCGAAGCGCACTCGTGGCTGATGATGTGATTGTAGATTGCCGGAATCACCCGTTTCTCCCACCCTTGTGGGGTGGCTGCCGTGTATTGCGAATGGGCAACTTGCCCAACAAAATACATTACAATGCCACCAAGCAACTCGCCATCGGAGGTGGCTGTGTACAGGCGTATGTTATCGGGGAACGATGCCTTTAGCTGCATAATCTCGGCAAGCGTATGCACAGGGCGGGTGCTGTAGCGCCGCTCAAGCAAATCGGCAAGCACCGCCCAATAGCCGGCAAAATCGTCGCTCTCGGCAATGGTCACACCTTCGCGACGAGCCACCGACACCGACGACTTCGCCCCGGTGTTGAACGGCAACGGATGCTGGAGGTCGATGGTGGTCGACACGTTTGTCGCAGACAGTTCCGCTCCACAGCGAAACAGCGCATACAGGTCTTCCTCGGCAGGATAACGGTGATAGATGTGCGGCATAGGCTTATAATAGAAAGTGGTCACGCCATCGGCTCGCATGAAATTGAGCGCGGCGTCCATCACTTGCAGCATCACCACCACGTTGAAGTGCTTCAACGGCATCACCCAACCGCCATAGGTGAGTCCCTGGTGCGAGTACACCACATCGCCAACACGGTTAGCCGGAAGCAGCGCCACCGGCTCAGTGCCGCTGTAAGCCATCAGCGAATAATCGGCAAAACGGTCGTTATGATAGTCCATATAGGCACGAAGGTGCTGAAACGAGCTGTTCTTAGCCGCTTGCACGAATGCGTCCCAAACGGGTTGCCGGTCGCTGGTGTATCGTTGAATGGTAATCATATCTTTCATGATAAAATGTCTGCTGCAAATGTGGGGCTCATCGGCGAAGCCACTGCTCGGGATTGAGTTTCACTTTTTCTTTGCGCACCTCAAAGTGCAAGATGGTGCGGTTGTCGTCCTCTCGGTCGGAGAATATCTTGCCAATGTTTTGGTTTGTCTTCACCGTTTCGCCGGTGCGCACATATATCTCCGACAGATTCACATAGATTGTAAGGTATGAACCATGCCTAACCATCACCACCGTGTTATAGCCGTCCTG
>JBJECZ010000220.1:0-7409 GCA_051871555.1 Muribaculaceae bacterium | reverse complement strand
AGGTATGAACCATGCCTAACCATCACCACCGTGTTATAGCCGTCCTGACGGAATATTGCCGACACCTTGCCGGCGAACACGGCGCGAGCCACAGCACCCGGCTTGGTTTCGATATCGATACCGCCGTTTTCGGTCATCACATATTTCAATTCGGGATGGCGCTGCACGCCAAAGTGGCGAACAATCTTGAAATTGCCGCTTACCGGATAAGGCAGCCTGCCCTTATTGCTCTCAAAGCTGCCCCCAAGCGCCACATCTTCGTGTGTTGGAGCAGTGGGTTTGGCTGGCGATGGCGTGCTCTTTGGCGTGCTTGGCTTGTTCATTGCCAAGTCACCTCCAGCGGTTGTTTTGCCTTCATCGGCAGTTTTTCCTTTGCCTCCCTTCTTTGGCTTGGTTTTCTCGGCAAGTTTCTTTTCGGCAGCAGCTTTGCGTTCAGCCTCAAGGCGCTTGCGTTCAGCTTCTTCGCGGCGAGCTCGCTCGGCAGCCAGGCGTTCTTGCTCAATAATGCGGTTCAGCTCGCGGTCGAGCGCATCGGCACGGCGCTGACGGTCGGCAAGCACAGCCTGCAACTGAGTGCCCTCGGCACGCAGTTTCGCCACCACGTCGCTCTGACGCTGCTTTTTCTGCTCGAGCGCCAACTTGGCGAGGTTTTGGTCCTTTATGGTGTTGCTTTTGGCTGTGGCAAGCTGGTTGATGCGCGCACGGCTGTTCTCCAAACGGCGTTGGGTCTCGCCTATCTCCTGCGTCTGACGTTTGCGCCATGCCGAAAACTCGCGCAAATAACGCATTCGGCGCAATGCTTGGTGAAACGACTCCGATTCGAACACAAACATCAACTTGTCGAGCGACGACGAGTGGGCATGAATCTTGCGTATCGCCTTGCCGTATTCGGTGCGAAGCCGCAGCAATTCAGCCTCGTTGGCGGCAATGCTGTCGTTCACGCTGCGCAGCTCGTTGTTGATGGCTTCGAGCTGCACATTCAGCGCGTCAATCGAGCGCTGATGGTCGCCTATCTCTGCCGTGAGCGAGTTCAGCTGATTCAGCGAGCGGCGTGTTTCATCTTTGTTGTCCTTGATTTTCTTTGTGGTTTCGCGTATTTCGCGCTGGGCGGCTGCATTTTGTTGCTTAATCGACTTTGCGCTCTTGGTTTGTGCAGAAGCAACTCCTGCACTCGCCATCAACACCGCCAACAGCAACATCAATTTGCCTGCCCTCTTCATCAATACGCTCATCTCCCTCTCAGCAATTCTTTAAAAAAATATATCAGCGCACTGTTCCGCCAAGTGCTTTAATTATCGACGAGCCTGTGGCTTCCTGGTAGTCGGCCGGAATGTCGATGCTGTCGTCGATATCGTTGTTCCACGTCAGTGTTTTCAACGACAAGCCCAGCGCAATGTCGGTGCCGTTAAGCTTGGTTGTCACATCAACTTCGGTGGCAACCTTTCCGGCAAGCGTAGTTTCTACGTTGCTGTAATTAGCACTGTAAATCGATTCGCCTCCGGCTGGCGACACATCAAGGCGCTCCAGATTGCGGTCGGCATTGAACACATAGGCATAGTTGAAACCTTCGTATTGCTCCACCGGGGTGAGCTTGACGGTGCCGTTGTCGGCTGTGAGCACCACGTCGCCTGCCAAGGCTGCCGTGAATGTGCCCTTGCCCAAGATGTGCGGACGTCCCAACAAGATGTCCTGCAGAGTGGTGATGTCAACCGGCACACCGCTGGTGAGCACCGATGCCTTTTCTCTGACGTAAACCTTGTGGTAGCGGTCGAGAATGATTATTTCGTCGTTGGCTATATACAGGCGAGCCATTTCGATGCCCAGCAGTGGACGCACCGAAATTGAAATCGAACGGCCCGCAATCATCTTCATCTGCATTGACGAACTCACCGTTTTGCCTGCTCCTGCCGTGAGCGTAACCTTGCCTTTGCTCACAAGCGTTTTCCATGTGGCATATTGTGCATATTCGCCTATCTTGCTGTCAATGCCCGACGGCGTTTGTCCATTATTCACTGCCTGACGACTCGACGAGCAGCTGGTGCCAATCATTGCCATTGCCACACTCATCAGCAGCACTAATGCTTTAATTGCTTTCATAATAGCTTATTTGAAAAAATAGGTTTTAAACTTCACTTTTCGCTTCAACAACTCGTTTTCGGGGTCGAGTTTCAACGCCTCCTCCCACTGCACGAGGGCAGCATCGGGTTCTCCGTTCATGAACAGGATGTCGCCATAATGCGAACGCACATCGGCGCTGGCAGCGGCATCGGGGTCGTTAATGGCTTTCTCGATATAAACCAGCGCTTCCTTGTAGTTCTTTTTCTTGAACAAAATCCAAGCATAGGTGTCGAGGTAGGTTGAACTTTCAGGACTGTCGGAAATGGTGCGATAGCTCATTTTCTCAGCCTTGTCGAGGTCGCCGCCGCTTTCGCTCAGGAAATAGGCATAGTTGTTCATCGCCATCACGTTGCCGGGATTTGCCTCAAGCGCCTGCTCGTAGGTGGCGAATGCCTTCACCGTGTCCTTTTGCATATAATAGACATCGGCAATACCGCTCAGCAGCTCCGAGCGGCTCTCGTAGTCAGCCGAGTCAATCAGCTCCATGGCTTTGTTGTATACGGCAATCGACTTGTCGTACTCCTTCAGCTGATAGTAAGCCGGCGCGATGTATTTATACAATTCCACGTTGTCAGGATTGTATTTTATGGCGTTTTCGCCGGCTTTGATGGCTTCGCTGTAGTTATCGGTCATCAAATAGCAGCCCATGAGCATTCGCCAGTTGTCGGCGCTGGTGGGGTCGACGTCAAGAGCATAGCTCAGCTGCTCGCCCGAGCGCTTATAGTCCTTCTTAGCCCACAGATATTGGCTGTAAAGCTCGTGTATTTTGTTTTCGTGGGGATGTTCCTCAATTAGCACCTTGAACAGGGTGTCGGCACGCTGGCTCGAATCTTGGTTCTGAATCAAGTCGCGCGAATAGTCGTAGAGCACGCCCAACTTGCTTTCAACGTCGAGGTTCTTGTTGATGAGCGCATTGTAAATCTGCTTGTCGTAGTTCACGGTGTCGCCAACGCTGTTATAGAATTGCGCACGCGCCAAGTAGATGCCGCCGTTGTCGGGGTCGTAGCTTTGGGCATGGTCGATATATGCCAATGCGCTGTCGTTCATGCTATAGGTGGCAAACAGGCGACTCATAAGCAAATTATACTGCACATTCTTTGGCGCCGATGCCAGCAACGACCGGCATTCGTTTATCGCGCCAATCGAGTCGTGCATCGACATGTATACGTTAATCTTGCGGGTGGATAGCGTCAGCATCTTGCCCTGCGCCTGCTCGAGCGAGTCGTAGGCTGCCAATGCCTCCTGAAATTTGCCGTTTGCGCTATAAGCCTCGGCAAGCGAAAATTGCACATCGGCTTTATCGGGATATAGCTCCGACATCTTTTTCCACACGTCGAGAGCCTCGCCCACATTGCCGAACATGCCGGCTGCTCGCCCGTAGATAAACGACTCGTAATAATCCTCGGGACTCTCAGCATAGTGTTCATGCATCAGCTTCAATGCCAACTGACGCTCATCGCCGTTAGGCGACTCAAGTGCCATCATCAAAAAGCCGATATAGTAACTTGCAACAGTGTTTTCGGGGTCGATGTTATGGGCATGGCGCATCAGCTCGAAGTAGGCTGGATAATTATCCATAGCCCGCTGACGCTCTGCCTCAAGATAAACATATTCGGCTTTGCGGCGGTCGGCATCGCTCACCTGCGACGAGCCGAACGCGTCAAAGAGCGATGATGCCAGCACCGGTGTGTCTGATATGCCTTTACGGTTACCGGCAATCAAAGCAGGCATCACACTCAGCAATGCCACTACAAGAAAAAATATATTATTTATCCTTTTGATATTCATCATTAAGCAATAAGTATTTTCATCTTTACCCTGCAAAAAGCCGCGTTCAACAACGCGGCTGCGGCGTCATAAAACAATCATTTCACGCCGGTGTGGCCGAAACCGCCGGCGCCGCGCTCGGTGTCGCCAAGCACTTCCACCTCGCTCCACTCCACCTTGCTGTATTGCGACACAATCATCTGGCAGATGCGTTCGCCGTTTTCAATAGTGAACGGCTCGTTGCTGAGGTTGATGAGTATCACGCCTATTTCGCCGCGATAGTCGGCATCGATAGTGCCCGGAGTGTTCAACACCGTCACACCCTTTTTCAGCGCCAACCCGCTGCGAGGCCTAATCTGGCACTCATAGCCGTGAGGCAACTCTATGCTCACGCCCGTTGGCACCAACGCACGCTGCAACGGCTGCAACACTATGGGCTCGCTAAGCCATGCTCGCAGGTCCATGCCTGCGCTTTCACTTGTGCCGTATGCCGGCAAGGCGTTGCTCGAACGGTTCACTATCTTCACTTTCACTGGGTCCATATTTGTTGTCATTTTTTATTATCTTGCGAAAATACTCAAAATGCATCAATCCTCAGCCAATATTTATCATAAATATTACTAAAACCCGCTTTTTTATGCCCTTATGACAACAATCGAGGCGCGGCATCATTGCCACGCCTCGTGTTTAGCTATGTGTGCGTATGCTTGCGCCGAAACCTCCGACGCAGCAGGCTCTTAATCAATAATTGTGGTCCTTGCCATTTACTTCCTCTGGGGTAACCGGTTGGCGAGTAAGGCTATACCAAGCATAAATCATGTAGGCAGCCACAAACGGAATGATGAGCGACACTATGCTCATCACCTGCAAGGTGAACTCGCTCGACGAGCTGTTGCGTATGGTGAGCGAACTTGAGGCATCGAGCAGCGATGGATAGTAAGGAGTGTCGTTATATCCTGCAAGCCAGAACAATGCCATCACCACAAGCAATGTGCCTATGCCGGTGAACCAAATGCCACAGGTGTAGGTCTTCACCAACACCGAGCGGATGATGCCGTAAAGCACCAGAACCACGCCAAGCAGCAACACCAATGCCACCCACCACATTTCAACGAGGTTGTGCAGATAGCGATAAGGTTCAACAACAAATTCGTTGAAACCTGTTGTGCGCAATCCGTCGGCTGTTACCAACGCACCCACAAACGCCAGGAAGAACACCACGAAGATGGCAGCGTTGATGATGAGTTGACGCTGGCACCATGCGGCAAACTCGTCGGACACTTGTGTGGTTTTCTTCAGGAACAATATTGCCTGAACGCGTGCCAAAAACAGCACCGTGAAGCCCAAAAACAGATTTTTGATGCTGAAGATGGCTTCGATGCCGTGAGTGTCGGCCCACGTTGAAATCACCGGCGAGCCCTCGCCCACCAAGCTCACGCGCTTAACCACAAAGTCGGCTCCGAAAAAGAATCCTGCCACTGCCACGCCAAGCAAAATGGGCGCCACAATGCCGTGCAATGTGAGAATCACATCGTAAGCCTTGGTGCCGTAGACATTGCCGCGGCGACGACGGAATTCATAGCTCACTGCCTGCAGCACAAAGCCGGCAAGTATGAGCATCCACAGCCAATATGCTCCACCGAAACTGGTGGAATAGAACAACGGGAACGATGCAAAAAAGGCTCCGCCAAACACCACAAGCATGGTGAAAGTGAATTCCCATTTGCGCCCTACGGCATTAACTATCACGTCGCGGCCGTCTTGCGACGGTGCCGACATTATCAGCGATTGTCCGCCCTGCACAAACAGCAGGAACACCAGCAGCGCTCCCAACACCGAGTTGAGAAGCCACCAATATGATTGAAGAAATTCGTAACTGAACATAGTATGTTTCTCCCTTTCTTTGATTCTTGTTTTCTTGATATTAAACTTCAGGCGACAAAATATCTTCCTTTGAATGCTTCGATATCTGACGCATCATAATGCTCAACTCGGCAGCAAGCAATGCTGTGAAAAGCACGGCAAACAGCACAAAGGTGATGATGACCGATGTGGCAGGAATGGCTGAAATGGCTGCCTTTGCCGGCATCAGCCCCTCGATGAGCCACGGTTGACGGCCACATTCGGCAACTGCCCAACCGGCTTCGGAGCATAGCCACACCAGCGGAATCGACACCATGCCCACCAGATGAACGAGCTTGTTGCCAAGCAACCAACTCTGTTTCTTGTAAGCCAAGAACAACGACGCTGCCAACATTGCCAACAGATAGCCGCCCAAAATCACCATCAGGTGGAACATGTAGAATGTAATGGGCACATTCGGGATGGCTTCGTCAACGCTGTCGAAATAGCCATAGCCAAAGAATTCGTAATTCTTCATCAATTCGGCTTTGCTCTGCTGCATCGCTGCGGTGTCGCCTGCCTTCATGGCTGCGTCGAATGCGCGAAGCGATGCGTGCGCCTCCTTGCCGCGGGCTATGCGCTCGGCATACGACACGCCGCTGTAGATGGTGTCACCAGCCTCGTTAACAGCATAACCGTCAACAAGGTCGTTTACGCCCGGAACAAAGGCATCGAAGTCGCCCGTTGCCAGGAACGACAAGCCTTTGGGTATTGCAATGTGAAAGATGAATTCATCTTTGTCGTCGGCATAGGTCTTGCCTGGTGTAAGCACACCAAAAGCTGTGATTTCCTGACCCTCATTGCCGTGATAAACGCCTTCCATGGCTGCAAGCTTCATGGGCTGAACGCGGGCAACTTCCTTTGCCGAGCCGTCGCCGGTTGCCATTGTGCCCGCGATGCCTATCAAGCCAACCCAGCCGGCAAGCTTGATGCTGCTGAGCGATGCCTCGATGTTGCGCTTTTTCATCAGCATCCAGCAGCTCACGCCTATTACAAACACGCCCGATACGGTCCAGCCGCACATCACAGCGTGGAAGAACTTGTTAACTGCCACCGGCGAGAATGCCACAGCCCAGAAATCTGCCATCACGTTGCGCATCTGTGCCGGGTCGAACTCCATACCCACAGGATATTGCATCCACGAGTTGGCAACCAAAATCCACCATGCTGATAGCGACGAACCGATGGCGGTGAGCCATGTGGCTGTGAGGTGGAAGCGCTTGCTCACCTTCTTCCAGCCGAAGAACATCACAGCAATGAACGTCGACTCCATGAAGAATGCCAACAAGCCTTCAATGGCAAGCGGCGCACCAAAGATGTCGCCTACAAACCAGCTGTAGTTCGACCAGTTTGTGCCAAACTCAAATTCAAGTATGATGCCCGTGGCAACGCCCATGGCAAAGTTGATGCCAAACAGGCGCATCCAAAACTTGGTGAGTCCAAGCCATTTCACGTCGCCTGTGCGCACATACATGGTTTCCATCACGGCTACTATGACCGACAGACCCAAGGTGAGCGGCACAAACAGCCAGTGGTAAATTGCGGTTAGAGCGAATTGCGCCCTCGACCAGTCGACCAACGATACAATGTCATCCATATTTTTCTGATATTAAATAAGTTAT
>JBJECZ010000219.1:0-3110 GCA_051871555.1 Muribaculaceae bacterium | reverse complement strand
TTGCTCAGGTTCTTAAAAAGTTATATTGGTAATAGTGTTGCGGAATTAAGGATATTCTTAAAGTATTTTGTTACAATAATGTGTCGATGTGTAAAAAAATACTTGCGCAGCGGAATCGAAAGGTGCGAAAAAGTTTGTAATTTTACGCTCGCATTTTTAACATGGCGGCGCCGTCGATGAATCAACGCACTGCTTTTTGCGCCTGTTGATGAAACTAATAAGTAAAAAAGATTGTATTAAATAGGAAACATTACATTTTTTATTATGGCAAAAATAACCAAAGAGGCTGCTTTGGCTTACCACTCGCAGGGCCGCCCCGGAAAGATTGAAGTGGTGCCAACCAAACCCTATCAAACGCAAACCGACTTGAGTTTGGCATACTCGCCCGGTGTGGCTGAGCCTTGCCTCGAAATACAGAAAAATCCGCACGACGCCTATAAGTACACCGACAAGGGCAACCTGGTGGCAGTAATCAGCAACGGCACCGCGGTGCTTGGGCTTGGCGACATTGGCGCGTTGAGCGGCAAGCCGGTGATGGAGGGTAAAGGTCTGCTGTTTAAGATTTACGGTGGCATCGACGTGTTCGACATCGAAGTGAACGAGAAAGACCCCGACCGCTTTGTGGAGGCTGTGAAAGCCATCGCGCCTACCTTTGGAGGCATCAACCTTGAGGACATCAAGGCGCCTGAGTGCTTCGAGATTGAGCGACGCCTCAAGGCAGAGCTCGACATTCCGGTTATGCACGACGACCAGCACGGCACTGCCATAATCTCGGCAGCCGGACTGCTGAACGCACTCATCGTTGCAGGCAAGAAGATTGAAGACGTGAAGGTGGTGGTGAACGGTGCCGGAGCGGCAGCCATCAGCTGCACTAAGCTGTATGTTAGCCTTGGCGTGCGCCGCGAAAACATCGTGATGCTCGACAGCAAAGGCGTAATCACCGACGACCGTCCTAACCTCAACGAGCAAAAGCGCGAATTTGCCACTGCGCGGCGCGACGTTCACACCCTTGCCGAAGCCATTGTGGGTGCCGACGTGTTCCTCGGCTTGTCGAAAGGCAACATCCTCACCAAAGACATGGTGCGCTCGATGGCTAAAGACCCAATCGTGTTTGCACTTGCCAACCCGGTGCCCGAAATCACCTACGAGGACGCCATGGATGCCCGTCCCGACGTGCTGATGTCCACCGGTCGCAGCGACTATCCCAACCAAATCAACAACGTAATCGGTTTCCCTTACATATTCCGTGGCGCACTCGACACTGCTGCCTCTGCCATCAACGAGGAGATGAAGCTGGCTGCTGTGCATGCCATTGCCGACCTTGCCAAGAAACCTGTGCCCGACGTGGTGAACAAGATTTATCATGTGAACAACTTCACCTTCGGACGCGACTATTTCATTCCCAAGCCCGTTGACCCGCGACTGATTACCGACGTGTCGATGGCTGTTGCCCGTGCCGCCATCAGCAGCGGCGTGGCTCGCAAAACAATCACCGATTGGGATGAATATGCCGCCCATCTGAAGCGAATTATCGGTCAGGAAAGCAAGCTCACGCAGCAGTTCTACGAAATGGCACGCCGCAACCCGCAGCGCGTGGTGTTTGCCGAAGGCGCTCACCCAACCATGCTCAAGGCTGCCGTGCAGGCACGCGCCGAAGGCATCTGCCACCCAATTCTGCTCGGCAACGACGAACGCATTGCCAAACTGGCTGCCGAACTCGAGGTGAGCCTCGAAGGCATTGAGGTGATTAACCTGCGCCACGACCGCGAAGCTGCCCGCCGCGAGCGATTTGCCCAGATTCTTGCCGACAAGCGTTGCCGCGAAGGCTTCAGCTTCGAGGAAGCCAACGACAAGATGTTCGAGCGCAACTATTTTGGCATGATGATGGTGGAAACCGGCGAAGCCGACGCCTTCATCACCGGCACTTACACAAAATATAGCAACACCATTAAGGTTGCCAAAGAGGTGGTGGGCATTCGCCCCGGATTCAAGCACTTTGGCACAATGCACATCCTCAATAGCAAAAAAGGCACCCTGTTCATTGCCGACACGCTCATCAACCGTCGTCCAAGCACCGAGACGCTGGTTGACGTGGCACGCCTCTCGGAACACGCCGTGAAATTCTTCAACCGCACCCCGGTGATGGCAATGCTGTCGTATTCCAACTTCGGTAGCGACAAGGACGGCAGCCCGGCAAGTGTGCACGAAGCGGTGAGAATCCTTCAGGAAGAAGACCCGAATCGCCCAATCGACGGCGAGATGCAGCTCAACTTTGCACTCGACCGCGAACTGCGCGACCGCAAATATCCGTTCACACGCCTCAACGGCAAGGACGTGAATACGCTGATTTTCCCCAACTTGAGCAGCGCCAACGCCGCCTCGAAGCTGTTGCAATTCATGACCGGCGACGTGGAGGTTATCGGCCCGATTCAGATGGGTTTGAACAAGCCTATCCACTTCACCGACTTCGAAACCAGCGTGCGCGACGTGGTCACCATCACAGCCATCGCCGTGATTGACGCCATAGTGGAAAAAGAGAAATCCGCAAAATAACCCAGACATCGCTGTCGGTTAGTGTATCTCTCGCAGTTAGCGCTGAATCCGCAGAGGTGGGTGATAGGCGTGTGTAGGGGCGTATGGTAATACACCCTGTCACCATCGCATCATCATCGCCCTATCACTAAACACCTCGCTACGGTCGGTGAGCGTATTGCCATACGCCCCTACAAGGTTGTGCCGTGAGACATTCACTGTGCCATGTCATGCGAAGCATATGACGCCGAGCCGTTTGAAAGGGCTCGTTTGCCTCCTGTAGGCTGTCCGATTATCAGCGGCTCTATCTCGTCGGAGCCGGTAATGTCCTGTGGCAAGTATTTCTGACGTTCTTCCGTGCTCAATGAGTCAAGAAAAGCGTAATCGTCGTAATACACCATTTCAACAGGCGTAAATTGGCATGGCAAAGATACTCCAATATTTTCGCTGCGGTCTATTACCATATAATTGTCTATGTTTTCGGCATTTGAACGCTTAACTACCATAGTTTACCTCATAAAGTGGAGAAGCAATGTTAATAATTTGACTAATAATGTCTGATATTTCCTTCGGAATAT
>JBJECZ010000218.1:0-3117 GCA_051871555.1 Muribaculaceae bacterium | reverse complement strand
TTAGTGGCGGGAGATGGAGTCGAACCACCGACCTTCAGGTTATGAGCCTGACGAGCTACCACTGCTCTATCCCGCGATTGCGAGTGCAAAGGTACGAACAATTTTTGAATTTGCAAATTTTTTCGTCGAAAAAATGTTTTAAAACATAATTTTGTGGCATTTTTCGGTGAAATTTCGCTGCTGATGGGGCTTTTTCTTGTGTTTGAGCCTCAAAGATTGTAATTTTGTGGGTGAGGCACGGTGGCGTGGTGTTGCCACCCGGTTTTCATAACAATAATCATAACAAGCAGACTCTTACAGCAGAATGGAAGTAGTTTACGAAGACAATCACATTATTATAGTAAATAAAGCGGTGGGCGAGATTGTTCAGGGCGACAAGACTGGCGACGAGCCGCTGGTAGAAACGCTCAAACGATGGCTCAAAGAAAAATACAACAAACCCGGTAACGTGTTTTGCGGCGTTACGCATCGCATCGACCGCCCGGTGAGCGGACTTGTGGTGTTTGCCAAAACCAGCAAAGGGCTGTCGCGTATGAACGAGCTGTTCCGCGAGGGCAAGGTGAAAAAGACCTATTGGGCAATTGTGAAGAACCGTCCGCCCAAGGATGAGGACACCCTCACGCACTACATCACCACCAACGAGCGCATCAACAAGTCGCGCACATGGGACACGCCCAAGCCCGACAGCGTGAAGGCTGTGCTGAAATATCGCGTGCTGGCGCATGGCGACAACTATCATCTGCTGGAGGTGAACCTGCTAACGGGCCGCAAGCACCAGATTCGCGTGCAGCTCTCAGCCATCGGGTGCCCAATCAAAGGCGACTTGAAATACGGAGCGCAGCGCAGCAACCCCGACGGCGGCATCTCGCTGCAGAGCCACCGTATTGAGTTTGTGCATCCCGTCAGCGGCGAGCAAATCGACGTCACTGCCCCCGTTCCGCCCGACAACCTCTGGCAAGCCCTCGCTCAATCAGTCGCTGAATAAAACTAAAATTATTGAAATATGCCACGAGGACGACTTTGGACAAGAGACGAGATGATACTTGCTCTTGCTTTATATTTTAAAATACCTTTTGGACGTATGAATGATACGACTCCAGAGGTGGCTGCGTTGGCAAATTTGATTAGGAGAAGTCCTAATTCTGTTGCCATACGAATAGGAAATTATGCAGCCTGTGACCCTTATATTCTTGCTACAGGTAGAAAGGGAATGCCAGGAAGTGAAAAAGGTATGTAAACCATATTGGGACGAATTTATAAATGATAAGGAGGGCTTGTTCTTTGAGGAGCAGCGAATCTTGTCGGAGATGAAAAATGTGACTATTGAGAACGCTTTGGACCTGAAAGAATGTGATTTCGAAGGTAAAGAACGGCAGGCGGTTGTGAAAGTGAGAATTAATCAGCAAGCTTTTAGAAAGATGGTACTATTGAATTATCAGAATACATGTGCTATTTCTGGCATTGATATTAGTGAGATATTTATTGCAAGTCACATTGTTCCATGGGCGGTAGATGAAAAAAATAGGCTAAATCCTGAAAATGGCATCTGCCTTTCTCCGCTCTACGACAGATTATTCGATAAAGGTTTGATTACGGTAGATGAGGATTATCGTGTATGTTTGTCGTATGAATTGAAGCAAAGGTGTGAAAAAGAATATTATAGTAAATTTTTTGCGTCTATTGAAAATAATAGATTGATACTTCCAATTGAGCATTGTCCTGATAAGATGCTTTTAAAGTATCACTATGAAAATATTTTTGCACCACATAACTAATTTAATTGCGTGGTCGTTATGGCTGCTAGGTGTGCAACCGCTCCACGGTTTTATTTTATGGGGTGATGAGGCTGTCCCCACATAGTCGCCTACGGTGCAAATGTGAGGTTAAGAAAACTGCAACCGCTCGCACGGTTAATATTGTTGATAATCAAGTGATTGACATATATTGCGAGAAAAGCGCCGAAGGTGCTTCACTATGCTTAACCGCTGGTGTAGCGCAGCGAAACCTGCGGAGAAGGAATCCCACACAATATATCGGCGTCGAAGATGTCGAACGATGTTGTGCCACTTCGAGGCACATATTTATGGTAGCTTTCTTTCCGCAGGCTGCGCCACTTTGTGGCTTGCCAGCGGTTAAGCATAGTTTGCCATCTCCGATGGCGTTACTCATCGACCTGTAGGGGCGTATAGCAATACCCTCTCAAGCCTCTTCTTCATAAACCAAGTCAAGTGTTCTTATACATCGGGCGTATATGCTCGGCTAGTGGTGAAAACCCAGTGCGGTTGTTAGGGCGTATGGCTATACACTGCTGTCCACGGAAAAAATTAACATTCAGCTCTAAGTATCTGAAACACAAAGGCTTTTGCAAAATATTCTGTTGCGGTGGATTTATGAATTGAATTTTATGCTGACCTTTACTGCTATAACAAAATGCTACCATACGGATAAGCCATGGCACAATCTTTGTGGAATATTGCCAAGTTAGTGGCCATTCTATGTACTATATCCAACAATTTGCTACTCACTATAATTGTTATAATTTTCCGTGGACAGTAGTGTATGGCTATACGCCCCTACAATCAAATATCGTAATAATCTGATTACCAGCGATATTAACCGCGCGAGCGGTTGCAGCTTCTATAACCTCGCGTTGACGGCGAGCGAAGCGATACCGGCTACGTGGGGACCAGTGAAGTATCCTAATAAATACAACCGTGGAGCGGTTGCACACCCGGCAGCAAAGGATTACTTGCGTACTATGCCGAAGGTGTGAATGTTATTAGTTCGGGGTTGCGTTTCGCTTACTCCCGGGGATAAATTCTTCGCCAATGCCCGTCTCTCGCCTTTGTGGCGACAAAGCAGGTGATATTTATTTAAAATTATCTATTGCGCCATAGCCACATTTTTTATATTGGGGTCTAAAAATATAATTACCAGCATTACGTTTGCGGAATACGCAGAAAATCTCAAAAAATCGGATTAATCGGAGTGAACAATCGCCATTCTCACGGCGAGAGGCATTAGGGAGTATGTTATTTGTTCCGAGCTGTTTGCTTTAGGACGCACAAAATAATTGTTGGTGCAAAAAAGGTTTTGATATTTTGCGGGGAAAAATTT
>JBJECZ010000217.1:0-3135 GCA_051871555.1 Muribaculaceae bacterium | reverse complement strand
CGGAGTCTGTCGCCTGGCGACTCGCTACGCATTAAAATTTACCGAAGTATTGTTATAAAAAAACACATGCATTTATGCAACAAAGGGCGTGTTGCCAGCCAAAAGCAACATAGCCAGAGAATAAGATGCTTTGTCAATGCAAAAATAATGAAAAATACACGTGAAAACAAGTATAAAGGTGTTGTTTTGGGCTTTAATCGCTGTTAGTAAGGAGCTTTGGGCGGCAAAAGTGCCACTTGCTGTGGTTCTTAATCTGCCCGATTATTGCACAGGATAGGGGGAGCGGGAATATTTGTGGCTGTAGGGTGCGGTTATTGGTGCATTTTGCGTATTTTTGCAACATAAAAACGAATGTAACAGAATTTGGCTATATGAGACCGATTTTTTTAATGGGATATATGGGTTGTGGCAAGTCGACGCTTGGCCGCGCCTTGGCAGAGGAGTTGGGCGTTCAGTTCATCGACCTCGACGCTTACATCGAGGACCATTATCACAAGAAAGTGAGCGAAATCTTTGCCGAGATGGGAGAACAAGATTTTCGACAGATGGAACGCCGCATGCTTGATGAAGTGGCAGAGTTGAGCGATGTGGTGGTGGCATGTGGCGGCGGCACTCCGTGCTACTTCGACAATGTGGCGCTGATGAACAGCCGGGGCTTGACGGTGTATCTGTCGGTGTCGATTGATCGGCTCACCGAGCGTCTCACGCGGCCAAAGGCCAAGGCAAAGCGTCCACTCATTGCGCAGAAGAGCGACGAGGAGATTCGCCAGTTTATTGTCGACGCACTTGCCAAGCGCGACCCATTCTATAGTCAGGCAGCATTGCGCTTCGATTCCACCGACATCGAAACTGCTCAGGCAACCGTGTTCCGTGCCCGCCGTTTGAAGCAGGTGCTCGAGGACCGACATCTAATTTGAGGCGGAAGACAACATTTGCCTGCCATAGGTGGCGCGCATAATCATTGCTGGCGTAAACTTTTTTTACACAAATTGTAACACAACGTATTGCATTATTGATTACTTTTGTGTGTAAGTTCAGAACAACCTCTTTCTAAACATCTTGATATAGTGAAAAAATGAAATTCGACATTAAGGAAATTGCAACAAAAGGCGTGAGTGCGCTTGGCAACTTTTTCAAACGCATTTGGCAATGGTATAAAGGGCTCTATAAGGGCGCGCCATGGTATAAGAAAATATTGGTGGCGTTTGTGTCGCTTGTTGCGGCGTTTGTGTTCTATTTGTTTGCAGTGAATGTGAATCTGTTCTGGCTATTTGGCAAGTCGCCATCGGTGAACGACATCATGCACCCCGAAACTAACGAGGCATCGCAACTCTATAGCGCCGACGGCAAGCTTATTGGCAAATATTTCAACGAGAACCGCACGCCCGTAGACTACGAGGATATTAATCCCATCTTCTTTAAGGTGCTCATCGACACCGAGGATGAGCGTTTCTATCAGCATCACGGCATTGATTTTCAAGGTCTTGCGGCTGCCTTTAAGGATATGATTGGCAGTCATGCACGTGGCGCCAGCACAATCACCCAGCAGTTGGTGAAGAACATGTTTCGCGTGCGCACCCACTATAGCACCGGATTGCTTGGCAAGGTGCCGGGGCTGAAAATCATAATAATGAAAAGCAAGGAGATGTTTCTTGCAGTGGAGATTGAAATGCTCTATTCGAAAGAGGAAATCCTCACGATGTATGCCAATACGGTGGACTTTGGCAGCAACAGCTACGGCATCAAGACTGCTGCCAAAACCTACTTCAACACCACGCCAAAGGACCTCACCATCGAGCAGAGTGCGGTGTTGGTGGGCTTGCTGAAAGCCACGTCGACCTACAACCCGCGGCTCAATCCCGAGCGCAGCTTGCAACGCCGCAATGTGGTGCTTGGCAATATGCTGCGGCTGAAGGATATCACCAAGCAGGAATACGACTCGCTGTCGCAAATCGATATTCATCTCAACTATCGCATCGAGAGCGCTTACGACGGTCAGGCGCTTTATTTCCGTCAGGCTGTTGCCAAAGAGCTGAAGCCGTGGTGCGAAGAAACGGGCTACGACCTCTACACCGACGGCTTGAAAATTTACACCACCGTCGACAGCCGTATGCAGGAATATGCCGAGCAGGCTGTGAAAAAGCAGATGCGTGTGGTGCAGAACAATTTCCGTAACCACTGGGGGAGTACTAACCCTTGGCAGGACGAGCAGCACCGCGAAATCAAGGGCTTCATTGAGGACCTTGCCAAACGTACCGATGCATATAAGGAACTAAACGAGCGCTTCCATGGCGACGCCGACAGCATTGATTATTATATGAACAAACCGCACCGCGTGCGCCTGTTCGACTACGATGGCGGCCATTATGAGGAAATGAGCAGTATGGACTCGATTCGCTATATGGTGCGATATATGCACACTGGCTTTGTCGCTATCGAGCCGCAAACCGGCGAGGTGAAAGCCTGGGTGGGTGACGTTGATTTCTCGTCGTGGAAATACGACAAGGTCACGGCTAAGCGCCAGCCGGGCAGCACGTTCAAACTGTTTGTTTACACGGCAGCCATGAACGCCGGACTCACTCCGTGCGACTATCGCGAGGACTCGTATGTTGAATACGATGCCACCGATGTTAATGGCAAGCCCACCAAGTGGCGTCCGCACAACGCCAATGGCTTTTTCTCGGGCGCACAGATGCCGCTAAAGGCAGCGTTTGCCCAAAGTATCAACAGCGTGGCTGTGAAGGTGGGCATGGAAGTGGGCATACACAACGTGATTGAAACAGCTCATAAGATGGGCATCAAATCGTCGTTGACCAATGCTCCGTCAATCACCCTCGGCTCGTGCGACGTGTCGCTGCTCGAATTGGTTAATTCGTATTGCACCGTAGCCAACGACGGCAAGATGCACGACCCGGTGCTGGTGACCAAGATTCTCGACCGGCACGGCAATGTTGTCTACGAGGCGAAGAATACCGACACGCAAGCCATACCATATCGCTCGGCTTACTTGATGCAAAAGATGCTTATGGGTGGGCTTACTGAGCCCGGCGGAACGTCGATGTCTCTTTGGGGATATATCTCGCCATTCGCGCGCGACACTGACTTCGGAGGCAAAACGGGCACGAGCAACAACCA
>JBJECZ010000216.1:0-3150 GCA_051871555.1 Muribaculaceae bacterium | reverse complement strand
CCAGAGATAGAGTAAACCAATATTAGTAAATGTACCAAACCGAGTCAACCATTTTAAGGAACGGACAAATTCTTTTAATAAATCAAAAAAATCAGAATGTTTTTTGTGTTTATTCAAAGATTTATTGTGTTTTTGTTTCAATGGTTAACCGATTTGATAAACTTGTTTCAAAGGTTGATTTTCACTATCTTTGCAGTTAGAACTGCGAAAATAGGCTGCGCCTCGGCATAACGCTAAAGCATTGCTTTGCGATTCTGCGCTCGGCTTGCACTATCTTTGCATATAACTGAATAAGTATAGATTCTATTACCATAAAATAAAAAGCCATTAATAGCAATCGAGCGGAATGAAAGCCTATAACTCAATATTGTCATTGTTTGTTGCATGTTGTTTGCTCATTATTGTTGCCGGTTCGTGCGGCAGGGGAGAGATGACGGGCGATGTGATTGCTTCGAACGATGTGTTCGCTGTTACGGGCGACAGCGTGGTTGAGGGCCGTTATTGGGCATACGCTCCAAACCGAAGCACGATTGTTAGCAACTACGTCGACACGCTTTCGTTGCATCCAAGCTCGCCGATTGCTTTTCGGTTGGCGTTCAATATGCGCGACAATGAGATGGCGCCGGGGTTGTTTCATTACATCGATGTCGATGCCGACACAGTGACGGTGACGGCGTGTGTGCCCGACACTCTTGCGCACTATGCTGTGCATACGGCTCGCTCCGATTGGCATTGCACGTTGCGCGTCGACCTTCGCCAGATGCTGAGCGACTTCAGCAGCAAGGGCGTTTGGGTGACGGCTAAAGGCGACTCGATTTTCAGCGTCGAGTTTAATGGCGTGTGGGTGATTGGCAACGTGAAGCCGCTTTCGTGGGATTTGTTGCCGCTTGCCCAAAACAACCGCTCGAAGCTGCGCCCATCTGACCGCGAGGGCTTTTATGAGCTCGACATCAATTTTGCCCCTACCGAATATGTGCGTAGTAGCCAGTTTACCGGGTGGAAGAGTGACGGCGAAAATAAGACGTTTGCCAAGGTGCAAACTGCCGATGTGCTGGTGGATGCGCTTTATAATATGGCGGTGGAAACAATCGACCGTGCCGATTTTTCGTCGATGAACCAAAGCGAGCTGTCGCTGGCATCGTTGCTGGTGCTTGCCGAGGCGAAGCCTGAGCTGTGCATGCAGCTGCTGCGAAGCAAGGTGGAGGGCGGAGTGATTCGCCAAGACCTCAACGGCCGATTCACTTTTCCTGTGGTGAACGACCGCCTTATTTGGGCGTGCGCTGCCTGGCAGGTGTATCTTGCCACTGGCAACCAGCGTTGGTTGAAGTATGCCCACAAGGTGATTCTTGCCACTTTGGAGCAAATTGAGCAGGTGTCGTTCTGTCAGACTATGCATTTGGTGCACGGCTGCGACTCCTATTCGTCGCCCGAATTGCAATATCCGCGCTGGATGCAGCCAAAGGACTACTACGAAAGCATGCGCTTGAGCACCAACGCCATCTATGCTCGATGCCTGTATGTGCTTTCGCTCATCGATGAAGAGCTGTTTCTTGATTCGGAACAGCATTATCTTGCGTATAGGCGTGTTAAGGACAGCATCAATCAAACGATGTGGAACGAGTCGCTGGGACGCTATTGCTCGTTTCTGATTGATGAGGCTTTTGCCCGACAATCGAATTTCACTTGCAATCTTACGCAGGCGGCTTGCGTGCTGTTTGATATTGCCGACGACGACCGTGCCACCACGCTTGTGGCTCGCACGCCGTTCTATCTCACAGGCATCCCCACAATCTATCCGTCGCGCCACTCTGCGCCAATGGGCAATCAGGCGGCTTTTGTGCAGGGATTGTGGAACCTTGCAGCAGCTCACGCCGAAAACCAGCTTGCTTTGCGTTACGGCTTGGCTGCGCTCTACAGGTGGGCTGCTTTCAATGGCTTTAGCAGCGCTGCTGCTTCGCCGCAGCACAATTTGTTGGCGGCTTGCGCGGTGGCTGCCATGTCGCTCAAAATCACCGCCGGCATCACGCTTTCGCCCGAAGGCATCGAGTTCAACCCGGTTGTGCCCGAAGGCTTAGCTGGTGCCAAGACCATCAGCGGCATTCGATATCGAGGAGCTTCATTCAACCTCACCATCATAGGCACCGGTTCGGCGATTAAACGCTTTGAACTTGACGGCAAACCGCTGAACACCAATTTCCTGCACTCTGACATCATCGGCGAGCATAACATTGTCATCACACTTGAAGACCCCGTTCAGCCAGCCACGCAACACGTCAACATTTCGCAGCCAGCCATGTGCCCCTTCACTCCCGAAGTGCAATGGGATGGCGACAGTGCGCGAATAGTGAACTTCAATCGCAACCTCACTTACTCGGTTGTAATCAACAACCGCTCGTTTTCCGGTGTGCATAAGGTGTTTTCGGTGCCCGTTGAGGAGGAGAACAAACCGCTCAGCATCATTTATGTGGTGGCTCGGGGCGGTGGCATCGTGAGTCAGGCGTCGCAGCCCCGCGAGTTTGTGTCGCCCAGTGCACTCACCACCTATCCGCTGGCAAGCTTTGCCACAGCAGGCACCAAGTTGCTGCCTGCGCATCTGGGCAAGCAGGTGGTGGAATTTTCGGCTGATGGCATAAGCGAAATCACAATACCAGCCTTTGCGCAGCGTGCCGGCTACTATTATCTCGACGTGCATTATAGTTGCGGCTCCAGTTCGGCTTCAATCACACCAATGTGCCAAGTGTGGGTGAACACCCATCGGCAAGATGTGCTTGTGCTTCCTGCGCTCGGGGCAAATCAATGGCGCACTTTCGGCTATTCCAACCGAATAAAGGTTGCGCTGCTGGCGGGCAAAAACACCATTCGCTTGCAATACTTCTCGCCAAGGGCTTCGCGCATCGCCAAAACTCCCACCGTGCTGCTGCGTTCGCTTCGCCTCATCGCCCAATGATGCGCCTACTTCTTCATTTTTTTCTGTTTGGAGTGTAATTTTTTCGTAGGTGAGTGCGTCTAATTGGCAAAAAAACTAAAAATCATGGGAAAAAGAAGATTTAATCATTTCAGAGTAGCAGCTATTTGCTTTGCCGTTTCAGGCGCATGTTTCCTGTTTTCGTCACTTTTTTGGAGAAAAATTTTTATTCGCTGATTTTCAGT
>JBJECZ010000215.1:0-3159 GCA_051871555.1 Muribaculaceae bacterium | reverse complement strand
CGTCGCTATAGTGCTTTGCGCCGTTGCGTGGCCGCCAGCGGCAACGATGTGGCTGAAAGCCTTGCCCCTGCCACGGTGGTGGTGTATGCCCACAACGATGGCGCTTGTTTGAAGCGCTTTCTGCCGTATCTGCTCAATCAGAATTATCCCAACTACGAGGTGATTGTGGTGAACGACTCGAGTGTTGACAACAGCGCCGAGGTGATTTCGGAGATGATTGCCAACTACGATAAGCTGCGTCAGACGTTCATTCCTGAGGGAAGTCGCAACGTGTCGCGCCGCAAACTGGCTATTATGCTGGGCGTCAAGGCTGCCCGCAACGAGCTGATTGTGGTCACCAACGCCAATTGTTGCCCTCCGGGGCCTGATTGGTTGATGCTGATGTGCCGCAATTTCACGCCCGATACCGACGTGGTGATTGGCTACTCACGTCCGCGATATAAGAAGGACCATAAATTTGGACGCAACTATCGCGTCTACGATAACGTAACCGATTCGGTGCAATATCTTTCGAGCGACATCAACGGTTATCCGTTCCGCGGCACCAACGACAATTTAGCTTACCGCCGCAGTTCCTTCTTTGCCAACAACGGTTTCCACCGCACGCTCATGCTTCATTTTGGCGACGACGACCTGTTTGTGAGTGAGATTGCGCGTGCCGATAACACTTGCGTGGAGCTGTGCCCCGACTCGATTGTCACGGCTTTCCACGATAACTATAGCGCGGTTCACAGCGAATTGAAGCTGCGACACGACTTCACGGCTAAGCGCTTGCGCCGTTGGCCGTTTATCTCGTCGTCGCTCGTTTCGCTTTGCCAGTATGCCAATGTTGCTGCGCTGGCTGCCGCTGTGGCGCTTGCGTGGTGCAATGTGTTGGTGGCAGGTGCCGCCGCTGTGCTGTTGCTCAGCCTTTGGATAACGCTCGTATGCTTGTTCCGCGGCAATGCCCGCAGGCTCAAAGCGCCCAAGCTGCATGTGGGCGTGCCGTTTTACATCTATCTTCGCCCTATTGTCAACGCGTTTTATTCCATTCGCGGCTATCGCATGCGCGAAAGCAATTTCACTTGGCAGCGGCTGAAATAAAGCAGCCGGTTTTGAGATATAACAAAAAGAGTGGTGACACTTGACGTGTCATCACTCTTTTGGCGTATAGGGCGGCTAAAGCTTCAGATAGTCGCGCAGGGCATCGACGTAAGCGGCAAATGCTTCTTTGCCTTTCTCTGTCACGCGGCAGGTGGTTCGCGGCTTTTTACCGGCAAAGCCTTTTTCGATGGTGATATATCCTGCTTCGGCAAGTTTTTCGAGCTGTACGCTCAGGTTGCCGGCAGTTGCCTGTGTTTGCTGCCTGATGTATACAAAGTCGGCTTCGTCGAGGTTCATAAGCACCGACATCACTGCCAGACGCAGTTTCGAGTGCAAAATTGGGTCGAGTGGTTTCATTGCTGACGGCGTGCTTTGTGGTTAATGATGTGTCCGGGCACAATCATCATTGACGTAAATGCCACGATGAACATTGGCATAAACCATGTAATGTTCAGAGGTGTGGCTGATGCGATGCAACACATTGTAAGTATTCCTGCAGCCATACCCACGGCGCCGCCTACAACCAGCGAACGCTCTTTGATTACTATTCCTTGAATGGTTTCAGCTATGCCCACAATTAGCAAAGGCAGCATAAACATTATGCTCCAGCAGTCTTCGCCGCAAGCCAGCATAAACACAAGGCAAAAGGCTATGCACAGCAGCGACAGATAGCCCACGGTGGTCCAGATGCCCGAAGTGATAGCGTCGAGGTGAGTCTTGGCGCCTGCGTTGGCAGCTTTCTTCTTTGCAAGGTGAGGCGTAACGGTGCCGCCAACAATCATTATCAAAAACCACAGCCAGTTCACAGCCGGATGCTGGGTGATGACGAGCAGCGCAGTGATGAGCAGCGCCACGCCCACGGTGAGATAGCCCCACAGCAGCATTATGTTGCCGTCGCCCAGGCATAGGCGGTGGCGGGTGCGTGCTATCATTTGGGCGATGATGTCAAGGCTCTCTTGTTCGGTGATTTTTTTGTCTTCCATTGTCTTGTTTTGATTAAGTTAATTAAAATGTGTTGGTTATTTTGTAGTCTACAAGGCTGCTTGCGCACCGCAACTTTGTAAATACGCTGCAAATATAAACAAGTTTATAAAATAAACCAAATTAAAATCAGAAAATTTTTTTGACTGGACCTGTAATTTTTAGTTCGACGATTCCGAAAGGTCTGACAGATGGCGTTATGGTATAGCTCGGCAAGTTATGTAAAGGGTGGGGCAGAATCATATAAATAACTTTCGGGCAATAACTTTGCAGGAGTAATCGTTAACTATAAAAGAGACCATGGCACTGATTCATGTTTTAGCGCAGATGCCATTGAAGAAATAATTGTGGAACCTTTGATTAGTGAGAAAAGCACAAATCAATATTAAGTGAATAAAGTTCATCAAATATGCAAGAATTAGATAATTGCCTTTCGCTCGGCAATTCCCGAGCAAGCTCGGATTGCTCACGCTTAAACGGCAATTTTGCAGCAATTGATTTTGAAACTGCCAACAACTATCGCAGCTCGGTGTGTTCGGTTGGCGTGGTGATAGTGCGTGGTGGCGAGATAGTGGATAAGTTCTATTCGCTCATCAAGCCCGAACCGGAGTATTACAACTATCGTTGCAGCCAGGTGCACGGCTTATGTGCTGCCGACACAGAGGATGCTCCTGTTTTCCCCGATGTGTGGAAGCAAATAGAACCGCTCATAGAGGGATTGCCCTTGGTGGCGCACAACAAAGCATTCGACGAGAGCTGCCTGAAAGCTGTGTTCCGTGTCTATCAGATGGACTACCCCGACTATGAGTTTCATTGCACATGCATAGCATCGCGCCGGCGTTGGCCTGGACAGCCAAACAACCTTGACGTGGCAGCCGCTCGCTGCGGCTATTATATGACCAACCACCACCACGCCCTTGCCGATGCCGAAGCCTGCGCCGCAATCGCCTTAAAGCTGTTATAAAATGAGACTGCAGTATGAATGATTTAAGACATCTATTATTAGAAATCCAACACAATGTAGATATCCAAAGGCAAATCAGGGAGGAGAGGTATTTTCACGGAGAATGTTTCAACATTTTCAATGTGCTTGGC
>JBJECZ010000214.1:0-12857 GCA_051871555.1 Muribaculaceae bacterium | reverse complement strand
ACGAGAACCGCCGACAAATTAATTGGCTCAAAGCCGAGTATGAAAAATTTGAGAACCAAATTCTACAACTTCGCAAAGAACGTATCGGAGAACTCCTAACCTTGATAAAAGCTCGTACAGGAGCCGACTGGTGGGCTTGGCAAGGCTGGGACTTAGGAGTTGAATTTAACAAGGATGGCAACCGTCTTGGTATTGAGGCTTCATTCAAACAAGGGTCATTCGATAATCCACTTGGAGTATTTGGCATTTACGTTACTGTTTGGAATCGTAAGCATTATGAGCCATACCGCGAGGCGTTGTCAGAAGCGTTCCCGGGTTGCGAACTTGATGAACACCCAGAAAATGCCCCATCTCGAATTTACCTTCATATCCCTGTAATAGAAGATAATGACACCGAAAAGATAGTTGATAAATTGACTGACGTGTACAATATCGTAAAAGCCATAACTGACAAAATTAAATAGTGGGCTTGGCTGCTGTGCCCTCGGGCGTTGGCGTCGAGGTCGGGAGGGAGCAGCCTTGACGGTCTAACATGCTCCAATGTGTGGAGGTTGTAACGATTTATTCTAATGTGTGCCTTTCAGGCGTCGGAGTGTGTGATAGTTTTTAGAGTAGCTATTACTACACAATCCCTCTTATTCTTGCAGTGGGATGAGACAAATGAGTTAAAGTATGGTCAAAGTCGGGCGGTATGAAAATTATTTTTCAACAATCAACGGAAAATCGGATTTGATTCGCTAAATTTGCAGAATAATTTCGCATTGACGAGAAACATAAAAAAATTAAAAACATATATGGAAGTAAAAGGAAAGATTATCAAGAAGCTGCCTCTCGTGAGCGGCACATCCAAATCGACAGGTAACCCATGGAAAAAACAGGACTATGTGATGGAAACCATCGAAGCACACCCAAAGACCATAGCATTCGACTTCTTTGGCGACCGTGCCGACCAATATAACTTTGAAGTAGGCGACGAAATTCTGCTGAGCTTCGACATCGAAAGCCGCGAATACCAAGGCCGTTACTATACCAACATCCGCGGATGGAAAGGCGAAAAAATCACTAACGACGCACCAGCTGCTGCTCCTGCCGGCGGATATGTTGCTTCGGAGCCTCAAGCACCCATCGGTATGCCGCCAGCACCCGACTTTGGCGCTGCAAACGACAACGACGACCTTCCATTCTGATTTTCCCCGAACGGAAACAGAATCAACAATAGGCGATGCTGCCCATCCCTGAATGCCGCACATAAGCAAGCGGACCGAACAAGGAGGCAGCATCGCTGCATTTTAGCCACATCGACAAAATCCACTACCCCGCCATGCAACTTGAGCAAATATTGCTGATAGCACTTTTCGCCCTGGGCGCCAGCTTTGTGCAGCGCGTGAGCGGCTTTGGCTTCGGCATCTTCATCATGACTCTGCTGCCACACGTCATGCCCAGCTACGGCGAAGCAACTGCCCTGTCGGGATTGCTGGCATCTGTGACGTCGCTCATCATTGTGGCGCGCATGCACAAGCACATTGTGTGGAGCAAGCTGTGGCTGATTCTTGCGGCGTTTTTGGCGACATCGTTCTTTGCCGTGGGCATGGTGAGGATGATTGACAGCGCGGTGCTGAAAAAAGCGCTGGGTGTTATTCTCATAGGCGTCAGTCTTTACTTCATTTTCCTGCGCCAACGCATCAAGCCGCGCGCCACGCGGGCAGCGCAGATTGGGCTTGGCAGCATGTCGGGCTTGATGGGCGGTTTCTGCGGCATGCAAGGTCCGCCTGCTGTGCTCTATTTCCTTGCCGCCTGCCCCACAAAAGAACAATACATCGCGCTTACACAAGTGTATTTTCTGCTGGGCAACATGGCAATGACCATATTTCGCGGCAGCAACGGCATGCTCACCAGCCAAGTGGGCACCGCATTCGGCTTTGGCATCGTTGCCGTTATTGCCGGCACATGGCTCGGCGCAAAGGTGTTCAACGCCATCTCGCGCGACACACTTCAGCGCATAGTGTACGTCTACATCGGCGTGAGCGGAATTGTGGCATTGCTCATCTGAGCAAGAAGCGCAATACTATGGGCAAGAATTTCATCAATTCATAATAAAATTGTAATTTTACATCCGCAAAACGTATTTCAATATTTTTTAGAAGTATTTATTAGAGTATGACAAACGACGTAACAATCAGCAATGCAGTGAGATATATCGGAGTTGACGACAACGAATCCGACCTCTTCGAAGGTCAATACATCATTCCCAATGGTATATCCTACAACTCCTATGTGATTATCGACGACAAGATTGCCGTTTTCGATACTGCCGATGCATGCAAGCAAACCGAATGGCAAGCCAACCTCGACGCCGCCCTCAACGGACGCACACCCGACTATTTGATTATCAGCCATATGGAGCCCGACCACAGCGCGGTCATCAAAGCCATGATGGACAAATATCCTGCGCTCGTTGGCATCTGCTCAGCCAAAGCTGTGGCACTGGTGAAACGATTCTTCGGCGACGAGCTCACCTCACGCCTGCAAGT
Source organism: Muribaculaceae bacterium (assembly GCA_051871555.1). Taxonomy (GTDB): domain Bacteria; phylum Bacteroidota; class Bacteroidia; order Bacteroidales; family Muribaculaceae; genus SFTJ01. Next base: position 10,326 of record JBJECZ010000214.1, on the reverse strand, counting down.
GGTGGATGAAGGCGAAACGCTGTCGCTGGGCGCTCACACGCTGCAATTCTTTATGGCGCCAATGGTTCACTGGCCCGAAGTGATGGTTACTTACGAGCAGAGCGAAAAGATTCTGTTCTCAGCCGATGCCTTCGGCAAATTCGGAGCACTGTCTGCCGACGAAGACTGGGCATGCGAAGCACGTCGCTACTACTTTAACATCTGCGGAAAATACGGTGCACAAGTGCAAGCCCTGCTCAAGAAAGCCGCTGCACTCGACATTGCCACCATCTGCCCGCTGCATGGCCCGATACTCAAGGAAAACCTCGACTTCCACATTGGGCTCTACGACACCTGGAGCAGCTATAAGCCCGAAAATCAAGGCATATTCATTGCTTATTGCAGCCTCCACGGCAACACCGCTGCCGCCGCAAACAAGCTCGCCGACCTGCTGCGAAGCTCAAGCGACGTGAAAGTGTCGATCACCGACCTCTCGCGCGACGATATGGCAGAGGCAATTGAGGACGCATTCCGCTACGACCGCCTGGTGCTTGCAGCGCCCACCTACGATGGCGGCGTTATGCCCGTTATGGACGACTTCATTAGCCACCTTAAAGCCAAAAACTATCAGAACCGCAAAGTGGCATTCATCGAAAACGGCAGCTGGGCACCAGTTGCCGGCCGAAAGATGCGCGAAGCCATGCAGGCACTCAAAGACATCACCATCGTTGAGCCGATGGTAACCGTGGAATCGACAGTGAAAGCCGACACCATCAAGCAACTCGAAGCACTTGCCAATGCATTGATTTAATTCATGCTGCAACAACAATAAAGCATCGCGCCCCGATAATGAACCTGTTTCATCATCGGGGCGTGAACATATCAAAACTTCAGACAAAGCATCACTGCAACTTGCCCATTGCATCGAGTATGTCGGTAAGTTCTTGGCGGATACCCTTCAGGCGCTCAATCACCTCAAAGCGTTTGTCCACATTGGCACGGTTGCGGCGAATCTGCTCCTGAGCGGCATCGAGCTTCAACCCCTTTTCCTTTACAAGATAATAGACCTTGCGAATGGTTTCAATGTCCTGTGGCGTGTAGAAGCGAATGTTTTTTGCATTACGGCGAGGCTTAATGATGGTGAATTGCTTCTCCCAAAAGCGCAAAGTGGAAGCCGGGATGCCCAAAATCTCGGCAACATCGCTGATTTTATAGAATTTTTTGTCTAAGTCGCTAACGTCCATTTGCAAAAACCGTAATTATAGAGTAATTTTGTAGGCTAATATGTGCAAAGTTAAACATTTAGTTTAAACTTATCAAATTAATACTGACAAATAAACAGTTATTTTTCCAAAATAAATCAGATTTTTTAGCAATGCTTACAGCAAAAGAAATTAGGGAATCATTTATTGAATTTTTCCGCAGCAAAGGGCATCACATCGTGCCCTCGGCACCAATGGTCATCAAAGACGACCCCACACTAATGTTCACAAACGCAGGCATGAACCAGTTCAAGGATATCATTTTGGGTAATGTAGCCATCAAATGGCCGCGCGTATCCGACTCGCAAAAATGCCTTCGCGTGAGCGGTAAGCACAACGACCTCGAGGAAGTTGGACACGACACCTACCACCACACCATGTTTGAGATGCTTGGCAACTGGTCGTTTGGCGACTACTTCAAGCACGAAGCCATCGACTGGGCTTGGGAATATCTCACCGAGGTGCTTAAACTCGACCCGAAGAACCTCTATGCAACAGTGTTCGAGGGCTATGCACCCGAAGGTCTTGAGCGCGACAACGAGGCAGCCGCCATCTGGGAAAAGCATCTGCCCGCCGACCATATCATCAACGGCAACCGTCACGACAACTTCTGGGAAATGGGCGACACCGGTCCTTGCGGTCCCTGCTCAGAAATACACATCGACCTGCGCAGCGACGAGGAAAAAGCCAAGATTGCCGGCCGCGACTTGGTGAACGGCGACCACCCGCAAGTGATTGAAATATGGAACCTGGTGTTCATGCAATACAACCGCAAAGCCGACGGCTCGCTCGAGCCGCTGCCTAACAAGGTGATTGACACCGGCATGGGCTTCGAACGCCTGTGCATGGCGCTGCAAGGCAAAACATCGAACTACGACACCGACGTCTTCCAACCGCTCATCCATAAGATTGGCGAAATTGCAGGCAAGACCTACGGCGACAATAAGGACTGCGACGTGGCTATGCGCGTAGTTGCCGACCACGTGCGCACCATTGCATTCTCAATTGCCGACTCGCAACTGCCTTCGAATGCCAAGGCGGGATATGTGATTCGCCGCATCCTGCGCCGCGCCGTTCGCTATGGCTACACTTTCCTTGGCCAGCGCGAAGCATTCATGTATAAGCTCATCGACACCCTCATTGAATCGATGGGCGATGCTTACCCCGAAATCAAGGTTCAAAGCACCCTCATCAAAAACGTGATTAAGGAGGAAGAAGACAGCTTCCTGCGCACGCTTGAAACCGGCATTAAGATGCTTGACAAAGTGATTGCCGACACCAAGGAAGCCGGAAAACAAAAAATCAGCGGCCGAGACGCATTTGTGCTCTACGACACCTACGGCTTCCCGCTCGACCTCACCGAACTCATCCTTCGCGAAAACGGCCTCGAAGCCAACATCGAAGAGTTCAACGACGAAATGGCTAAGCAAAAGCAACGTGCTCGCAACGCCGCCGCCGTTGAAGCCACCGACTGGGTGGAACTCAAAGAGGGCGAAACCGAATTTGTGGGCTACGACCTCACCGAAGTCGACACCGAAATTCTTCGCTATCGCAAGGTAAAGCAAAAGAACAACGAATTCTATCAGATTGTGCTTTCACGCACTCCATTCTACGCCGAAATGGGTGGTCAAGTGGGCGACAAAGGCACCCTCACCTGCGGCGACGAAACGATTGAGATTTTCGACACCAAGCGCGAAAACAACTTGCCTATTCACCTGAGCAAGAAGTTGCCAAGCGACGTCACCGAGTCTTTCCACGCACAAATCGACGTGAAAGCGCGCCGTGCCATTGCATGCAACCACACAGCCACTCACCTGCTGCACGAGGCGCTGCGCGAAGTGCTCGGCACTCACGTTGAGCAAAAAGGCAGCTACGTCGACTCGAAGGTGCTTCGTTTCGACTTCTCGCACTTCCAGAAGATGACTCAAGACGAACTGCGCAAAGTGGAACGCATTGCCAACGAAAAAGTGCGCATGGCTATTCCGCGCTGCGAACATCGCAACGTGCCCATCGACGAGGCTAAGGCTCTGGGTGCAATGGCTCTGTTCGGCGAAAAATATGGCGACAAGGTGCGCGTGATTCAATACGGCTCGTCGATCGAACTTTGCGGCGGTACGCACGTCGACAACACCGGCAACATAGGCATGATTAAAATCATGAGCGAAAGCAGCATTGCAGCCGGCATCCGACGCATCGAAGCCATCACCGGCGAAAATGTGCAAAATGCGCTATACGACCTCGAGGACACCCTCGGCAAGGTGCGCGAGTTGCTCAACAACACACCTAACGTGCTCGTTGCGCTGCAAAAATCAATCACCGAAAACGCCACTCTGCGCAAGCAAGCCGAAGAATATATGCACGAACGCGTCAAGGCGCTTGCCAAGACAGTGCTCGAAAACGCCACCGAAACTGCCGGAGCAAAGATTGCCACGTTAAACGGTCCGTTCTTGGCTGACGTGGTGAAAGGCGTTGCTTTCGAGCTCAAAAACGCAAAAGAAAACGTGGTGTTCATGGCAGCCACAAACAACACCGGCAAGCCCACACTCACTGTGATGATTTCTGAAGCGCTCATCAGCGATGCCCTCAACGCATCGAAGATTGTTCGCGAAGCCGCCAAGCTCATCCAAGGCGGTGGTGGCGGTCAACCCGGCTTCGCTCAAGCTGGCGGCAAGAACGCCGATGGTCTGTCGGCTGCACTCGACAAGATGAAAGAAATTGTGCTTGCCAACCTGTAATTTTGCCATTTAGGCAATCGCAATCAATATTCATGGGGAAGAATGCCCAACAGCAACGAGCGTTCTTCCCCATTTTTAGCAACAACAGAGTTTTATAGCAAAACAGTACATCACCACAATGATAATCAAATCGGCAGAATTTAAAATATCAAACAGCACAGTGAGCAAATGCCCCGACACCACGCTGCCCGAGTATGCTTTCATAGGGCGCTCAAACGTGGGCAAATCGTCGCTCATCAATATGCTCACCGGACGAAACGGGCTTGCAAAGACTTCTTCGACGCCCGGTAAGACCATGTTAATCAATCATTTCCTCATCAACGACGAGTGGTATATTGTCGACCTGCCCGGTTACGGCTATGCCCGCCGTGGCAAGGATAGCCGCGAGGAACTTAGACGAATGATTGAAGGTTATGTGCTGCACCGCGCACAAATGACCAACCTGTTTGTGCTGGTAGATTCGCGACACGAACCGCAGAAAATCGACCTCGAATTCATGGAATGGTGTGGCGAAAACGGAGTGCCGTTCAGCATTGTGTTCACCAAGATGGACAAGCTGGGCAAAATCATTGGCGGACGCCATGTGGTTGAATACAAAAAACGTCTGCTCGAAACATGGGAAGAATTGCCGCCAATATTCGAGACTTCGTCGCAAGACGGCCGCGGACGCGACGAGATTCTCGCCTACATCGACGAAATCAACCGCTCGCTATAACAAGCTTTCTTGCTTAATATATCGCAAAATACCATCGGCATGCCTCATAGCATCGCCGATGGTATTGCTTTTTGCCGAATTAGCCTGCTTTGAAGTGCGGCAAACGCATGGTTTGTCGCACTTCACCCATATTGTGCCGCTATGCACTATTTCTCTACCGAATATGTGCCTGCAGTGTATTCTTTTGCTTCAGTTTCGCCCGGCAGGGTCACCGATGCGGTTGCGTCTTCCGGGATGGTGAAAGTCCACTTCCATACATCGCCTTCGTAACGCCATTCGCTCTTAATCACACCTGCTGCCGACTTATACTCAGCTTTTACAAATCCTAATCGCTTATCGGGCTGCGGTTTCATGATTATGTGCTTGAATCCCGGATGTGCCACATCGGTGGCTATGCCTGCCACACTCGACCATATCCATCCGCAAACCACGCCGTAGGCATAGTGATTGAAGCTATTCATTCCTTGCGGACCCATACCCTTGTCAATCATATAGCTGTTCCAGCGTTCCCAGATGGTGGTAGCGCCGTTGTCCACCGAGTACAGCCAACTTGGGTTCTTGCGTTGGAATAGGAGTTCGTAAGCTATGTCTACCATGCCATTTTCAGTGAGCGTAGGCATCAAGATAGATGTGCCCAAGAACCCTGTTTGCAAGCAATTCTCGTGCTCAGCAAAATTTTTGCGCAGACGAGCCACAAGGTTCTCTTTAGCACTGCCTTCCACCAAGCCACTCTTCAGTGCGAATAGCGCTGGAGTCTGCATGGTGTTGAGAATTTCGGTCTTGAATGTGCCGTCCTCGTTGAGGAATGTGGTGCGAAGATATTCCTTTGCGCGCTGGGTCATTGCCTCATATTTTGCAGCATCGCGACCGGTAGCTGCAGCCATGTCGCGCATCATCGAGGCGTTAATTGCCCAATAACTTGCGCTCAGGTAGTTCCAATAATCGTAGGTTTCCGGACGAATGAACCATTCGCCCTTGGCATCTACATCGCGCATCGCGCCCGAACACGATTCAAGTGGCTCGTAGCTCAACCAGTCCGCCCATTGGTAGTTGCCATTCTCGGCGGAAAGAGCATGATGGTCGTATTTGGTTTCATCTATGTGATTCATCAGTTTTTCCATCGCATCCCAATTCTCTGCCACGATTTCTGCGTCGCCAAACTGTTTCCAAATCACCCAAGGCACTATCACACCTGCGTCCGACCACCCAAGGCGCATCATCGACTGAGGTTCTGCGCCATATTGTGCCCAAGGTGCCACGCCTGGAAATCCGCCTGCCGGGCTCTGAGTGTCACGCATATCGCGCATCCATTTATGAAAGAACGCGCGTGTGTCGGCAAAGAATGTGCCAGTTTCGGAGAACACTTGCGTGTCGGCTGTCCAACCAAGTCGCTCATTGCGTTGCGGGCAGTCGGTAGGCACTGACAGATAATTCGACAATTGTCCCCAATATGTGTTAGAAATCAGTTTGTTAATCGATTCGTCGCCAGTGGTGATTACGCCTGTCTCAAGCGCTTTGGCAATCGAAGTCACCGGCACCGAGTGGATGCTATGAATGGTTACATCGTCGCTCACCGTAATCGACACCAATCGATAGCCGAAGAATGTGCAGCGAGGCTGATATGCCACAGCACCCTCGCTTGCTGCAAAAGTGTATTCGAGTTTCATGCCTGTGTCGGGGATACGCAGGTTCAGACGGTGAACACTGCCTTCCGGACCATCCATTCCGCGATTCTTAGCTCCGTTGCCGTCGTTTAGGAGTTCCGACACTTCGCATGTGAGCGTTGTACCTTCTTTGGCCGCGAACTCAAACGATGGCACAGCAGCGCAATTCTGGCCGAAATCCACCACAAGGTGCTCGCCCGGATGAACCTCTATCACCTCGCCTTCAACAAATTCCTTCTTTATCACCACCTTGCCATATTCTTCGGCACTCTCGCCTTCAACGCTCTCCCATGTGTAGGCTTTAACGGGAGTGAGCGCCAAATCTTCGCGCAGATATATCTCTGCTCCGCATGTAGGCACTATTTCGCCTGCAAATTCGGTGTTAATCTCAGGCGTTTTGAGCAATTCGGGAGTTTCGTAGCCGGGCTTGATGCGAGCGTCATACACTTCGCCGTCGAAGATTGCCGCGTGCTTCACCGGACCTGCTATGCCTGCCTTCCACGCCACAGTATCAGTGCCGAAGAGTGCTTTTGTACCGTCATCGTAAGTCAATTCCATTACGCCGCGGAATGCACACTTGCGACCAATCATACCTTCATGGCCTCCGGGTGTTACAATCTTATCCGCCCACCATCCAGGTGTGACTTGCGCCGACAACACATTCTCGGCACCTTGCTCGGTGCATAATGCCTCGGTCACATCGTAGGTGAACGACCGTTTCGTCTTTTCAGGATGGGTAAAACCGGGCTTTAGCACTTCGTTGCCTATCAATTTGCCGTTGATGTAGATGTCATACACGCCAAGGCCTGTGGTCATCCACTTTGCCGACACCACTTTCTTATCATTTTTCAACGTCGACACAAACCAGTTAGCGCCATCGGCAGCCCGAGTGCCATCTTGCACCACGCCCTCCACCACAGGAGCGTCAACAACCGATATCCATTGCGATGCATTCCACGCCGAATCGGGTAACGCTTCACATAGACCCACACATTCAACCTTGCCGGCATTGCAGCCCGAAAGCATGCCCACAGCTACCATTGCGGCAAGTACACCGTTAATAAGATTGTTTTTCATACAAATTATTAGTTTTTTGGTTTATCTCAAATAATTGTCATTAGCGTTATGTTTACAATTTCGTTTTTTTGCGCATAACAGCATAATGACAGGTTTGGGTTTTTGCATCTTAATGGGAAACAATCTCCCCCTTTGATGCAAAATTAGCAAAAATTTCAACGAGATTAAGCATCAGCAACTTATAAATTCATCTCACACAGCAAACAAAAACCTGCATCCGCCCCACCTTTCGGCGAAAACAACCTTGCAAGAAGCCTCTCACCACGGCATATTGCCCCATGAGTTTCAGCCCAATCATAACTGCGTGATTAAATAGTTGCAACAGAAAAGGAGCACATATTTTCTATGCACTCCTTCATTGTTATCTTAAAAAAGCGCCGCATCGCTCAATGATAGCGGCACCTTTGGTGTTTAAAGCATCATTCCTTTGCTTCGGCAGCCGGAGCAACATCCTTGGCTTCCCATCCAAGAGCCGATGCACCAAGCACTGCAGCATCGCTTTCCTTCAGTTCCGAAACAAGCACTTTCACATCCTTGAAGATGCCAAGCACATTGCTATAAAGGGCTTCGCGAATAGGACGCAACAGATATTCGCCCGACTTGGTCAAGCCACCGAACAGCACGAATGCCTCAGGAGCCGAGAATGCGCAGAAGTCGGCGAGAGCCTTACCCAAAATGGTTCCGGTGTAATCGAAGATTTCCTTTGCAATGGCGTCATCCTTTACAGCTGCATCGTAAACGTCCTTCGAAGTGATTTCGTCGAGAGGAAGCGAACGAAGCAACGAATCTTCCTTGCGTATTTCAAGGAACTCGCGAGCTGTGCGTGCAACACCTGTTGCCGAGCAATAAGCTTCCAAACAGCCTGTGTGACCACAACCGCATTGGCGACCGTTGCTTGGCTTAACCACAACGTGGCCCAATTCGCCGGCAAAACCATTGTGACCGTACACCATCTGTCCATTCACCACAATACCACTGCCAACACCTGTGCCAAGCGTAATCATGATGAAATCCTTCAATCCACGTGCAACGCCATAGGTCATTTCGCCCAAAGCTGCTGCATTTGCATCGTTTGTGATGATACACTGAATGCCAAATTTGTCAGAAACCATTTGTGCCAATGGTATTGGGCTTGGCCATGGCAAGTTTGGAGCATCTTCAATCTTTCCGGTGAAATAGTTGCCGTTTGGAGCACCTATACCTATACCTTGAATCTTGCCCTCTGCATCGTTTTCCTTTATCATCTTGCTGATTTCTTGATAAAGCTCTTCGATGTAGTCATTAATATCGGCATGCTTGCGAGTCTTGATAGAACTGCTTGCAATCACTGTGCCGCGAGCGTCTACAATACCAAAACAAGTATTTGTGCCACCCATATCGACACCAATTACGTATGGTTTTGCCATAATCTTTAAATTTTAAAATTATATATAAAAGGTTTATGAAATATTCTTCTCTTCAGGTTACATTAGCTCTACAAAGATATAATATTTTTTATAGAATCAACCACACTTGCGCATTTTTTTTGATTTTCACGCAAACAAACCCCGCTGCGAAATCCGGCATCATCGTCACATTTTGGCACTTAAGAGCCTATCTATAATGCCACGAGCCATCACAAATAATAGCCCTGCATACTCATCTCACAAGCAGTGAAATAGTTATATTTATCGTGGTCGATGGGATAATCCCAGCACCCTAGTTGGTGAAAAATTTCGCCACCGAAGCCCTGTTTGAACTTATACAAACCGTACATAGGGTGCGAGGGGTCGAGGTTTGGTGCTATGCCAAACATGTCGTATTCCTTGCAATTGTTTTCCTTGGCAAGCTGCATGGCTTTCCACTGCAATGCATAAGTGGGCATTACATTGCGCATCGCCGATGTCGATGCCCCGTATAGATAGGTGGCGCGATGTGCCGACAGAATGAGGAACATTGCAGCCAATGGCATTCCTTCGTAATAAGCCACCAGCAGGTGCACCTTCACGTCGTCGGCCGAACCATCCATCTTTGATGCGAATATCGATTGAAAATAACTGATGTCGTTGGTGTGAAGTCCATTGCGCAAAGCAGTTTCGAGATAAAGCTGATACCATTCGTTCAGCCCGTTGATGCCAACCGACTTCACTTCAACGCCTTTGCGCAAAGCCAAACGTATGTTGTAGCGTGTTTTGGGCTTCATGCGCTTTAGTATCGCTTCTTCGTCAAGACTCAAATCCACCACCACCGTGTTGGCTGGCAATATGTTGCCATTGGTCTTAGTGAGGTTGTGTGTGCATGTGCCAAAGTTAAGTTTCAGTTGTTGAAACTCTTTCTTCGGCACCCCGTTCCAGCGACCGCTGTCGTCGAAATCGTCGTCCTTGCACCAATGCGATTGCCAATTAAGGTCGTAGCGCAAGGCAATGCAGTTGTTGGGCAAATGCGATTTCAGCATCTCCGACAGTTCTTCGAGGAAGCGTCCTTGGTTTGACTCCGAAGGCTCTATCTCCGGACCGTAAGGCACATACGCCACATAGTCGGTGGCATTGACGTGCTGATAAAACATAATAAAATCGGCATCGGTGCGTGAAAAGCCTCCTACGCCATCATAAATGTCGCGGTTTCTCACCGAAAACTCATATGCACAAGAGTGGAGTCCCAGACGTTCTTTCACTATCGACCAATACGATGTCTGCAGAACGATTGGCGTACTGTAAGCCTCATAAATCTCTTTTGGCTCTAATTTAATGTCCATATCTATACTCAAATATACTTGAAATAATTGTGTGTGATGCAAACTTACCCACTATTTTTCATCCAAACAAAAATTATAAGAAGATTAAAGAATTGTTAACCGATTTTTCCATTCACTCGAAGCCTGGAAATAATTTGTAAATTTTCTCGACAGTTTTAGA
>JBJECZ010000213.1:0-50899 GCA_051871555.1 Muribaculaceae bacterium | reverse complement strand
ATCTCAAAACAAAAATACGATAAATATCCTACTGGCGAATTTGGTCAAACAACCACTTCATGAAATCGGGTTGCGAAAAGGCGGGATTCCAGCTGCCATGTGCCACGCCCGGGAACTCGGTGTATTTCACTTCGGCGCCAACGGCACGCAGCTTGCGGTAAGCCTCACGCGACCCGTCGAGCGGCACTGTAGTGTCGGCGTCGCCATGATAGATACTCCACTTGGTGTGCTTCACAACCTCGGTGATGCGCTCAGGATTCACCGTACCGCAAATTGGCACCGCTGCAGCAAACAGCTCGGGAAAGCGTATCACCATATCGTAGGTTGCCATTGCGCCCATCGACAGCCCTATCACATACACTCGGCGAGGGTCGACACGCTGCTCGGCAAGATACTTGCTGATGAGCTGATGCACCTGGCTGACAAATGCCGATGGCTGCTCTTGTATGGGCATTTCGCTCGGAACGAGCGACCACGGACGATTGATGTAGGCACCATATTTGCCGCTGGGGCATTGCGGAAAAACCACATAGCACGGATATTTCTCGCGATTAACCGGATTGAGGAACTGCTGCGAGCCGTGTAAAAGCTGAGCCTGATTGTCCTCGCCACGCTCGCCGGCGCCATGCAGAAACACCACCAACGGATAGCTTTTGTCCTGCTCAATCGGCTGCGGAGCAAGCGCACAATAGCGCAATGTGTCGCCGCCAACAATCAGTTCGCACTTCTCATATTTCTCTTGTGCCGTGGCTGCAACACATAGCATAGCCGCAACCAACATCAACATCATCTTTCTCATAGCATTATGTTTTTTCTTTACCGGCAAATTTAGCACAAATTTCATAAAAACAGCAGTTATTTGCCTCTGAATTTCCGATTGTCTTACAAATCAGCCACCCCGCAAAAACAGTCGAGGGCAGAAAGCATTCTCGCTTTCTGCCCTCGGCGTATAATTAAGTGATAAACTTGCTGATTAATCGCGGCTGCCGCCAAAGAAGCGCAGCAAATACAGGAACAAGTTCACAAAATCGAGATACAGACTCAATGCGCCAAATGTAGCCAGCTTTTCGGCTGAGGTGCCATCGGTGGCATACATCGCTGCGTTTTTGATTTTCTGCGTATCCCAAGCGGTGAGACCGATGAAGATAGCCACACCGGCAAGGCTGATTATCCATTCCATACCGCTGCTCTTGAGGAAGATGTTCACCACCGAGCAAATAATCAAACCAATAAGCGCCATGAACATCATCGAGCCGAACTTGGTCAAATCGTTCGATGTAGTGAAGCCGTAAATGCTCATTGCAGCAAACACGCCGGCTGTGATGAGGAATGTCATTCCCACCGAAGTGGCGGTGTAAAGCAGCAAGATTGACGAGAACACCACACCGGTGAGCACGCTATACAGGTAGAACAGCAGCGTGGCCGAAGTGATGCTCAATTTGTTGAGTCTGCCCGAAAGCACAAGCACAACAGCAATTTGCGAAATCACTAATCCGATGGTTACAAACGAGTTCCCAAAGATTAGTTGCAGAATTGCTTCGTTGCTCGACACATACATCGATGTGGCGGCTGTCACCAGCATTGCAACAAGCATCTTCACATATACGCGGCGCATCACCTTGTTAGCCAAGGTGCCTGCGTTGGGCGATTGCACATAATTGAAATTTTCGTTCATTTCTAATTCACTTTTTTACTAATAATTCACATTTTGTCCATTCATTACTGATATGACAAAATTCTGCCATAAAGGTTTAAACTCTCCTTTTTTTCATCACATGCGCTGAGGCATTTCAATGCCAAGCAGGCCAATACCGCGGCGGGCAATTTCAGCCACCTGACGCGACAAAACCAAACGGAAGGCACGAACCTGAGCATCGGCTTCGCCAAGAATGGTGTAGTCGTGATAGTATTGGTTATACTCCTTCACCAACTCATACACATAGTTTGCAATCAGCGCCGGGCTGTAGGTGCGACCGGCTTCGGCAATAGTCGATGGGAAATCGGCAAGGCGCTGAATCAGTGTCACCTCCTTTTCATTTGGCTCAACTGCGCTGATGTCGGCACTCAGGTCGGCAGGCGCAGCTTTGCGCAGCAGCGACTGGATTCGAGCGTAGGTGTATTGAATGAACGGACCTGTGTTGCCGTTAAAGTCAATCGATTCTCTTGGGTTGAACATCATGTTCTTGCGAGGGTCAACCTTCAGCAAGAAGTATTTCAGAGCGCCCAAACCAACGATGCGCGCAATTTCGTTTTTTTCGTCTGCGGTGAAATCGCTCACCTTGCCCTTTGCGGCGTTTTCCTGCTCGCGGGCTTCGATGGTTTCCAAGGCTTGACTAATCATTTCGTCCATCAAGTCGTCGGCATCAACCACGGTGCCTTCGCGGCTCTTCATCTTGCCTTCGGGCAATTCAACCATGCCGTAAGAGAAGTGTACGAGGTCCTTGCCCCACTTGAAACCAAGCTTGTCGAGCAAAAGCGAGAGCACTTGGAAGTGATAGTTCTGCTCGTTGCCCACCACATAAATCATCTTGTCGATTGGATAGTCTTGATAGCGCAGTTTTGCGGTGCCAATGTCCTGAGTCATATACACCGAAGTGCCGTCGCTGCGCAATAGCAACTTGTGGTCGAGCCCGTCGGCAGTGAGGTCAGCCCACACCGAGTTGTCGGGTTTGCGATACATGATGCCTTTCTCCAAACCCTCGAGCACCTTTTCCTTGCCTTCAAGGTAAGTGTTGCTCTCGTAGTAAATCTTGTCGAAATCAACGCCAAGGCGCTTGTAGGTTTCGTCGAATCCGGCATACACCCACGAGTTCATCATCTCCCAAGTGGCGCGCACGTCCTTGTCGCCGGCTTCCCACTTTTTCAGCATCTCGCGAGCCTCGCGCATGAGCGGCGACTTGGCTTCGGCGGCTGCCTTGCGTGCTTCGGCTGTCTTTTCGTCATCTTCAGCCACAATGGCGTTCACCTCGGCATCGGTGGCAAGTATCTGCTTCACTTCTTCCTTGTAGTGTTTGTCGAACAGCACATAAAAGTCGCCAATCAGGTGGTCGCCTTTCTTGCCAGCCTTCTCGGGGGTGATGCCGTTGCCCCACTTTTGCCAAGCGAGCATCGACTTGCAGATGTGAATACCGCGGTCGTTGACGATGTTGGTCTTAACCACCTTATAGCCATTAGCCTTCATAATCTCCGAAAGGCTGAAGCCAAGCAGATTGTTGCGCACATGACCCAAGTGAAGCGGCTTGTTGGTGTTTGGCGACGAATATTCAATCATCACCAATTCGCTATCGGGAGTTTCCTTTTTGAAGCCGTAATCGGCATCGCCGGCAATGTGGTTGAGCACCGAAGCCCAGAACGACGGCTTGATGACGATGTTCAAAAAGCCATTAATCACGTTGAACTTCTCTACCGCCTCGCAGTTGTTCACCAGATATTCGCCAATTTCCTGACCGGTGGCAACAGGATTCTTGCGCGAAGCCTTCAAAAACGGAAACACCACCACAGTGAGGTTGCCTTCAAACTCCTTCTTGGTGGTTTGCAAAGTCACCTTTTCGGCATCAAAATCCAAGCCATACAATGCCTTTACGGCATCGGCAGTGGCTTGCATGAGTATGTTATCTATCGACATAATCTATTTTATTTTTTTATTGTATAATTTTTCGGTGCAAAGATAGTCATTTTTTTTCACCTACACACAACGCATGCCCGTCATTCGGCTGAACGACACACATTAAGCACATTAAGCATTGATTGCAATGCCAATGCATACGATGGTTTTATTTCACTTTAATGATTTTGCCCGACACCGGATACCACACATAAGCCTCATCTACCGTCATGCCGGCTTTGCCCAATTGACCGATGTAGCCTTGCACCTGACGGATGTAACAATTGTCGTGGCTGTGGTCGTTGCCAAACTTATAGTCGACAACAATCACCTTGCCTTGCGGAGTGCGAATAATGCGGTCGGGGCGCTTGCTCGAGCCATCGGCATCGACAATTTCACGCTCATTGAACACCACATTGTCGTTGGCAAACCACTCTGCGGTCCGCTCGTTGCTGAGTGCATTGTCGACAAGCGCCACAGCCTCGTCGTAGCAGTCGGCAATTATTCCGCGGCGGCGGGCACGCTTGAGCACCGAATCGCGGTTGCGCTCACGCTTGAACATCGAAAACAGTTTGTGCAGCCTTATGCCGCGCTCCTGAATTTCGCTATACGTTTCGGGCACGCACACGTCCACTTCACGCAATGCCGAGTCGTATTCAGGCACTTCCTGCGGCAAAATGTCGTTGGCAGTGGCATTCACTTCTGATTCAGCTTTTGGAGTGAAAATCTGCTCCAAATTACCTACGCTGTACACTAATTCGACATCATTCTCCTGCTTATCGATTCCAACAGCCACCTGCGTTGCCTTTCCGGTTTTTTCAGCAAACGCAGCATTAATTTCGCAAGCGTTTTCGTCAGTCATCGCTTCGCACACAGCCATCATAACATTGTTTACTCGGGCTCCCTCAATATCGCCAATCGCAGGCTGGCAGTCGGGAGCAATCAGGTGCAGCTCGTTCACGGCACGAGTGAATGCAACGTATGTGTTATTCACGTTGTCGACATAACTTTCCGACAACTCCGCATCATATATTTTTCGAAGTTCTTCAAAGTCTTTCACCAAGCTGCTTTTTATGGGCAACAACGGTGGTATTATCTCCGAATCGACACCCACAAACATTGGCAAACGCTTCACATCCTCTCCTTCGAGCCACATCTGCGTGTCGGGTTTGCACATATTCCAATCGGCAAACGGGATAATAACGCACGGATACTCCAAACCTTTCGACTTGTGGATGGTGAGGATGTTCACGGCATCGCGTCCTTCGGGCGACGACACCGCCAAATTGGGCTTGCTATCCCACCACTTCAAGAATGAGTGAACCGTAGCGTTGCCCGATGCGCTATAATCAATCACGCAGTCCATTAATGCCATCAAAAACGCCTTCTCATTTTCGCGCGCATCGTCGCCCACCACTTGGCAAATTATGTTTTCCACAATCGACACCAGGTCGAACGAGTCGGCGGTTCCATTCATCAACTCGTTGCGCACGGTCAGATACTCGCGGCTGTAGCGAGGCTTTGCTGCGGTTTCGTCCTCGCCGGCTATTGTTTCCTGGCGTTGCAAGTCACTTTCAAACGAAGCTTTCAGCAATTCGCCAATCTCTATGCCGTATTCTTCCGACTCGCTGTCGGCAATCGCGCTGCAATGGTTGCTCACACGGCTGTCGAAATCGCGCAGCACACGCTTGATGCGCTCCTCTCTCTCGCGCAGCGCCATCAGTTTTTCGTTATTGCTTTCGGTGTAGTTCAGCGAGTCGAAATATCTCAGATAGCTGATTACCGACCTCACAGCTGGCGATTTTCGCAAAAACATCGATTCGGCTGACATCACCTCGATGCGCTGTGCATCGTCGACGGTTTTGTTATATGTCAATATTCTGTCGATTATGAGGGCACCTTCTTTGTTTTCTCGCACCAATATTGAAATATCGCGCAACCGATAGCCCCGGCTCCTGATTTCGTTGATGTAGTCGGGCAGCCGCTCAAGCACTTGGTCGTCATACTTCTTGCCATCCTCGGGCGCAAGGAATGTGATTTTCACTGCTCCGTCGTTGCAATGTTTCTTGGCGTTGACATCTTGCAGCACATTGTCGTAAACGCCACCCACTCCGGTCATTCTCACCAGGTTCCAGAAAAACGAATTGTTGAACTTGATGATGTTGGGCGTACTGCGCCAGTTCACCACCTTGGTGTTATCGACGTGCACACTATTTTTGAAATCGCCGAAGATGGTACGCTGAAGCAGCTCGGGGTCGGAATCGCGGAAGCGATAGATGCACTGTTTTTCGTCGCCAATCACCAGGTTCTCGCTACCGAACGACACACTCTCCTCGAGCAGCGGTTTGAGGTTGCGGTATTGCAGCGCCGATGTATCTTGAAACTCGTCAATCAGATAATGGTTTATCCATGTGCCCATGCGCTCATAAACGAACATCACATTGCTGCTAATCATCACGCGTTCAAGCAATTGATTAGTGTCGCTCAGCAGCACCGTGTCGTTGTCGCGCAAAAACTTCTCCATCTCATTGCCAATCACTCCAAGCAACCCAAACAGATAGAGATTATTCGTCATGTCCTTAAGCAGATGTTTGTTTCTTAGCACCGGGATTGCATCGTTTGCAAGCTCTTTCATCTTTGTCACCGCTCCGTTGTACACTCCGGTTTTTGCAACTTTCTTCCAGTTTTTGTCGGTGCTCCACTTTGAAACATTAACATCTTCTTTTGCAATAAAGTCGTTAATCTTTTTTATCTCCGCCTTCTGCTTATTTATTAGCGGATTCACAAAGCATGCCAAGCCACTAACACTACTCAATCCGTCAACCGTCAAGCCCACTGAATTCAATATTTCAGCAAATCGCTTGGCAAACTCGTCAATGCGCTGGTCAGCATCGGCAATCATTTCCTTCAGCTGACTCTTGAACTGCTCAATTCTCGGCAGCGTTTGTTTTTGCTTCGATTCTTGGGCATTTTGTTGTGCAAACACGTCTTTGAGATACTCCTCAACTTCAGTCTTGTGCTTCACAAACCACTCTTTCGATAGATTCGCAGCCATATCGCCCAAACTCTTTGACTTGAACACGTTCCATGCTGACGAACTCGAACTATCCAAACTATTCTTCATCAATTCGCGCAGCCATTGTGCCACGCGGTCGTTGCTGTCCGACGAACTTCCCACATTCAGCAGCATGTTCTGCACCGCCACAGCCTGACTGTATTTCTGGTCGAGCTCCACAGCATAATCATAGTCCTGGTCGAGCTCGAAAGCAAATGTTCGCAGCACCGTTTGAAAAAACGAGTCGATGGTGCTCACGTTGAACGTGGTGTAGTTAAACAGAATCTCTTCAAGCGCCTTGCGCGATGCCTTCATTAGCTGCTGCGGCGTGGTGTGCAGTTCGGTGGTCAACGGCTTTAAATAATCGCCTTTGCCCTGGCTCAGCAGCCACAGCTCGTTCACTATTCGGCTCTTCATCTCCTCAGTGGCCTTGTTGGTGAACGTCACAGCAAGTATGTGCTGATGATACTCGGTGCGATTACCCAGCGAATAGGTGCCGTCGGCGTTCTTCACGCCCAACAGCAACTTGATGTATTCATACGCCAGTTGAAATGTTTTTCCCGACCCTGCCGATGCTTTGATTATCTGCAACGGCATTGCTTGTGCATTGTCATTCATACTTTTTCCTTATATATTTTTGTTATATTATTCTTGTTTTCAAGCCTTTAGCTTTAAGGAAAGCCAACACCTTGTCGCGTTTGTCGCCTTGCAGAAGCACCTCGCCACAACGTGCCGAGCCACCCACTCCGCAATGCGCCTTTAGCTCTCGGGCAAGCTGCTGCAAAGTGTCGTCGTCGCAAAGCAAATCGGTCACCAACGTCACCACCTTGCCCTTGCGGCAATGCTTGTCGAGCACGATGTTCACCCAGGCTTTGCCTTGCTGCTCAGCCACCGAAGCCGGCTGCTCGTCTACGGGTTCCTCGGCTGCCTTTTCGGCTTCGAGCTGCTCAAGTTCGGCGCCAAACGCAGCGCCAAGTTTATCTCTCCAATCTTCCATTATTTTTCTAATTCCATTTTTTGCTATAATATTGCGAATTTACAAAATTTTCGGTTAATATTCATTAATTTCAGCTTTGAAACACATTTTAAACGCAAATATTTATCTATTTTTGCATAGATATAAAACATTATGAAAAGATTACTTTTACTTTATGTGAGTTTTGCTCTATATATAAGTTGCTACTCACAAACAACAATTTCAAATGACTACTTAGGAGAATTGTGTCGTATTTCTGTAAACTTGTCTACTGATGAAATCACAGACGGTTATTTTGTATACCAGATTCCCATTCCAAATGAAGGGTTTAGTAGCACATTAGCTGTACAAGGACCGGGTCAACCAAAATTGTTTCAAAATGCAAATCGATACTATTTATGTATTAGACCCATAATCGAATATGACATTGAATTGGGAGATGATGAAATTAAGACTACTGCAGTTGAGGTTTTTGTAAACAAATGGTATTCCGGACAGTACTCATCATCAGGATGTGGACCAACGTGCAGTTGTACTCTTGCAGGCAACTGTAATCCGCAGAAATTTTGTTCCTGCAGCGGAGCACATCCGTGTTATTATAGAGTAATTTTAGACATCCATAAATAACACAATGCATCTAGTCTCCTTAATGCTTATTGTCACTTTTGCATTTGTAGCACTTGTGGCAAAGGCTCAGCTTCCGCACGATTTTCGGTCGGAGCAGGTGTTGCTATGCCCCGAGCAATTTATATGCCAATCGGGCGACACCCTGCAACTGCAAGGCATTGTAACATGCAATTCATCAGCCGATTTCAAACCTTACAGCCGATACGTCAACATTGAATTTGCCACTCGCGACTCGGTGCTTACGCGCATCGAAGCCGAATTGGATTCACTGGGACGATTCTCAACAGTGTTGCCAATCGACATTGATGTGAAAGACGGCTCATATTTTCTGCGGGCTTACACCGAACTAATGCGAAGCTTTTCGCCCCTGAACTTTGCATTTCGCCCAATCACAATTTCCACTGACGGCAGCACCATTTCCGACTATAACAACCACGAGGTTTTCTGCACAATATTGCCTTGGGGCGGCTCGTTGGCAAGCGGCACAGTGCAACATATAACCGTAAGGCTATGCAATTCGGCTGGCAAAGCTGTCACAGGCAAGCCGGTGAAGCTTGTCAACGCAGCTGGCAACGCCATCGAGCAGGCAAACACCTCGTCAAACGGCTTGGCTACGTTCTCTTTTGTTCCGCAACGAGGCGAGACCTATTCGCTTTGCCTTGTTGAAGGCTCCTACGATTCTATTCTTGGCGAAGTGCACACCAACGACTCTATTGCAAAAATCGAGTGTCACATCAAAGGCAAGAAAGTGGCATTCAACATCACCAATGCACAACTGTTGCCGCCCAACCACCGCATTTTCGGCTACGACAACATCAACGGCATCACAGAAGTGAGCACCACAAATACGCAAGGCGCGTTTGCTCTGCAACGCTCGCCATCGCTGTTCACAGTGTTCCTCACCGATTCGCTGCTTAATGTGCTGTCGCAATGCTCTGCCATCAACCCTGGCGACATATCCTGTCAGCTTTCTGCTCCCGGTATCGCTTCGGTGGGCGACACTATCACATTCAACATCAGCCACCTGCCCGACGATGCAGTAACCATTGCTCGGTTGATGCCCAAGCCAACAACACCTATTGCCGACGCTTTCTCCGAGCTAACGCTTGCCAGCCAACTGTCGTCGCCTATCCCATTGCCGACACTTGGCGCTGGCGACAACTCGCTCACCAACGACATTGCCGCTTGGCTGGGCACCGCATCTTTCTCGCGCTTCGTGCTCCGCGACGCAATCCGGCTCGACTCTGCCATCTACACCCATCTGCCAAAAATGCAAATGAACCTTAATGGCATTGCTTCGCAAAAATCAGGGTTAAGCCTTAAAGACGGTTCGTTGGTGGTCTACAACACCGAAACAAACGTTGTTGCCGACACTAAGCTCTCAAAAAACGGCAATTTTGATATTGTGCTCGACAATTTCTATGGCAACACCCGATTCTATTTTCAGACTTTCGACATGAAAGGCAAACCCGTAGGAACAACTTTTCA
The DNA here is from genome assembly GCA_051871555.1 of Muribaculaceae bacterium. Lineage (GTDB taxonomy): Bacteria > Bacteroidota > Bacteroidia > Bacteroidales > Muribaculaceae > SFTJ01. Next base: position 41,149 of record JBJECZ010000213.1, on the reverse strand, counting down.
ATTCCCCGACAAAAAATACCCAGCGATGCTCGTTCCGCACCATTTCAATTTCGACAGCCGCCAAGCAGCAATGCCGCATCACTCCAATGCATTGCAACTGCCCGAAATGACCGTAAAAGCAATAGTCAAGCAAACCAACAATCTTCCATCGACAGAAGTATATGGCACCAGGTATAAGAGTCGCGAGGAGATTGAGCGCCACAACTACCTCACCTTGCGCGAAGTGCTGAAAAAGATTCCAGGAATAATTGTTACCAAAGAAGGCATTCGCACGACCCGAGGCGCTTCAACACTGTATGACGACCCTTACGTCACATTGATGATAGACAACACTCTATTCTCTGGAGGAGCCGATTTTGAAGCTTTGCTCGAAATGCCAACATCCGAAATAGAATCGGTGGAATATATGCAACCTTGGAAAGCTTTATCCTACACTTGGCGGGCTATTTGTGGGTTGGTTTTAGTGAAAACCCGCAACTCACATATCAAGCCAATAGAAAGCCGAGGCTCTTTCATCGCCTTGCAAGGTCTTGCGCCAACGCTGCCTCAGCCGGCTTTGGTTGCCCGCTCTGCCTCGCAGCACACGCTGGTGGTTGACGTGATTTCGAAAGAAGGCATCTGCACTCTACATCAAGACATTAACATAAACCCATAAGCAACCATGACTTTACAATCATTATTCAAACGGCTTTTTTGCGGCGTGTGCATCATCACCACGCTATGCGCTTGCAGCCGCTCTAACTGGAAATTGGTGTGGCAGGACGATTTCAACGGCTCCGGCATCGACTACACGGTGTGGAGCCACACCGACCGCGGCAATGCCGACTGGGCTAACACCCAATCGAAAGACCCGCGCTGCTACGAGATGCGCGGCGGATGCTTGGTGCTGAAAGGAATTGTCAACGATGACCTTGACGCCGACACTGCACACTATCTCACCGGCGGCATCTGGACCAAGGGCAAACATGCTTTCGACTGCGGACGAATTGAGGTGCGCGCTCGCCTGCAAGGGGCTAAGGGCGCTTGGCCTGCCATCTGGTTGCTGCCGTTCGACACCGAGAACAACCGCTGGCCTAACGGCGGCGAAATCGACATCATGGAGCGCCTCAACCACGACACAATCGCCTATCAAACCGTGCACAGCTATTATACGCTCAACCTCAAGCAGGACAACAATCCGCCTCACTACACCACGGCACCCATCAAGCCCAACGACTTCAACGTCTACGGCGTGGACATCTTGCCCGACAGCTTGGTGTTTCACGTTAATGGCAAGCGAACTTTCGCCTATCCTCGCATCAACACCGACAAGCCCGGGCAATTCCCATTCTACATTCCACAATATCTGCTCATCGACATGCAGCTCGGCGGCAGCTGGGTGGGACCGGTCGACCCGTCGCAACTGCCTGTTGAGATGGAAATCGACTGGGTGAAGCACTATCAACCTCGCAAGAAATAGACTATTTTCACATCTAACTCTAAAAAATATCAAACAGTTATGACTAAACTTCGCATCTGTTTAGCAATACTTATTGCCACATTCATCTGTCAGCAGGGATTCGCACAGCACGAGCCGTTGCGTGTGTCGATTCTCGGCGACTCCTACAGCACTTTTCAAGGATATATTCCCGAAGGCAATGCCATCTGGTATGGCACCGAAAAGCCTTATAGCCGCAACCTTGAGAACGACGTGACGCGAGTTGACGACACTTGGTGGCATCAGCTCATCAACCGCCACGGGCTAAAGCTCGAGGTGAACGAATCGTGGTCGGGCTCAACCATCTGCACCACAGGCTATCGCGGCGAAGAAGTCACCCACAACGCCTACGTCACTCGTGCCGAACGCCTCGGCAAGCCTGATGTGATTCTGGTGTTTGGCGGCACCAACGACTCGTGGGCTGGCTCGCCTTGGGGCGACTATAAATACAGCGATTGGACGCCTGCCGACCTCAAGCAGGTGCGCCCGGCAATGTGCTATCTGTTCCACCGCCTCAAGGAGCTATACCCCAACGCTCTCATCTACAACATCGAGAACACCGAACTCAATGCCGAATACTATCGCACTTGCGAGGTGGTGTGCCGGCACTACGGCATCACTCGCATCAGGTTGCACCACATCAGCAAGCAATTCGGGCACCCGTCAATCGACGGCATGCGCGCCATCAGCGAGCAAGTGTGGCAAGTGATTGGCGGACGCATCACCGCCGGACGTGTGATATAACATTCTTCATTCCCCAATAACAACAAAGCCCGGGTGACCAATAAGGCCATCCGGGCGTTTTTTATGTTTTGTGATTTAATCTAATCGGAAGTGTCAAACGCTCTTCACCGGGTCGCAGGTGAGTTCAACGCCAAGACGCTTGAAAATCTTGCGGTCGACCTCGCTCAGCAGCACCGTTGAATGCACTTGGCAGCCCTCAAACTTGGGCAGCTGCTCCAAAGCAAGGCGGCAATTCTCGTCGGTGATGCTCAGCATCGACAGCGCCACCAGCACCTCGTCGGTGTGAAGGCGCGGATTATGACCGTGCAGGAAGTCTACCTTGGTGCGCTGAATAGGCTCAATCATCGTTTGCGGAATAAGCTTCACCTCGTGGGCAATACCAGCCAGATGCTTGGCAGCGTTGAGCAACAATGCGGCACTCGGACCGAGCAAGCTGCTGGAACGGGCAGTGATGATGGTGCCGTCCTGCAATTCGATGGCTGCCGACGCCAGTCCGGTGAGCTCCTTGCGTTCGCGCGCAGCCACTGTGGTGCGGCGATATTCGGTGGTGAGCTTGGCTTGCTGCATAAGCAGACCAATCTTCTTCACCTCGCTCTCACCCTCGCCGCGCTCGGCAAGGCGGTTGAGTGCAGTGTAGTAGCGGCGGATAATCTCGTCGCGGGCAGCGTTGCAGCACACGTCCTCGTCGCTCATGCAAAAACCAATCATGTTCACGCCCATATCGGTAGGCGACTTATAAGGATTCTCGCCGTTCACACCCTCGAAGATGGCATTCAGCACCGGGAAGATTTCAATGTCGCGATTGTAGTTCACAGCAATCTTTCCGTAAGCCTCGAGGTGGAACGGGTCAATCATGTTCACGTCGTTAAGGTCGGCTGTGGCAGCTTCGTAAGCCACATTCACAGGGTGCTTCAGCGGCAAGTTCCAAACAGGGAACGTCTCGAACTTGGCATAACCGGCTTTCACGCCACGCTTGTGCTCGTGATAGAGCTGACTAAGGCACACAGCCATCTTGCCGCTGCCCGGTCCGGGAGCCGTTACAACAACAAGCTGACGCGAAGTCTCGGCAAAATCGTTGCGTCCGAAACCCTCGTCGGAGTCAATCAACTCAACATTGTTGGGATAACCGTCGATGGTGTAGTGATAGCACACCTTAATGCCCATGCGCTCGAGGCGCGCACGATAGGCATCGGCGCTTTTCTGACCATTGTAGTGAGTGATAATTACATAGGTGGTATACAAGCCCGCTTTCTCAAACTCGCCACGCAGACGCAACACATCTTCGTCGTAGGTGATGCCAAGGTCGCCGCGTACTTTGTTTTTTTCGATGTCGAAAGCGCTAATCACAATTATAACCTCGGCAACATCGCTAAGCTGCATGAGCATGCGCAGCTTACTATCGGGATGGAAACCCGGCAAAACGCGACTTGCGTGATAATCGTCAAACAACTTACCTCCAAACTCGAGGTATAACTTATCTCCGAACTGAGCAATGCGCTCTTTGATGTGTTCGGACTGAATTTTGAGATATTTCTCGTTGTCAAAACCGTTTCTCATAACGGATTACAAAATTACAAATTCTTTTGTTCGTTTGCAATACCGACCGATAAGTTTTTTCGCATACATTTAACGTCGTAGCATTTGTATGTAGGCGTGCAGTTTGGCATAGAACTTATGGTGGCACAGGGTCTCAGCATTGCCAATCACCACCACCTTCATTCGGGCACGAGTGATTGCCACATTCATACGCCGCAGGTCGCTCAAAAAGCCAATACTGCCATCGTCGTTGCTTCGCACAAGACTGATGAACACCACATCGCGCTCCTGTCCCTGAAAACCGTCGATAGTGTCGACCGTGAGCACCTCGCGCAGCTGACGCAGCACCGCACTGCGCTTCACAATTTGGCGCATGTAGCGCACTTGTGCCTTATAGGGCGAAATCAGCCCGAAGTCGATGCGTTCGTCGAGGATGCGCTCCAAGCCTATTCGCGACACATATTCCTCTAATCGGGCCACGAAAAAATCAGCCTCCTTCACGTTCACCTTACTGCAACCTGCGCCCTGCACCTGCTCGTCGAAGTCCATCTGCGAAGTGTCAATCCACTCCATGGGCGTGTCGAAATCAAGAATGCCGCGCACCTTCACCTCGTCGGCAGCCTTCAGGCTTCCGCCATAAAACCAGTCGCTTGAAAATTGCATAATCTCACGGTTCATGCGATACTGCGTGGTGAGCAACGTCACCGCCTGCTGCCAACGCCTCACCACCATCTCCATCATGGTAACGCCCAAGCCTCCGCGCTCGGCATCGTAGCACTTGATGGTTGGCGGCAACTGCAGATGGTCGCCGGCAAGCACCACACGGTCGGCTTTGCGCACAGCAATCCATGTGGCAGCCTCGAGTGCCTGCCCTGCCTCGTCGACAAACAGCGTGCCGAAGCGGCGCCCGGTGAGCAGACTGCTGTTGCTGCCAACCAGCGTGGAAGCCACAACGCGGGCATTGTCGAATAGCTCAACGTTGATTTTCACTTCAAGCTCCTCGGCACGATGCCGCAAGCGGTTGATGCGGCTCTGCACCGAGTTGCTCATGCTGTGTTTTCGGCGCTCGCCCTGCAATTGGCGTATGGCTTTGCGTATGCTCCACAGCTCGGGATAATCGGGGTGCGCTTCGTATTGGCGTTCATAGCAGTAGCCCAGCATCTGGTCGTTCACTCGCGTGGGGTTGCCAATACGCAGCACCCTCACGCCGCGCTCCACCAGTTTCTGGCAAATCCAATCGACTGCCATATTCGATTGTGCGCACACCAGCACCTGCGGCTCGCGGTTGAGCGTCTCGGCAATCGCCTCGACAAGCGTGGTGGTTTTGCCGGTGCCCGGAGGCCCGTGAACAATCATCACATCGCGGCTGCACAACATATTGTTCACAGCCACTTCCTGACTGCGATTGAGCCACGGAAAGCGCACGGGATAAATGTCGCGAAAACCCGGTTCAACCATGCCGCAAATCACGTCGCGCAATTCAGCCAACCGTCCGCTGCGAGCTTGAGCCACATCGTTCAGAGCCTCGAACATGGTGCGATAGGTGGTTTCGTCGAGCGACAACTGCATGCCCAGTGTGCCGGCTGAGCAATTCTCCAAATCGGTGATGACATTAACTCCGCTCACCGCCACGGCAATACGGTCGACATCGACATAACACACCGTGCCGGTGTACGATTTATAATTCACGCGCATGGCATCGTCGGCTACAAAAAACCTCACCTGACGGCCGTACTCAAATTGATGCTCTTGCTCCAGCTGGCTCTCGCTGCGATAGAGGTCAACCACCAGCCTGTTGAGCGAATCGTAGCGATTGCGGCCAACGCGCAGCGGATACCAGCACAAGCCTCGCCTCACGGTGCGCTCAACGCCCCATTGCTCGCTTATGCGCTTATATTCGTCGCGTTCGTGCTCGTATTCCATCTGAAGCAACTGCCGCTGCTCGGCAAAATGCTTTGCCACCGATGGCTTTATTGTAGTGTTTTCTGTCATATCTATGCCTATATACCTAATGTTAAGCGATTTCTCGCACTCACACCACTCGAAATTTCCCTGCAAAGGTAACGCAAATTCCAATAATTATTGCCACGTCGACAAATTTCCTCAAAAAATATGCCTCAATTAAAATAATATTATTACATTTGCATCAACAAAACAACAACAAAATTAATTTTATAATAACTAAAACATTATGGCATACGTAATTAATCCTGATTTGTGTGTATCGTGCGGCACTTGCGCTGGTGCTTGCCCAGTTGAAGCAATCTCTGAAGGCGATGCTTCTTATGTAATCGACGCTGACACTTGCTTGAGCTGTGGCTCTTGCGCTGCTGTTTGCCCTAGCGAAGCTATTGCTGAAGGCGAATAATTGTCGCGACAAAGCAAAAGGACATCTATAAATCAGATGGCATAGAGAGCCGATTCCTCGCCACACTGGCAAGGATTGGCTCTTTTTGTTATAAAGCCATTTTGCCCTACAAGAAACAATATTTCATTCTCACATAATGATTGCTACTTATCAATTTCTGCGCGAACTGCGAAGCAACAACCGCCGCGAATGGTTTGCCGAGCACAAGGCGCAATACGACACGCTGCGAAGCCGTTGGCTCGACCAGCTGCAGCACCTCATCGGCCTTATGAGCCAATACGACGGCACGCTGCATGGCGTGAAAGCCACCGACTGCGCCTATCGCATCTACCGCGACATACGCTTTTCGCACGACAAAACCCCCTACAAAACATTCTTCAGCGCCGTGATTGGTCAAGGTGGCAGAAAATGCTCCAAAGCATGCTACTATGTGCATTTCGAACCGGGCAACTCGGGACTCTTTGCCGGATTGTGGTGCCCAACGCCCGATGTGCTGCGACGCACACGCTCGCTCATCGATGCCGACGGCAACGAGCTGCAGGCAATAATCACCAACCCCGATTTTGCCTCGCGCTTCAGCTTCACTCCATTTCAAACGCTCAAGAAAGCGCCTGCAGGATACTCACCCGACCATCCTCTCATCAACCTGCTACGAGCCAAGGACTACACCTTCAGCCATGATTGCCCCGACACCTATTTCACCAACGGCAACTGGGCTGAAAAAGCAGCCGCCGACCTAAAAACAGCAAAGCCTGTGCTTGACTTTTTCAACTACGTATTCGAGTAGCGAGCTCCGCCAGCCAAGCAAGGCTAATTTAACACCGAATTAGTAATTAGAGCACAATGGCACAAACTTAGCACAAATGTGCCAAAGGTTAATCTATTTAAAAATCGTAGTTGAGAACAAATAATTATGTAAATTTGTACACTACAAAAATAAAAATGTATAGAGCTATGGTTAAAGTAAGAGGAGCAATCAAGGTTGACGAAGAGCGCTGCAAAGGATGCGGCATCTGCGTGACAGCATGCCCTTTTAGCGTGATTGCCCTGCAAAAAATAGAGGTAAACAACAAAGGATATAATTTCGCATATATGGCAAATGCCGAGGCATGCACAGGCTGCACAAGCTGCGCCACCGTGTGCCCCGATTCGTGCATCGAAGTATATCGTGTGAAGTCATCCGACTAATTGCGCTCCCATTTTCATTCAACAACAAGCTACCAAAAGCCTCTCTACGAGTCATATTTCAAACATTCCTTATTTATGAACGACAAAGTGAAATTGATGAAGGGCAACGAAGCGCTGGCAATCTCAGCCATCCGCTACGGATGCGACGGATATTTTGGATATCCCATCACGCCCCAATCTGAAGTGCTCGAAACACTCGAAGCCGAAATGCCCTGGGAAACCACCGGCATGGTAGTGCTTCAAGCCGAAAGCGAATTAGCTGCCATCAACATGGTGTATGGCGGCGCAGCATGCGGCAAAGCAGTGTTCACGTCATCGTCGAGTCCTGGAGTGAGCCTTATGCAAGAAGGCATATCATATCTCGCCGCAAGCGAACTGCCTGCCCTGGTGGTGAACGTGATGCGCGGCGGCCCCGGATTGGGCACCATTCAGCCATCGCAATCCGACTATTTTCAAGCCACCAAAGGCGGCGGCCACGGCGACTATCACTGCATTGTGCTCGCCCCATGGAGCGTGCAAGAAATGGCTGACTTCGTGTGGTTGGGCTGGGACCTCGCCTTCAAATACCGCAACCCGGCAATGATTCTCGCCGACGGCGTCGTGGGACAAATGATGGAAAAAGTGATTATTCCCGAGCAACGACCTCGCCGCACCGAGGACCAAATCCGCCAGCAATGCCCATGGGCGCTCAACGGCCGCAAAGGGCACCGCAAACAAAACATCATCACCTCGCTCGAGCTCGACTCGCACCAGATGGAGAAAAACAACCTGCGCTTCCAGCAAACTTACGCTGCCATCGAAGCAAACGAAGTGCGATATCAAGCCATCGACTGCGACGATGCCGACTACCTGATTGTGGCTTTCGGAAGCATGGCACGCGTGAGCCTGAAGGTGAAAGAACTTGCAGCCGAGCAAGGCATCAAAGTGGGCTTGATTCGCCCTATCACCCTTTGGCCTTTCCCCTACGAAGCCATTAGCAACGCAGCCAAAAATGCAAAAGGCATCCTCGTGGTGGAACTCTCTGCCGGTCAGATGATTGAAGACGTGAAAATTGCAGTTGAATGCAAAAAGCCTGTTGAACACTACGGCCGCTTTGGCGGCATCGTTCCCACGCCCGAAGAGGTGTTTGAGGCTTTCAAACAAAAACTAATAAAATAAAGGAGGTTTATATTATGAAAACAACCGACATCATAAAACCCGAAAACCTCGTATACAAGAAACCCACCCTACTCAAAGACGTGGCAATGCACTATTGCCCCGGCTGTAGCCACAGCACCGTGCACAAAATCATCTGCGAAGTGATTGAAGAAATGGGTGCCGAAGAATACACCATCGGTGTTGCACCTGTGGGCTGCGCCGTGTTTGCCTACAACTACATCGACGTCGACATGATTGAGGCTGCACACGGTCGCGCACCGGCTGTGGCAACCGCCATCAAACGCCTGCAGCCCGACAAACTCGTATTCACCTACCAAGGCGACGGCGACTTGGCCGCCATTGGCACCTGCGAAGCCATTCACGCAGCCAACCGCGCCGAAAACATAGCAATGATATTCATCAACAATGCAATATACGGCATGACCGGCGGACAAATGGCTCCTACAACGCTCCTTGGGCAGAAAACCGCCACCACGCCTTACGGCCGCCGCGTCGACCTCAACGGCTATCCACTTGCCATAAGCCCGCTCATTGCCCAACTCGACGGCTCGTGCTACGTCACCCGACAAAGCGTGCATACACCCGCCGCTGTGCGCAAGGCAAAGGCTGCCATCCGAAAGGCTTTCGAAAACAGCATGGCTGGCAAAGGCACCTCGCTGGTGGAAATTGTGGCAACCTGCAACTCCGGATGGAAGCTATCGCCTGTTGAAGCCAACAAATGGATGGAAGAAAACATGTTTACTAAATATCCCCTCGGCGACCTCAAAAACGTATAAACACTTATGAAAGAAGAGATTATTATAGCCGGATTCGGCGGTCAAGGCGTGCTCTCAATGGGCAAAATACTTGCCTATGCCGGACTAATGGAGGACCGCGAAGTGTCGTGGATGCCAAGCTACGGACCCGAACAACGCGGAGGCACTGCTAACGTGACGGTGATTCTCAGCGACGAACTAATATCATCGCCTATCCTCAACCGATTCGACACTGCCATTGTGCTCAACCAACAGAGCCTCGACAAATTTGAAAACGAGGTGAAACCTGGCGGAACCCTCATCTACGACACCTACGGCATTCACCGCCCACCTGTGCGCACCGACATCAACGTGTTCCGAATCTCAGCAATGGAACAATCGTTCAAGCTCAAAAACAGCAAAACTTTCAACATGCTTGTGCTGGGAGCATTGATTAAAGTTCGCCCAATTGTGAAACTCGAAAGCATAATTGCCGGTTTGCGCAAAGCTCTCCCCGAGCGCCTGCACCACCTGCTTCCGCTCAACCAGGAAGCCCTTGAACTTGGCATGAAGCTTATTGACTAAGCATCGCCTTTCATCGCGATTTTTTAATATCAGTTTTTTCAGGACCAATTATCAAAGTGTGATAGTTGGTCCTGAAATTTTGTCGAGGCATTCCGAAAAACTGCCAAATAATTACATCTTTTAACAAATAATTTACCACAATTAACCACGAAAACTAATGCCGTTTTGAAAGTTTTCTGCTAACTTTGCACCGTTAAATGAAAATTCGGTAAATAGGTTAACTGCATATATGGATTTAAAAGCTCGGATTATTACAACTACGCTGCGCATGATGATGCAAATTGGCGTGTCGTCGATGACAATGGACGCCATTGCGCGCTCTTGCGGCATATCGAAACGCACTCTATACGAGCAGTTTCCCGACAAACTCACCCTCATCACCGAAGCACTGCGCTACGACGGGCGGCAGAAGCACGAGCGCCTTGAAAAAATCTTCAACGATTCAAGCAACCGCCTCGATGCCCTGCTGAATGTGTATGCCGAAATTCGCAAACAAGTGAGCCACACCTCGTTTGCACTTGTAAGCGACATACGCAGGCTCTACCCTTCGCTTTACACCGAATTTGAAAGCGCGCAAGGTCAAAACAATCACTACCTCATTGAAGTGCTCAAGAAAGGCCGAAACGAAGGGCTGGTGCGCGACAACGCAAACCTCGACATCAGCGTGCAGGTGCTAAACCTGATTATTCACAACCCCGAAATGGCAAACCTTGCCTATCACAACGACCTGCCTATGGTGAGAGTACTCGACGAAGTGTTCATCAATTTTATGCGTTCTATTGCCACCATCCGCGGCATTGAACTCATAGACGAATTCATCACAAAACTTTACGACAACAATAACATCATAATAAATAAAAAATAACAACACGCAATGAACAACAAATTCTGCATTCTGCTTCTTGGCATGTTCGCCCTTGCATCCTCAGCGCTCAACGCACAAACAACTGCCGTGAGCGACACTATGATGCTATCGGTGGACGACTGTGTGAAGATTGCACTGAACGAAAATCCGACAATCAAAATTGCCGACATGGAAATCACCCGTGTCGACTATTCGAAGAAGGAAACCATCGGACAACTGTTTCCAAATGTTTCGTTCTCTGCCGCCTATAGCCGCACCCTGGCTAAGCAAACCATGTATATGAACAACGGCGGTCAAACTATGGCAATCAAAATGGGTCGCGACAACACCCACAATGCCGGCTTCAATGCCTCAATGCCGCTAATATCGGTGGCTTTGTGGAAGTCGATAAAACTCTCCGACAATCAGATTCTGCAAAACATCGAAGCTTCGCGAACATCACGCATCTCACTCATCAATCAAGTGAAAAATGCCTATTATGCGCTTTTGCTTGCCTACGACTCCTACGATGTGCTGGTTGAAAACCACGCTACCGCCAAGGTGAATGCCGACATCTACGAGAAAAAGTTTAAAAACGGTACCGCAAGCGAGTTCGACGTGTTGCGTTCAAGCGTGGCTGTGAAAAACATCGAGCCTTCGATTATCGAAGCCCAAAACTCAATTCGCAGCCTCGAACTGCAGCTGAAGGTGCTCATGGGCATGGATGTAAATCAAGGAATCAAGCCAAACACATCGCTCTCCGACTTCAAGTCGACAATGTATGCCGACGTGATGGCTATGAACAGCGACCTGAGCATGAATGCCGATTTGCGAAAACTCGACTTGCAAACCGACTATCTCAAGAAAGCCGTCGACGTGCAAAAAGCCTCGTGGTTGCCAACACTCTCTGCAACCATTGGCTATAACTGGTATTCGATGAGCGACGGCAGCCCATTCAAAAACTTCAATTGGAGCCCGAACTCGAGCGTGGGTCTGTCGCTGTCGTGGACACTGTTTAACGGCGGTCAACGCTACTACAAGCAGAAGCAAGCCGAACTATCATACAAGGAAATGGCTTGGCAACGCGACAATCTGAGCCGCACACTTGAAATGCAACGCCAAATTCAGCTCGACAACATACAAAAGAATGTGAAGCAAATCGAAACTTGCACCGCCAGCGTAGAACAGGCTATAAAGGCAAACCAGATTCAGGAAAAGAGCTTCAAGATTGGTGCTTCAACCTATCTGGACCTTCGCGACTCGGAAGATGCCCTGATGAGCTCGAAACTTGCCTACTATCAAGCCATCTACAACTATCTGGTGGCTAAGAGCGACCTCGAACTGCTCCTCGGCAACGCCGATGTGCAATATCCTGCAACCACTAAGGATGCCTCGATTCGTACAAAGACAATACTCAACGAGAAAAATCCTAAGGCAAACAATTCAACTGCAAGCGAGAATAAATAAAAAAATCAACTGTATATATACACACATCATCAAATTATGAATTCAATCAAGCAAATTCTAAGCATGGCATGCGCATCGCTGCTGCTGGTGTCGTGCTCCGGCAAAGAAGAAACTGCTACTAAGCAGGTCGACGAAAAGCCTCTTGTGAAAATCCAAAAAGTGTACGAACAAGACGTGCCTCAAGTAGCTGAATATACAGCAACCATTGAAGGCTTCAAAACCAACAACATCTCCACCTCGACACCTAACCGCATCAAGCGAATTCTGGTTGACGTAGGTTCGCCAGTGCGTGCAGGTCAGGCGCTCGTGATTCTCGACGACGTGAACATCGAACAACAAAAAATTCGCCTTGCCAATCAAAAGGTCAACCTCGACCGCGCTAAAGAGCTGCTCGCCATTGGCGGTGGCACACAACAGACTGTCGACCAACTGCAAGCCGAATACGACGCTGCAATGCGCGCCTACAACAACGCCAAAGAAAACACTGTGCTCACAGCACCTATGAGCGGCGTGGTTACTGCAAAGAACAACGACCCGGGCGACTACACCAGCGGCACTCCCATCCTGGTTATTGAGCAGATGCAACCCGTTAAGGTGATTGTAAGCGTCAACGAAAGCGACTTCCCTCGCATCAAAACGGGTCAGAAACTTAACGTGAAGCTCGACGTTTACGGCGACGAAATTTTCACCGGCACCGTTCACCTCATTCACCCTACAATCGACCCTGCCACCCGCACATTCCAAGTTGAAGTGACATTACCCAACAACGACAACCGCGTGCGCAGCGGTATGTTTGCCCGCGTGATTTTCGACTTCGGAGCAAAGAAAAACGTGGTTGTGCCCGATATGGCTATCGTGAAGCAAACCGGCAGCGGCAACCGCTACGTTTACGTTTACAAGGACGGCAAAGTGTCGTTCGTCAAGGTTGAGCTGGGTCAACGCCTCGGCAACAGCTACGAGCTAATCTCGGGCGTTCCTTCGGGCAGCGACGTGGTTATCAGCGGTCAATCGCGCCTCAACGACGGCATGGAAGTGGGCATTGCAAACAGCAACGACAAAGCCACACAAGCCACCGACTCGGTGAAATAATCGTGATGCCGTCCATCCTCCACACGAGTTTTTTCAAGAAGAACAACATCTTAACATTAGAACATTCACACAATGAGTTTATATGCAAGCGCGGTAAAACGGCCGGTAATGACCAGTCTCTGCTTTGTGGCAGTGATTATTCTCGGTTTGTTTTCCTATACAAAACTTCCTATCGACTTGTATCCGGACATCGACACAAACACCATCATGGTGATGACCTACTACACCGGAGCAAGTGCAAGCGACATTGAGCAAAACGTGTCGCGCCCGCTTGAAAACACCCTCAACTCGGTTGAGCACCTCAAGCACATCACTTCCACTTCACGCGAAAACGTGTCGGTAATCACCCTCGAATTTGAGTATGGCTACGACATCGACGTGCTCACGAACGATGTGCGCGACAAACTCGACATGGTGTCGAACAGCCTGCCTGACGACGCAAACACTCCGTTCATCTTCAAGTTCAGCACCGATATGATTCCTATCTTGCTGCTCTCTGTTGAAGCTAACGAAAGTACGCCAGGCCTCTACAAAATCCTCGACGACCTCGTTGCCAACCCATTGGCACGCGTCGACGGTGTCGGTTCGGTATCGGTTGGCGGTGCCCCCGAGCGCGAAATTCACGTTTATGTCGACCCTATCCGTCTTGAAGCCTACAACTTGTCGGTTGAAGGAATCGCTTCAATCATCGGAGCCGAGAACAAAAACATTCCTGGCGGTTCGTTCGACATCGGCAACGAAACCTATTCGCTGCGTGTGCAAGGCGAATTCTCCGATGCCAAACAAATGGAAAACATCGTAGTGGGCACATCGGGCGGTGCAAGCATCTATCTGCGCGACGTGGCACGCATCGACGACTCGGTGCAGGAACGCGCACAAAAGACCTTCAACAACAACGTTCAAGGTGGCATGATTGTGGTGCAAAAGCAATCGGGTGCCAACTCGGTGCAAATCTCAAAGAAGGTGAAAGATATGCTTCCGGGCATACAAAAGACACTGCCGAGCGACGTTAAGCTTGGTGTGATTGTCGACACCAGCGACAACATCATCAACACCATCAACTCTCTCACCGAAACCGTGCTCTATGCATTGCTGTTTGTGGTGATTGTGGTGTTTGCATTCCTCGGACGCTGGCGCGCAACCATCATCATCGTCATCACCATTCCTATCTCGCTCATCGCTTCGTTCATCTATCTGTTTGCAACAGGCAATTCGCTCAACATCATTTCGTTGTCGTCACTATCCATCTCAATCGGTATGGTGGTGGACGATGCCATTGTGGTGCTTGAAAACGTCACCACTCACATCGAGCGCGGTGCCGACCCCAAACAGGCAGCCGTGCACGGCACCAACGAGGTGGCTATATCGGTTATCGCTTCAACCCTCACGCTTATTGCCGTATTCTTCCCGCTGACCCTTGTCACCGGTATGACCGGCGTGCTGTTTAAGCAATTGGGCTGGATGGTTTGTATCATGATGATTATCTCCACCACCTGCGCCCTCTCGCTCACACCTATGCTTTGCAGCCAGTTGCTGCGTCTGCGTGGTGCCGACAAGAAAGGCTTGTTGAAAAAGCTGTTCATCCCAATCGAGAAAGCCCTCGACGGACTCGATGCCGGCTATGCCCGCCTGCTCGACCTTGTAGTGCGCCACAAGACAGTAACCATTCTGGTGTGTCTTGGCATCTTCATTGGCTCGATGGGCTTGATGAAATTCATCGGCAGCGAGTTCATTCCGGTGAGCGACAACAGCCGTTTGGGCGTGACACTCGAGTTGCCTATTGGTGCTCGCGTTGAACGTGCCGAGGAAATCAGCCACCGCCTCTACAACGAATGGAAAGCCAAATATCCCGAAATCAAAATAATGAACTTCACTGTAGGTCAGGCTGGCGACAACAACACATTCGCTTCGTTGCAGAACAACGGTTCACACATCATTTCAATGAACATACGTCTGTGCAACCCTGGCGAACGTAAACGCGGCATCGTGGAAATTGCAGCCCTTATGCGCGAAGACCTCAAGCACTACCCCGAGTTCAAGAAAACCATTGTGAATGTGGGCGGTAGCCGTGGCGGCAGCATGAGCGGACAGTCGACCCTCGACTACGAAATCTACGGCTACGACTTCGCCGCCACCGACAGCGTGGCTCAACAAGTGAAGCGACTGCTGCTCTCGTGCAAAGGCGCATCAGACATCACCATCAGCCGTAGCGACTATCAGCCGGAATATCAAGTCGACTTCGACCGCGAGAAGCTGGCGCTCTACGGACTGAACCTCTCAACGGCAGCCTCCTACCTGCGCAACCGCATCAACGGTAGCACTGCCAGCTACTATCGCGAGGACGGTGAGGAATACGACATCAAGGTGATGTACGCCCCTGAATTCCGCACCACACTCGAGGACATCGAAAACATCCTCATCTACAACAACCAAGGCAAAGCCGTGCGCATCAAGGACGTTGGCACCGTGGTTGAGCGCTTCAACCCGCCTACAATCGAGCGTAAGGACCGTGAGCGCATCATCACCGTGCAAGCCACCGTCGACGGCGTGCCTATGAGCCAGATTGTTGAAGAAATGCAGCCAAAGCTCGACCAAATGGACATGCCTACCGGCATCACTGTTGAGCTCTCGGGTAGCTACGAGGACCAACAGGACTCGTTTGCCGACCTCGCCACACTGGGCATCATCATCATCATTTTGGTGTATATCGTAATGGCTGCTCAGTTCGAGTCGCTCACCTACCCGGCAATCATCATGACATCGTTGCTCTTTGCCCTCTCGGGTATCGTCCTCATTCTTTGGGCAACCGGCACCAACCTCAACATCATGTCGATGATTGGCGCAATCATGCTTATCGGTATTGTGGTGAAAAACGGTATTGTGCTCATCGACTACATCACCCTTAACCGCGAACGCGGCATGAGCATTCGCACATCGGTGGTTGACGGCGGTCGCTCGCGTCTGCGCCCAATCATCATGACAGCCCTCACCACCATCCTCGGTATGGTGCCGATGGCTGTGAGCCAAGGCGAAGGTGCCGAAATGTGGCGCCCGATGGGTATTGCCGTTATCGGCGGTCTTACGTTCTCAACTCTGCTCACCCTGTTGTTTGTGCCTACTCTCTATTGTATATTTGCCTACAACGGTGTGAAACGCGAACGCAAGAAGCTGCGTAAAGCCAGCAACGATTGATTGCAGATTCATATCATTAACGAAAACATCACAAAACTGAATAAAACTATGAAATCGATATTTATTGCATTCGACCAAGCCTACTACGAGCGCATTGTGGACATGCTGCAACGCAGCAACGCTCGTGGGTTCACAGCTTGGCAGGAAGTGCAAGGCCGCGGAACAAAAACGGGTGACCCGCACTTTGGCTCACACGCTTGGCCATCAATTGCCAATGCGCTCATCACCATCGTCGACGACGATCAAGTGCAAGGAATCCTCGACAAGCTCCATCAAATGGACCTTGCCACTCCAAAACTTGGTCTGCGCGCCTTTGTGTGGAACGTTGAACAAAGCATCTGAGATTCAGCAAATCTCAACATAACCCCACTTTAACTGAAGCAGGCGGGAAGAATCGGCTAAAACCATTCTTCCCGCCTGCAACTATTATCTCCGCTTACCTTTAGGCAAACTATGCTCAATCTTGCTCGGTGAATGAGCGTTTATAGCTTGGATAAACCCACTTGACAACAGCAAAGATGTCAACCGCCAAAAGCAATGCAAAACCAATCGTTGCCCACATCTTGGGCATAATCAAAGCAATGCCGTTCATGTCACCGCCACCCACAAAGCCATACAGCACCGACAGGTACAAGGGGTCGAGAACCAACAGAATGAGCGTAACATACCATGCCAAGGCTCGCGCATACTTGCTCTTGACAGCACATATACGCTCGCGCAGCAGCACCAGCAGCCAAGCCACTACCAGCGTGGCAACAGCGCCTGCCAAGCAAAACAGTCCCATTTGCACATCGGTCATTTGCTCGTGATAAACATCAACTTGTATGCCCATGAGCATCACATTCACCTTTTTCAGAACACCATAGTGCATAGCAACAAGTGCATGAGCACCCTCATGGACAATAAAATAAATTACTATGCCTAACGTAAGGCACACACCTTGACGCATTCGTTTTTCCATAATCGCTTTAAAAGTTTTTTTATAATCGCACTCTATTTTTTTTACCTTGGCACGCACATACATGCCCGGTCGGAATTCGGTTTTACTCTGCGAGCACGAGGCAAGAAGCATAAGTGCTGCCATGGCTATAAACGAATAGTAGTATTTCATAATATCTGCAATGATTTAATTTTCAGTGAATAATTCCAATTCCAAAAGCATCACATTATAGTCGTGCAAGGCGTCGACATACGATTTGCGTATATCGTTTGCCGTGGTTATGCTGTGCAGTAGTTCCACGATGCCGGTTTCACTTTCTTTATACAGCATCATGGCAATTCCGCCCACACATTCGCCATCGCCGTCCATGGTCATGGCGCCAAAGCGTTTTGCCGAGCCAAAGTTCACCTTGCCTATGTCGCTGATGTGCACCGGCATGGTGATGAGTTGCTCCACCTCTTGCGGAGCAAGCGTTGGCGACACCGTCACTATCTGCACCTGATTGTTGGTGATGTCGGGCACCGCGTCGATGGGCAGCGTGAACATGGCGTATAATCCGCCAAGAAAAAGAAACAGAGTTGTTAATGCAACAAACAATTTCTTCTGAATCGAGAATCTTACAATCGAATTAAGCATATTTGCATAGTAGATTTCTGTAGGTTAACACCGAGTGCGATAATTTCTCAGCTTATTATAACTACAAATATACATATTATATCACTCTACGCACATATTTTAACACTCAGTAACTATTGTTGCATTAATTAGTGCCCGATAAACAAAATCAGCCTGCATTTTGCAATGCAAGCTGATGTTTGAGCCACAAGCGGGACTCGAACCCGCGACCGTCTCGTTACGAATGAGATACTCTACCGACTGAGCTATTGTGGCTGGTTGGCATTTTTTTGGTCAGTAAGCATTAATTGCTATGCTTTGCCATCAAACGCGATTGCAAAGATAATATATTTTATTGCTTTTTCGAATATGTCAAGCGAATTTTTGCCTTTGCAAGGTTAAGTCGTGCCATGGCAGGACGCGCAACTGCCGGAGCCACCTTTGTGAGTACCGACGTTGCCGAGCTGTAATAGTAGCTGTAGCTCGACGACACCGACTCCGATGTGATGTCGACGGGTATGAGCGAGATGTTTTCGTCGTCGTCAGTGACGTCTTTGTTCGAAGCAAGCACATCAATCACATATTCACGAAGCCCGCTGAACACATAGTTGTGATTGGTGGAATCATAGTAACCCACATACGAGCGGCAACCGTCAGTGAGCTGATTCTCGTTGAAGAAGTCGTCCTTTTCGCTTGTGCGTATAAGCATCACACTCGATGGCGGTTCAATGCCATAGTCGTTCTCGATTGTTTCAGCCGGGATTTCGAGCCTCAACTCATTAATCACTTTCAACCCGTTATCGAGCTGATATTTTGCAACGATATCACGAATTGGCAACTTGATGTCGACTTGATAGCCTTGTGGAGCCACCAACAATGCCTCGCCGTCGGCAACTTGCTGCTGGAGCTTTTTGTCGACCTTCATATTGATTATGTTGTTCACCAAAATCTCGGGTGTAACAGCCATACAACCAATCGAATCGAACACGATGGTGTCGGTGCCAAATTCAGTCTTATATTTGCGATGATAGAACATCTCAATTTCGGTGCTTTGGAAGTTCATCACACGGCCGCTGCCAAACGAGTTTTTGATGTAGAATCCAGGGAAAAACTTTGCAAACTCGTCGGGCGAGCTAAACGTCGACGGGTTATTCTTGAATTCGCGGAAAATCGAACGGCCAATTTCAACAGGCAGTTCCACGCGTGCTTCACGCAACTCGTAGTATTGGGTTGAATAGGTTGTGTTGTCGTAGTAGCTTTGCAAGTGCTGTTCGCGCTCAGCCGTCGACTTGTCCATATCGCTTGCCGTATAGGTGGCAGTGCCAAGCAGGTCGCTTTCGTTATAATAGTCGGCAGGGTTGAAATCGCTATATATCGGGTTGGGCAGCTGCTTGTTGAGCTTGTAAACGCTCATTTGCATAGGCACAATCGAGTCGCCGGTGAAGCCGGTGGCTGCGCTAACGTACATCACCAAGCGCATGCGGTCGATGGTTTCCTCGGTGACACCATCGGTGACAAAACTGCCCACAGGCATCATTTCGCTCACCACGTCCGACGATAGTTCGCCATAGTTGTCAGCCTTGATTTCGCCCAACAGTTGCACAATGGTGCGGGCTTTGACGCGCGGTATAGCCACCGAGTGTCCGGTGACGGTGAACGACGAGTCGGCAACCACCGAGATGGTGGTGTCGGAGAGCGAATTTCCCACGTTGCTATTGTCCTCACACGAGCAAACCGCCACTGCCAGCATCAACGCTGATATATAACAGAAAAAACTTCTCATATTCCTTTTTTTGATTATAACGATTTGTAAAAGTCGATATATGCCTGAGCATTCAGTTCTTCACCACTATATGGCACAAATGGTTTGCCTGAATCCTTGATGAATTGCAGTATTTCCGGGTCGAGATTCTCGCAACGCTGCAACACGCCGTCGCTGTTGGCTATGGCAAGCTTGGTGAGTTCCTTGTAGTCGACCGGCTTTCCAACCAGGCTTTTGAGAACATCATCTTCTATGCCATCGGCTTGAATCTTCTCAGCCAAACGCACATCAAGCGGAGCTACAAGGTCGTTGTCTACGATTGAATACACCACCTTAGTGTCGCGGAACGCCGAATCTTCGTGGTAGAACTTCTTCAGATAGACCGTGGCAAGGGCTGTAATCCAGCCGCCACACTGCACAATGTCGGGCTCCCAACGCAATTTCTTCACCGTCTCAAACACGCCACGAACAAAAAAGATGCTGCGCTCGTCGTTGTCGTCGGGCGATGAAACCGTCTCGAGGTCCTTGCAGATATTGCGCGAAAAATAGTCGTCGCTAAAGATAAAATAGACTTGCAATCGGGCGGGCTGCAACGTCGCCACCTTGATGATGAGTGGGTGGTCGGTGTCGTCGATTATCAGATTAACACCCGACAGGCGTATCACCTCGTGCAACTGATTGCGACGCTCGTTTATACATCCATATTTGGGCATGAATGTACGGACTTCATAACCTGCCTCTTGCACAAGCTGAGGCAAAAATTGTCCTGCTTTTGCCAACCTTGTTGCCGGCAAATAGGGCGATATTTCCTGCGATATAAATAATACCTTGCTAAAATCCATTTCAAATAAAAATATTTTGTCTGCAAAGTTACAAAAAAAAATGCATTTTGCCTACACACCACGCTCCCTCAAAGCCTTTTCAATTCACTTTATGCTATTTTTTAATGCTGATTTCACAATTTTAAGCACTTTGCATCGCATTTATAACTAAATTTTAGACCTATCTTAGATGCGTCACCTCTTGTGTAAATCACAAATATGTGCTTATTTTGCAAATATTTTCAACACAACGCCTGGCGCTGTGGTTTTGAGTATGCCCAAACGGGCACACTTCTGTGATATTCGAAAAACAAATAAATTGAAATAAACGATGTTTGAAAATTTAAGCGAAAAACTTGAGAGATCATTTAAAGTTCTGAAGGGTCAGGGCAAGATTACTGAAATCAACGTGGCACAAACCATGAAGGAAGTGCGCCGCGCCCTGCTTGACGCCGACGTTAACTATAATGTAGCCAAGCAATTCACCGACACCGTAAAGGCTAAGGCTATCGGTCAAAACGTAATCAACGCCATCAATCCTAATCAGTTGATGATTAAGATTGTACACGACGAGCTGGCTACCCTTATGGGTGGTGAACAAGCGCCGTTCAACGTCGAGGGTAAGCCTGCCGTGATTCTTATGTCGGGTTTGCAAGGTTCGGGTAAAACCACTTTCTCGGGCAAGCTTGCCAACAAGCTGAAGCACGACAAGGGCAAACGCCCATTGCTGGTGGCTTGCGACGTGTATCGTCCTGCCGCTATCGAGCAGCTGAAGGTGCTTGGCGAACAAATTGGAGTGCCTGTTTATTCTGAACCCGAGAGCAAGAATCCGGTGCAAATTGCGCTCAACGCCATTGCCGAGGCTAAAAAACAAAACCTCGACTTGGTGATTGTCGACACCGCCGGTCGTTTGGCTGTCGACGAGGAAATGATGAACGAAATTGAAGCCATCAAGCGCGCCATCAACCCAAGCGAAACGCTGTTTGTGGTGGATGCCATGACCGGTCAGGACGCCGTGAACACCGCCAAGGAGTTCAACGACCGCCTCGACTTCGATGGCGTGGTGCTCACCAAGCTCGACGGTGACACCCGCGGCGGTGCTGCCCTCTCGATTCGCACCGTGGTGAATAAGCCAATAAAATTTGTCGGTACAGGCGAAAAGATGGAAGCAATCGACCCATTCCGCCCTGCCGGTATGGCTGACCGTATCCTCGGCATGGGTGACATCGTCACCTTCGTCGACCGCATGCAGCAGCAATACGACGAGGAGGAAGCCCGCAAATTGCAAGCCAAGATTGCCAAGAACAAGTTTGACTTCGACGATTTCATCAATCAGATTGCCCAAATCAAAAAGATGGGTAACCCCAAGGACCTGGCTTCGATGATTCCGGGCGTGGGCAAAGCAATCAAGGACATCGACATCGACGACAACGCCTTCAAGAGCGTGGAAGCAATCATACAATCGATGACGAAATATGAGCGCGCCAACCCCGAGGTGCTCAACACCGGCCGCACAAGCAGCAGCCGCCGTCAACGCATTGCAAAAGGTAGCGGCACGACAATTCAAGAGGTGAACCGACTCATCAAGCAGTTCGAACAAACCCGCAAGATGATGAGGCTTGCCACCACAATGAAGAACCCGATGAAGGCTATGCAAAACCTTCGTCGACGCAAATAAGCATTCGGTAATTAATCCACACTCAGCATCTGCATTATCGCTTGAACCGCCGATGCTGGGTGTTTTTTCTTAAACGAAGCCCTCTCACACGCGCATTTTTCTCTTTGCCTTCGGCACCTTTTTCTCACCACTACTATTATTTAATACCGACAAAAATGGACAAAGCGAACATACAAGCTGCGTTGGCGACGATGATAATCGTTGCAACAACATTTGTCGCCAAACTTAATGCTCAAACCGTCACAACCAACAATTCAACACTCAACCAAGCCTTCAGCTTGGCTGTGAGCACCCTCGACAAAAACATCACGCCCGACGGACTGATTCTTGCCGGAGGCGACTACGGCGGCGAATGGACTCGCGATTGTGCCTTCAACTCGGCGAATGCGGCAAGCCTGCTGCGCCCCGATGCTGCCGAGCACTCGCTGTGGAGCGTTACAAACAACCGCTCCTCGGTGGGGCATCAGTATTGGGACAAAATCATTTGGGTGATTGCTGCTTGGAATCATTATATGGTAACTGCCGACAACGCTTTCCTCGCCGATGCTCTGCGCTGCGCCACCGCAACCATCGCCGAGCTCGAAAACTCGTGCTACAACGCTTCACGCAAGCTGTTCACCGGTCCGGCTGTGTTTCAAGACGGCATTGCGGGCTACGATGCACCCGTCTATCAGGCTGGCAACAACAGCAGCTATGTGCTCGACCACGATGCTAAAAACATAATGTGCCTCAGCACCAATTGCATCTACTATAAGGCATATCAGTGCATTGCCAACATGACATGGCAATCGGGCCGCGACGGCAGCGCCTACGATAACAAAGCCAAGCAGCTCAAAAAGGCCATTCGCACCAATTTCTACGACAAGCGAAACAACCGCCTCATCTATCTCATCGACCAAAACGGCAAAAAGCACACCCACACCGAAGCTCTTGGCGTGGCGTTTGCCGTGCTCTACGACGTGGTGAGCCGCAGCGAGGCGCAGCGCTTGTTGTCGGGTGTTCATGTCACCGCCTACGGTGTGCCTTGCGTTTACCCTGCGTTTCCGCGCTTCTCGGCACAGAAACCCGGACGGCACAACGTGATGATTTGGCCTCACGTTAACATGATATACGCCTCGGCATGCGCCCATGCCAAAGCCACTAATCAATTCTATTTTGAACTCAACAACCTTGCCAAACTGGCTGTCGACAACAAGGGCTTCTATGAAATCTACGACCCTGCCAACGGCAAGCCCAGCGGCGGTTATCAATGCGGACATCTTTGGGACCCGTGCCACGACCAAACCTGGTGCGCAACCGGATTCATACGCAATATGCTCTACGAGGTGTTTGGCATTAAAATCGGACTGCGCGGACTCAAGTTCCGCCCTATCGGTATGGCTGATGGCAGCAAATGCACCCTCAAAGGTCTACGCTTCCACGGCAATGTAATCAACATCACCGTCACCGGCAAGGGTAACGGCTCCGCGCCAAAAGCATGCCGAATCAACGGCGTGAAGGCTTCAAACTTTGTAGGCCACAACGGCGAGATTTTCGAGAACGGACGGCAACGCCGCACATCGGGTGAGCTGAACATCGAAATTGAACTATAAAACCGAGAAACAATTAATAACAAACTAATATTATAACTACCCTCTTTATGGAACTAATCGACGGTAAGAAAGTGGCTGCCGAAGTGAAACAGGAAATTGCAGCCGAAGTTGAACAAATGATTGCCGAAGGCAAACGCCGCCCTCACCTGGTGGCAATTCTCGTGGGCCACGATGGCGGCAGCGAGACATACGTGCGCAACAAAGTGATTGCCTGCGAGCAATGCGGATTTAAGTCGACCCTCATCCGCTACGAGGACGACGTTACCGAAAACGAACTGCTCGACACAATCGACAAACTCAACAACGACGCCGACGTTGACGGTTTTATCGTGCAACTGCCGCTGCCGCGACACATCTCGGAGCAGCGCATCATCGAAGCCATCGACTATCGCAAGGACGTCGACGGTTTCCACCCCACCAACGTGGGCCGCATGTCCATCGGTTTGCCTTGCTTCGTTTCGGCAACCCCCGCCGGCATCATCGAGCTGCTCAGCCGCTACAACGTGAACACTAATGGCGCCAACTGCGTGGTGCTTGGCCGAAGCAACATCGTTGGCAAACCGGTTGCCAACCTGCTCATGCAAAAGGCTCCTGTGGGCAACGCCACAGTAACCGTGTGCCACTCTGCCACCAAGAACCTGAAAGAAATCTGCCGACAAGCCGATATCATCATTGCTGCCATCGGTCAACCTGAATTTGTGAAAGAGGACATGGTGAAAGAGGGTGCTGTGATTATCGACGTGGGCACCACACGCGTGCCGTCGACCGAAACCAAAAGCGGTTTCAAGCTAAAGGGTGACGTTGACTTTGCCAATGTTGCGCCAAAATGCTCGCTCATCACTCCTGTGCCGGGCGGCGTTGGTCCGATGACCATCTGTTCGCTCATGAAGAACACCCTGCTTGCAGCAAAGAAGGTAATTTACAACGCGTGAACGACCATTCCGCTCCCTCGCAACCTAATTTAGCATGAAACACATCTTCACTATTGCGATACTCGCAACGCTGCTGCACTTAACAGCCAGCAGCCAAACCATACGACTCACCTTTGTGGGCGATGCCATGCAGCATGGCCCACAAATCAGAGCCGCACGCACCGCCGACGGCAATCACGACTATTCGGCGTGCTTCACCCACCTTGCCAGCGACATCGCCGATGCCGACTTTGCCGTGGTGAATCTCGAATGTCCATTGGGCGGTAAGCCCTACTCGGGTTATCCCAACTTCAGTGCTCCCGACGAGTTTGCCGTGGCGCTACGCGATGCCGGCTTCGACTTCTTTGCCACTGCCAATAATCACTGCCTCGACCGCCGCGACGCCGGTTTGAAACGCACCATCCGCCAGCTCGACGCACTCAACATTCCGCATGTTGGCACCTATCTCAACGCTGCCGCTCGCGACACGCTGTGCCCGCAACTGGTTGACGTGAAAGGCATTCGCATGGCTATGATGAGCTACACCTATGGCACCAACGGCATTCCTGTGCAAGGCAAAGTGGTGGTGGACTACATCAACCGCGAACGCATTGCTGCCGACATCGCCCGCGCACGTGAACTGAATGCCGACGTTATCTGCGTGTGCATGCACTGGGGCATCGAATACAAGATGCTGCCCGTTGATGCACAGCGCTCGCTCGCCGATTTCTTGGTTGAACAGGGTGTCGACCTAATCATTGGCAGTCATCCGCATGTGGTGGAGCCTATGGAAATTCGCCACAGCGAAAAGTGGAACAAAGATGTGTTGCTGGTGTATTCGCTCGGCAACTTCATTTCAAACCAAAACGGCACCGACAGCCGCGGCGGCGCACTTGTGAAAACAACGCTCAACCGCGACCTTACCGGCAAAGTGCAGCTCGAGAACGCCTCATATCGCCTCTTCTTCTGCCAAAAACCCAAGAATAACGGTGAGAACTACCAACTAATTCCCTACGGAAGCGAACATCTGCTGCGCACCGATTCAAAAGCCGCTTACAACGCTTTTATGCAGAATGCACACAACATTCTCAACAAGCACAACATAAACGTGCCCGAAATAACAAACGATTCTACATCATTACTCAACTGCAAATTCCCAACCAAATGAGATTTCTTTCGTTTTGCTTTGCAGCAATCACAGCAGCTGCCGCTTCAGCCCAACCAATGATGGGATGGAGTTCGTGGAATGCATTCAAAGTGCATATCAACGAACAAATCATCTGCCGTCAGGCTTTCCTGCTCGACTCGCTGGGGCTGAAGGATGCCGGATATACGTTTGTGAACATCGACGACGGTTTCTTTGGGCGACGACCCACCCCAACCACCATAGAAGCCAATGTGGCTAAGTTTCCTAATGGCATGCGCGTGCTCACCGACTATGTTCACAGCCTCGGGTTGAAAGCCGGAATCTACACCGATGCCGGCACTCGCACCTGCGGCTCGATTTGGGACGGCGACGTGGCTGGTCGCGATGCCGGAATCTATGGCCACGAGCAAAGTGACTGCAAAGTTTACTTTCGCGACTGGAACTTCGATTTCATAAAAATTGACTACTGCGGAGGCTCCGACTTGAACCTCGACGAACAGCAACGCTACACCGCCATCTACGATGCCGTGCAACGCTACGGCCGCCCCGACGTGCGCATCAACATCTGCCGATGGGCTTACCCTGGCACATGGGCTGAAAAGGCGTCTGCTTCGTGGCGCATCAGCGGCGACATCACCGCCCAATGGAGTTCGCTGAAATATGTGGTGGGCAAAAACCTCTACCTTTCGGCTTTCTGCCGCGGCGGCAAATTCAACGACATGGACATGCTGGTGCTGGGCATGCGCGGCAAAGGACGCCTCGACGGCACCGGGCTAACCGACATAGAGGACGAAACACACATGGCACTGTGGTGCATCATGAGCAGCCCTATGCTGATTGGCTGCGACCTAAGCCGACTATCGCAAAAAAGCCTTGCTCTGCTTAAAAACCGCGAACTGATTGCACTCAACCAAGACCCTTTGAATCTTCAAGCGCGCGTATATCAGCACGAAGGCGACACATATGTGCTTGCCAAGGACATCGAAAAACGCGAAGGCAAAGTACGAGCTGTGGCACTGTATAACCAGGGCGACAGCATCCACACCTTCAGCGTGGCGCTGAGCACGCTATGCCTTGCCGGTAAAACCAAGGTGCGCGACCTCATTCACCACACCAATCTGAAATCGGTGTCCGACACTCTTGTGCTCACCGTTGAGCCTCACGCCACCGCATGCCTGCGTCTCGAAGCCTCTAAACGCCTCGAAGCCTCCGTCTACGAAGCCGAATGGGCTTATCTGCCTTGCTTCAACGACCTCGGCAAAAGCGACAAGACCATCACTGCCACCAAGATAGATGGCGCAAGCGGCAGAATGGGCGTGAAAAACATTGGCGGCAAGCCCGAAAACGTGCTTTGCTGGGAAGATGTATACAGCCACAACGGCGGCTCGTATCAAGTAACCGTTAGTTACACATCGCCCAAGGAAGCGCTAAACATGCACCTGTGGACCAACGAAGCCGATGAGCAAACCGCACATGTGGACAAAACCGAACAGATTGCCACCGCAACATTCAACGTCACTCTCAGGAAAGGCGCAAACACAATCACCATAGGCAACCCATACGATTGGGCGCCGAACATCGACAAGATTGAACTGAAGAAATTATAACCCAACCACCTACTGCAACGAACGCTATCATATCGGCCGACTTTGTCACGAATATGATAGCGTTTGCTTTTTCCCCAAGGGCACGCACAAATTTGCTCAAATGTAATATTCCATCATCTCCACCAACCCCGAGCGCAAGGCGTAGCGAGTGGCTTCGTAAACATTGTTCACACCAAGTTTGCGGAAAATGTTCTTCTTGTGGGCAACAATGGTGTGTTCGCTCGAGCAACGCGCAGCAGCAATCTCCTTCACTGTTTTGCCCGTAGCAATCAGCCGCAACACCTCTCTTTCGGTTGAAGTGAGCGACTCGTTCACTTCAGCGTCGTGTCTATGCTGGCTCAATGCTCCGCCGATGCTTTTGCTCAAATATTGCCGCCCGTTTGCGGCAGCCCGCAGAGCATTGGCAATTTCTTCCTCACTCTCACTTTTAAGCACCATTGAAAACGACGGTTCTAAATGCATCCGCTTTATCAATCCATCGGCTAGTTCTTCACCCACAATCACCCAATGCGAAGCAGCATAGCGCAGTTGCAACACAATCATTTCGTCGACACTGCGCAGGTCAAACAACGAATAATCAATCACAACCACCGCCCTGCCACGGCAAGCGCCCAATGCCTCCGAAAGTTGCTTCTTATTTGACACAATGAGCACATCACAGCCTGCAAACTCGCCCCGAATCATTGCAACAAAGCCAAGTCGGGTGAGTGGCTGCGGGTCGGCAATTATGAAATTCCAATCACTCATAAGCGCATCATCCCACTATTTATAGAGGATAGTCGTCGAAAGCGTAAAGCACCGTCGACAGGTAGCGCTCGCCAGTGTCGGGCAGCAAAGCCACAATAGTCTTGCCCTTGTTTTCGGGGCGTTTGGCTTGCTGAATGGCTGCATAGACCGCTGCACCTGCCGAAATGCCCACCAGCAACCCTTCGGTTTGCGCCAACGTGCGCGAGGTGCGAATGGCATCGTCGTCGCTCACCGGCACTATTTCGTCAACCGCATCGCGATGAAAATTGCCCGGCACAAAGTTTGCGCCAATGCCCTGAATCTTATGTTTGCCGGCAACTCCCGTTGCCAGCACCTGCGACGTAGCCGGTTCAACAGCCACAGCCTTCACACTCGGCTTCTTAGCTTTCAAGCTCTCGGCAGTGCCACTCACTGTGCCGCCTGTGCCCACGCCGGCAACAAACACATCAACTTCGCCATCGGTGTCGCGCCAAATCTCTTCGGCGGTGGTAGCCGCATGCGCTGCAGGATTGGCAGCGTTTTCAAACTGCTGCAAAATCACCGAACCGGGATTAGCCTCACGCAACTCTTCAGCCTTATTAAGCGCACCTTTCATGCCCTCGGCACCCGGAGTGAGCACGATGGTTGCGCCAAGAGCCTTCAGCAGGTTCTGACGCTCTACGCTCATGGTTTCCGGCATTGTCAGCACAGCCTTATACCCTTTCACCGAAGCCACCCATGCTATGCCAACGCCGGTGTTTCCGCTGGTAGGCTCGATAATCAACGCGCCCGGTTGGAGCACGCCCTCGCGCTCAGCCTTTTCAATCATTGCAAGTGCCACACGGTCCTTAACGCTTCCTCCCGGGTTGAAATATTCCACCTTTGCAATCAATCGAGCCTCGAGATGTTCCTGCTCCTCAATTTTATGTAATTCGAGCAACGGAGTGTTGCCGATTAGTTCAGTCAAACTGTCATAAACTTTCGCCATAACCTATAAAAATTATTTGTTTCTGTTGCAAAATTAATGCCTCTCCTTGCCAATGTCAATACCACGACAATGGTATATCGAAAAAAAATGTCACACACCCCTATTTGCAGAGCATGTGGCATGAACACTTATCAACTGTATTCTTTTCTTTCAAACTAACAAAAAAATTCAATCAACTATGCCTAACAAGTGTTTCTGTATTATATTAAATCACCATTCAAAACTCAAGCGGACGCCGAAACTGCTCAAGCCCTTAACCTCGTCGCAATAATAGGAGTTGCCGCTCCAGTCGGCAATGCGGTGCGTGGTGAGGTTGTAGGTTGCAGCCAAATTAACGGCACTCTTGCCACCGGTTGGGATGCGTATACCCACCGAGGGACTCATATAGAAGCTGTTGGTGCCATCGTAATAGCCTCTGCCCACCACCAGAGTGTCGTCGCTGACGCGGAATTGAGCACCAATCTTCATGTCGAAGAACGGTTGCACAAACGAGCTGCGCGACGGAATCACGTTGCCAAATCGGAAATCGACATACAGCGGAATGCTCACGCCTGTGGTGTGATAGTCGTAGTAGTCGTCGCGGCGCTCATATTCATCTTTGTTGAACGACACGCTAAGACCGCCGCCAATTCCCACAAACGCATTGTTGCTCACCTGCAGGCCGTGGGTGGTGAGTATGTCGAGTCTGTCGGCGCGGTTGTCGCCAATACCGGCAGCATAGCCAAATTCCAAGAATCCTTTATATGGGACATAGCTCGAACGATAACCATTGTCGCCACGATAATATGTTTCGTGCTGTGGGCGGCGCGGACCGCCACCTTGCCCGTTACGGAAATACGGTTGAGCTTCGGCTGCTGCCATACCAAGCACTATTGCTAAAATAGATGTGATAATTGTCCTTTTCATAATTCAATCCTTTCGTAATTTTTTTGTTTCTGTTAGTTTAGACATCATTTTGGCAGCATAGTTTAAGGTCGTTATTTCTCAACAACTGGTCGAAAACGCACATTTTTCCGGCTTAAGCATTGCAGCCGCTCATCCACACAAAAAAATGCCACTGCACCCTCGGTGAAACCCAAATAGGTTATCATAATAACGCTAATAACCTATTTGGGTTAAGGCACAATGGCAGAAAATATTGTAATTAGCTGGCAGTGGTTATTTGCGTCGCAAAGCTGCAAATGCCACCTGCCCCACAACAGCCACCACGCTGGTGTAAGCCGCTATCCACAGCACTTCGTGAAACTGCAAATTGGTGAGTTTGAAGAACTCGCCGCCATACATCGATATCAACACCTGTCCGACAAATATCACAGCCCACATGGTAAAAAACACCTTACACTCGCCAATCTTGTGGAACGCCCAGTGCCCGCTGAAGAATGAGCGTGCGTTGAGCATATTCCAAAATTGCACAAACACAAATGCAGTGAAGAACTTGGTCAACTCGTGCGAATCGATGTCGTGGGCAAAATCGAATATATATATCCAATCAAATTTAACGCCGTTTGTACCCTTCAAATAAAGCAGGTAGCCACTCAGCGCCAAAGCCAGCACAGTGCCAAAGCCAATGATGAACTTCCACATATTGCGCGTTATAATGGCGGCACCCGGGCGGCGAGGCTTCATATTCATCACCCTCTGTGTGGCAGGCAACGATGCCATGGCCAATGCAGCAAATGTGTCCATTATCAGGTTAACCCACAGCATCTGAGTGACCGACAGCGGAGCCTGTTTGCCCAAAAACGATCCTAAGGTTACCACCACACAGGCAATCACGTTCACCGTTAGCTGAAACACCACAAAGCGTTGGATATTAAGATATAGCGACCTGCCCCAAAGCACTGCCTTGGTGATGCTTGCAAAGCTGTTGTCGACGATGGTGATGTCGCTGGCTTCTTTTGCCACCGAGGTGCCGTCGCCCATCGACAAGCCCACTTGAGCGGCATTCAATGCCGGAGCATCGTTGGTGCCGTCGCCGGTCACCGCCACCACTTCACCCTGATTCTGCAGCAGCGTCACCAATCGCGATTTGTCTTGTGGGCGTGCACGCGACATCACTTTCAGGTGTTTAGCCACGTGGGCAGCCTCATCGTCGGGCAATGCAGCAAACTC
This sequence comes from Muribaculaceae bacterium, assembly GCA_051871555.1. Taxonomy (GTDB): domain Bacteria; phylum Bacteroidota; class Bacteroidia; order Bacteroidales; family Muribaculaceae; genus SFTJ01. The sequence goes on along the minus strand of JBJECZ010000213.1, from coordinate 9,868 downwards.
CGGTCCGGAAATCAACACATCGCTACCGTCGTTGTCGCCAACGATGCCCACTTGGCGACCAATCTCACGCGCTGTGCCTGGAGTGTCGCCAGTGACTATCTTCACCTGTATGCCTGCCGACACACATTCCTTGATGGCATCGGGCACATCGGCACGTACAGGGTCGGAAATGGCAACGATGCCAATGAACGTCATGCCCTCAACGGCAAGCCGCCCATCACGAATCGGAATTTCGTCGTCGGCGAGCCGCTTGCATGCAAAGCCCAGTGTGCGCATCGCTTTGTTTTGATAACCCAGCAGATGCTCCGCCACCGTGGCACGGTCCATAGAACCCGCTGTTTGCGAGCAGAAGTCATAGATTATTTCACTGGCACCCTTCACATACAACATTCGGCAGCCAAGTTGTGCGCTTCTCACCACGGTTGCCATATATTTGCGTTCGGTGGAGAACGGCAACTGCATTTCCACCTCGGCAGCATCGCGCAATTGCATATAGTCGCATCCGTTATCGTTCAGCCACAACAGCAATGCGCCTTCGGTGGGATTGCCCAATGCCGAAAGCCGCCCTGTGGCATCTTCTTCGAGGAACGCCGTAGTATTCACAGCAATGCCTTCGGCAACCATCTTGCTGCCATCGTCGTCGGATAGCGCACCATCTGCAAGGTCGAAAAACTCGGCATTAGCCACCTGCATTTGGTTCTGAGTCAATGTGCCTGTTTTGTCGGTGCAAATCACCGTAGCGGCGCCCATCGTTTCGCAGGCATGCATCTTGCGCACCAGGTTGTTGTTGCTCAACATTCGGCGCATGCTCAATGCCAGGCTCAGCGTCACGCTCATCGGCAATCCTTCGGGCACGCTCACCACAATCAACGTCACGGCAAGCATCACCGTTGTGAGCATATATTCAATAAATTCAAGCAGATTCCACGAGTCGTCGACAATGAAATAGGAGAACACCCGACCCACAAACAACAATGCTGCCGCCCCATAGCCAAGCCACGAAATGGTTTTGCCCAGGCGCTCAAGCTGCTGCATGAGCGGTGTTTTCACACCGTTGTCGATTTGCGAAGCCGTGTAGACCTTGCCGTATTCGGTGGCATCGCCCACGCGAGTGACCTGCATGGTGCAATGGCCATCAATCACCGTGGTGCCACGAAACAGCTCGTTGGTGGGATAGGTGGCTTCGTTGTCGAAATCTTGCTTGCGATGCGACTTGCGCACCATCGGCTCGCCTGTGAGGGTGCTCTCGTTGATGCACAGCGTGCTGCTTGCCAGCAACACACCGTCGGCAGGCACTTCTTCGCCCGTTTCGAGCATCACCACATCGCCAACCACCAGCTGTTGACGCGACAGGTGGCGCACCTTGCCGTCGCGCATCACCTTCACACTCACTTCGTCGTTGACCTTGTTGAGTAATTCAAACTTCTTGTTGGCATTCACCTCCACCAGGAAGCCCACCACAGTGGCAAGAAGCACAGCCAGCAGTATCCCGATTGGCTCGAGCAACGATTTCACGCCCATTCCCATGAAAATCTCGTAAGCCGACACGCCAAACGACAGCACCAGCGCCACGAGCAGAATTTCAATCAACGGGTCCTTGAACTTCTCGGCAAGCAGATGCCACAACGACTCGCGCGGCGGCGGAGTGAGAATATTGCTTCCGTGCTTTCGCCTCGATTCCTCAACCTGCTGCGAAGTCAATCCGTATTTCAAATCAATTTTAGGTAGGCTCATAATTCTTCAAAAAGAGTGAATATTCGTGTTTGTTAATTAAGTGTTGTTACTGAAACAGCAATCGGCTGCCGCGCACATCTTCGTTAACCACGCCGTCGCAGTAAGCCAACTCGCCATTCACATAGGTTCGCTTAACCGAATGATGCATATTGGCGCCCACAAACGGGGTCCAACCGCAACGCGACACCACATCGGCATCGCTCACCACATGTCCCTCAGGGCTGCAATGCACCACTACTACATCGGCAAAATAGCCCGGACGCAGATAGCCGCGGCGTGCAATGCGATAGAGCCGTGCCGGAGCATGGCACATCTTCTCCACCACTTGAGCCGGCGTGAACACGCCATCGCGCGCCATCTCGAGCATTGCCATTAGCGAATACTGCACCAGCGGCATGCCCGATGCAGCCTTTAGCGCCCCACCCTCTTTCTCGCTCAGCAAATGCGGAGCGTGGTCGGTGGCAACCACATCGAGGCGCCCGTCAATCAAAGCAGCACGCAGCGCGTTGCGGTCGGCAACGGTTTTCACCGCCGGGTTGCACTTGATGCGGGCACCCAGTGAGGCATAAGCGCTGTCGTCGAACCACAGGTGATGTACACACACCTCAGCGGTGATTTTTTTCTGTTCCAACGGTCCGGTGCCAAACAGCGACAACTCTTTGGCTGTGGACAAATGCAGCACATGCAGGCGGCTGCCGCAGCGCGCAGCCAAGTCAACAGCCCGCGCCGTGCATTCGTAGCAAGCTTCGGCGCTGCGAATGAGCGGATGCATCGCCACAGGCACATCGTCGCCATACTCGGCGCGATAACGCTCAACATTGGCGCGAATTATTGCTTCGTCCTCGCTGTGGATGGCAATGATGGCAGGCACCTCCGAAAACAACCGCTCGAGCGACGAACTCTTGTCGATGAGCATATTTCCGGTGGAGGCGCCCAAAAACGCCTTCACGCCACACACCTTTGCGAAATCAACGCGTTTCACCTCGTCGATGTTGTCGTTGGTGGCTCCCATATAGAAGCTGTAGTTGACGTGCGAGGTGGCTGCGGCACGTTCATATTTTGCCTCGAGGGCATCGAGCGTCACAGTCTGCGGTTTGGTGTTTGGCATATCCATAAACGAGGTTACACCGCCCACCAGCGCCGCACGCGACTCGCTCTCGATGTCGGCTTTGTGCGTCAGTCCCGGCTCGCGGAAGTGCACTTGGTCGTCGATGGCTCCCGGCAGAATATAGTCGCCGGCAACATCAACCAGCTCGGTAGCATCTGCCATTAGCTGCGCCGGCGGCTCGCCGGTGCCCACTTGGCTTATCACATTGCCATCGATGGCTACAAATCCTTTTTCAGCCACACCCTCATTAATTAATATGCCATTATATAACAGTATCATTTTTCTTATATCTTTATAAAAAAGGCTGTCTCAACCACGATTGTTCAATCGAATTCAGATAGCCCCTATAAAAAAAAACTATGTCACTAATTATAAATTTCGCTTGAATTTTCCGAACACGCTGCGCATCTTCAGTTTAATCACCCCAAAGAATGCTTCGCCGAAAATGCTTGTGTTCATCTTGCTTGAGCCAAGCACACGGTTCACAAAAATGATAGGCACTTCCTTGATTTTGAATCCAAGCTTATAAGCAGTGAACTTCATTTCAATTTGGAAAGCATAGCCCTTGAATTCCACCTCGTCGAGGCAAATTGTTTGCAGCACACGTCGGTTGTAGCACACAAATCCGGCAGTGGTGTCGCGCACATTCATTCCGGTGACTATTCGCACGTAAGCCGAAGCATAATACGACATTAACACGCGCCCCATCGGCCAGTTAACCACATTCACACCGCTGATGTATCGCGAGCCAACCGACACGTCGGCACCATGAACAGCACAAGCCTCATAGAGCGGCACCAAGTCCTCGGGTCGATGCGAGAAATCGGCATCCATCTCGATGATATATTCATAGCCGTGCTCGAGCGCCCACTTAAATCCGGCAATGTAAGCAGTGCCAAGCCCCTGCTTGCCGGGACGCTTCAGCAAATTAATTCGCTCGGGATTCTCTGCAATCAGCCCCTCTACAATTGCTGCCGTGCCGTCGGGCGAATTATCATCAATAACCAATATGTCGAATTGATGCTCTCTGCCAAGCACCGCAGCGATGATGTTGCTTATGTTCTCTTTTTCGTTGTAGGTGGGTATGATAACCACGCTATCGCTTTTCATATACCGTTATATTTTTTTGAAATCTATTTTAGATAACAAAATTACTAATTATTTCGTTCTCTTTGGGCAACTTTGGTAATATTACTTGCATTTTTACCCGATTTTTTTGGTTTGGGCTGTAACATTGTGCATCTTTGCCACAATTCGGCAAGCGTGTTTCGATGATAATTGCTAACTTTGCCACCGCAAAACAAGGTAAAAAAGATTTTCTCAAAAACAACATCATTAAGTTCGTTAGCAATGAATCATACATCCACGCCACTGCTTCAGGCTGTGAGCCCTACGTTGAAATATCTTGGAGGCATCACGCTGCAAAACCCTCACACATTCACCATCGAACGTGGCAAAACCTATGCCGTGGTTGGCAGCAACGGCTGCGGGAAAACCACCCTCGCCAACATCATTGAAAACGGCTGGAACTTCACCACCAACCGCATCATCGGCGACAAGAAAAGCCTTGAGATACGCAGCGTTGAATTTTCTGATATTCATGCGCTTACGGGTTTTTCGGAGGCATACTATCAGCAACGGTTCGAAAGCATGGCTAACGACGACATTCCCACCGTGCGCCAGCTTATCGACGGCAAAATAAGCCTCGACGTGTGGAACGACCTTTGCCAACGGCTGCACACGGGCGACATAATCGACAAACACATCAATTTCCTCTCGAGCGGCGAGCTGCGCAAATTTCTCATAATAAACATTCTCACTTTCAGCCCCGACATCTTGATTGTTGACAATCCTTATATCGGGCTCGACGAACAAAGCCGCGAACTGCTCAACCACCTGCTGCAAAACATTGTGGCACAAGGCACAACCGTGATGCTGCTGCTTTGCGACCCGGCACACATTCCGCCATTCACCCAGCATATCATTCCCATGAGCAACATGCAAATAGGCAGAACAATCGATGTGGACAGCAACAATTTCGCTGAAGCCATCGAGCAATGCCAAGGGCTTTTCAAGCCACGCCAACTGCCAAAGCTGTCGCAGTGGAAGGTGGACAGCCATGAGCGGTTTTCCACGGCATTCAGCCTTAACGGCTGCAACGTGATGTACGGCAGCCACGTCATACTCAAGCAAGTGTGCTGGCGAGTGGCTGCAGGCGAAAAATGGGCATTGCTTGGCGAAAACGGCAGCGGCAAATCCACGCTGCTCAGTCTGGTTTGCGCCGACAATCCGCAAGGCTACTGCAACGACATCACCATTTTCGACCATCAGCGAGGCTCGGGCGAAAGCATCTGGGACATCAAGCGCAACATCAGCTACATCTCACCCGAGATGCACCTCTACTTCCGCGGCAACCGCCACGTGCTTGAGGTGGTGGCAAGCGGCCTGCACGACGTGAAAGGGCTGTATGTGCATGCCAGCAACGAGCAATGCCAACAGGCAATGCAATGGCTCGAGGTGTTTGGCATCGCTCATCTTGCCGAACGTCGCTTCAGCACCCTTTCGAGCGGCGAACAACGATTGGTGCTGCTTGCACGCACTCTGCTCAAACCGGCGGCGCTGCTCATCCTCGACGAACCGCTGCACGGACTCGACGTGAGCATGAAGCGATTGGCAAGCAACGTGATTGAGCACATCACTGCCAACCCCGATGTAACACTGGTGTACGTCACCCACTATCGCGGCGAGATTCCGCCTACGGTGCAGCGCACATTCACGCTAACAAAATATCGCGCCGAGGAGATTGAGTAATCACTTGATTTTTAACGTGTTTCCAACATCGACGAGTTCAAACATTCGAGCACGTTCGGCACCCGATGGCGTGTTTGGTCCGTGCAGCACAATGTAGAGTTTGCCCTCGAAGCTGCGGAAAATCATGCCGTGGCCGCCATTGGCGCTGAACAGCATGTCGGGCTGCTGAATCCACGGTCCGGTGATTCTACCGGTAACCGATTCGGCAATTCCCACGGCATAGTCGCTATTATAGAAACTCGACCAAATCATCAGCAACTTGCCGGTCTTAGTGGTGTAGAGGAAACAGCCGTCGGTGACAAATGAATCGGGCGCCCCGCCTTTGTGCTTGGTGCCCGTGCTCCATTTGGCGCTTGAGGCATTGAACAGGCGCACCGGAGTGCCATCTATGCCGCTCAAGTCGGGTTTCATCTTCACCACATTCATTGCGCCGTCGGCAAGTTGCACCCATTCGTGGCAATAAACCATATATGGCACACCGTCCTCCACGTAAAGCGTGCCATCGAGCGCCATCTGGTCGATGGGCGTGGTGGGCATAAGCGAGAACGGCAAGAACGGACCTTCGGGCTTGTCGGCGCAGAACACCTGCACGCCGCGGAATGTGTAAGCAGGCCAATCCTCCATACGTTTCTTCCACTCAATGTTGCTATTCAGAGTGGCAAACAAATAGTATTTTCCACGGTAGCAATGCACCTCGGGCGCCCACACCTTGCCGGTAATCCAATTGTCGGCAGGCACCGTGAACACCGTGTACGGTCCGGTCCATCGCTTCAAATCCTTGCTTTTGAAGCACTCCACGCCACCCACCTTGCCTTTTGGGGTGGTTTGCATGGCGCTGCGATATAGATAGTAGGTGCCCGTCGCCTGGTCGGGCAGGATGAATGGGTCGCGGATGTGAATGTCGGAAAGGTCGTATTCCTTCACATCTTGGGCAACGACGCCGAGCACGCAGCTCAACGCCATTGCCATAGCAAAGAATATTCGTTTCATGGTGAATAATAGGGGTTTATTGATTATTATCGTTATTTCACATCTAAGCGGGTGGTTACGCTTTGCTTGCCCAGATAGAACGCTTTCACCTTGATTTGCTTCACGCCGTCGGGCACCTGAACCGGTGCCGACCACAGCGATGATTGCTCGGTAGGCTCCGAACCGTCGAAGGTGTAGCGCACATCCACGCCCGAAAACGCAGTGTTCACCTTAAGCATTCCCTCATCAACAATGGCGCCCGGCTGAGCAAGATGGAAGCTTGCGCCCACGCGGGCAAGGTGCGGCAGTTCGCGCCGTCCAATGCGCATGCTGTAAGCAGCTCGGTCGACAAGGTATTTTGCCTCATCGAGCGAGCCTTCGCCCCATGCCGGCGACGCATTCCAAGCACGCTCTACGAGTCCGAATATCTTCGGGAAAACATATTCCTGCACCATACCATAGTTGCGAATGGTTTCAGCCCACAATTGTGCCTGAAGCCCAACGATGCAATCTTTGCGCTTGATGTCGGGTTTGCCCTTTGCCGTCTTCTCAAGGTCGACGGGCTCGCCATTATAGGCTGTGCGCACCGAGCGATAGATGTTGAACGGCAGCGTCTCAAAGCTGGTGATTTCGTCGACGCAGCCGCCCCACGTCAAACCGTTTTCATATTCGTGCATGCGATACACCATATCGAGGTAAAGATTGCCCACATTCGACAGTATCACCGGCACTCCGCGGTTGGCAAGCGAATAGGCGATGGTGTCGCGCGACCCGATGGTGCTCCACACGTTCACGCCGGCAAGCTTCGGGTTCACCTTGGCGTTATAGTCATCGCTATGACCGGTCGACACTTCCTGCCAGCCTTCCACCTTGATGCCTTGCTCGGCAAGCCAGTTGGTTATGGTGAGGAAATAATGCTCAGCCACGTCGCGCTCATTCTTATAGTTGTTTTCCTTCATTAGCTGTTTCACCTTTGGCGAATTATCCCAGCATCCTTTTGCCACTTCGTCGCCGCCCAAATGCACAATGTCGAGGCGCTGACCGGCGTCAGCATACATATTCTGCAACTCTCTCACCACCTTCATCAGCAAGCGGTAGGTGCCCGGCTCAGCCACATTCAGCACATTGTCGCCAAAGCCTTGTGCCGACTCGTAGCGCCCCTTGTCGTCGAGGTCGAAGCAACGATAGTAATTAGCCTTTTGCTCATCGGTGTCGATGTATTTCTTATAGCGATAACGCATCGCCACAATGGCTGCACGCGCATGCCCCGGAGTCTCTATTTCAGGTATGATTTTCACGCCGCGCTCGTGGGCATACTTCAGCATCTCCACAAACTGGCTGCGGGTGATGTAGCCGTTGGCTGGTGCCTTGCCGTCGTCGGGGTTACCGCTGCCGGCATAGGTCTGCATCATAAATCCAGCCTCGTAATCGTTGAGCGTATGACCTTTGCGGGCACCAACCTCGGTGAGTTCGGGCAGCCCGGGAATTTCCAGACGCCACGCCTCGTCGTCGCAGAAATGCAACTGAAGCACATTCACCTTGTATTCTGCCAAGCGGTCGATGAAGTCGAGCAAATCGGCATACGGAATGAAATTTCTGCTTATGTCGAGCATCATGCCACGATAATGGAAATCGGGATAGTCAACCACACGGGCGCAGCTGATTTGCTTGCAATTCATAAATTCAAGCACCGATGTGAGGGTTTTCACGCCATTGAGCACGCCCTCTGCCGATTGTCCGGCAACGCTAATACCCTTTTTGCCCACTTCGAGCACATACGCCTCGCGATTCTCGCTCACGGCAGGCTCAATGCTAAGCGTAATCTTGAACTTGGCTTTTGCCACATCGCTCACGCCGAGGCGCTGCAACTGGCGCACCAAATAATTCTTTGCGTTGGTCAGATACGCCGACTTGCTCACCACAGCCACCTCGGCGGGCACGTCAACGCGTTCACCCTTGGCATTAAGTGTCACCTGTTTTGGCATAGGCATCACGGCATATTCGCTCACGTCGCAGTCAAGATTGCTCTCGGGGTTCGACAACGCGTTTTGCCTATACACATAATTGCCGTCGGCATAATTCTTGAAACCGCTCACGCTGAATTGTTTATACTCTTCAAGCGGAGCCACTTCAACCTGCACCGCCACAGCCTTGCCGCCAGGCTCTGCCACAAAGTGCATACCGTCGGGTTTATCGCTGATGTTTCGGAAACTGCTGCTGCTCACCACCTCAACGGTGATTTCCTCACCCGGAGCAAGCGGCTTGTAACGGTCGTTCGGGCTCAAGCAAACGTAATTGTAGTTCACCACCGGCTTCAAATCCAGCGGCTGCCCCTCTGCCATCTTAATGTTGTTCGAAAACTTGTTATAGTAGAGCGCCCAGCGGTTGCCAACCGTTTCGCTACCAGTATTCTTGATGGTGAAATAGGCAGAAAACGAGCGGCGACTGTTCTCGCCCATCTGCCACCGCACACTCACCGGGCATTGCTGTGCCCACATAGCAACCGCAACCAATGCCATTGCTGCCAAAGCCAAAATTCGTTTAGTTTTCATATCGGTTTTTTGTAGTAGTTTATCTTTCCTACACAAAATTAATAAACTGCCGCGAATATTCTCACAAAAAAAGACTGTTTTGGTTTGTTTTGCAATCTAATTAGCTTCAACTGTGAATCATGCCTGGCTGTAGAGGCGTGTTGCATAAGCCCAGAGGCCTCTTGCGGAAATCGAGGATGCAAGTACGTCCGCTTCCGGACAGGACGCGACCCCCTGCAGCAGGGTCTGCAACCGCTCCACGGTTGACTTTGGACGGGGATTCATCCGCTTATCCCCACGTAGCCGACTGCACTACGTTTGTCGTCAACGCGAGGTTATAGAAGTTGCAACCGCTCGCGCGGTTGTGCACGCCCTACCACCTAAAGATGTAAACACTTGATTATCAGATGATATTAACCGCGGAGCGGTTACATCCTCTCTAACCCCACATTGGCGCCGTAGGCGACTATGTGGGGACAGCCGAACACACCCCACCTCGCACAACCGTGGAGCGGTTGCAGACCCAACAATATTCGCTCGCAAATACCGCAGAAAAACGTGGTATGGTTTATGTAGAGGGCGTATTGCCATACGCCCCTACAGGCTTCTATGCGAGATAAAATCCACGCCCTATCGAAAACAAAACATCGCACACCTTATAAACGGTATGCGATGCTTTTGCGTTGCAAGTCCAGGGTCATCGGACTCGTCCGAC
>JBJECZ010000212.1:0-13006 GCA_051871555.1 Muribaculaceae bacterium | reverse complement strand
GCACACCCTCCTCATAACCAAAATTCAAGTATATATTTCGTTGTTTGTAGCTTGTTTCGTTTTTGTATGTTTAAAATTAATTGTTCCTTTCGACACTGCAAATTTACAAACACTTTTTGAAATACAAACTTAAAATATGTGAACGATTCATAAACAATGCAAACTACTGTACATCCCAGCCTATTTTATATGGCCGTTTGTCACAAGAATGACAAATTTATACATCTTTTCACATTTAATTTGAAATTTTTGTTAGCCAGCGGCGAACAGGAATATCATAGAACTTCATACACACCCATGCCAAAACGAGGCTTACAGCATAAACCAACAGCGCCACTTGCCAAGTCTCGCCAAAGCTGTATTGCTTGGTGTCGATGAGCCATTTATAGAACAGATACATCACCGGATAGTGAACCATGTAGAGCGGATACGACAGGTTGCCGAGAAATGCGCACGCATTGGTGCTGAAGCGGTCGGTGGTTGCACCCGAAGCGGCATACCACACAATAGCAGGAAACACAACTGCAATGCATACGATCTCAAACACGCCATTGAGGCACAGTGCGCCGTTGCTGGCAATATACGGCACATGAAACAGCACTACAAGCACCAGCGTGCATAGCCAGAACACGCCTTTCACTTCTTTGCCCTTCTTGAACAGGCGCGAAAGCAGCATGCCCATGCTGAACGGGAACAACATGCGCAGCAAGCCGCCAAGCGCATTCACTTCGTCGATGGTCCACCCCACCCCGATGCATCCGTATTGCGACACATCGCCAATGGCAAACCACGCCAATGCACAGCCCAACACACCGGTGAAAACGGCAAGAACAGCCGTGCTGAACCGACGAATAATTAGTGCGTACAAAATATTTCCTATATATTCGAAGAACAGCGACCAACACGGACCGTTGAGCGGAAACATCTCACCATTGCCGCGAACTTCGCGCATCTGTCCGGGCAGCGCCGGAATCATGAACATTGCGCACAACAATGCCACCATCACCATCGACGTGGCTGATTGGCTGCCATCCCAACGGGCATTCCCCGACAGCGCAAAACTCACGGCGCCAATCACGGCACCCATAATCACCATGGGGTGAAGGCGTATGATACGGCGCTTGAAGAACCCGCCAAGAGTGAGTGTCTTGCCCCAACGGCTGTCGTAGGCATATCCTACCACAAAACCCGACAAGATGAAGAAGAAATCCACCGCCAAATAGCCGTGGTTGGCAAAATCAATTATCGCCTTCTGCCCTGCAAATTGATACCCTTCAAAAATGTGATACCACACAACAAGTAATGCCGCTACACCACGAAGCCCGTCGAGCAAAGCGTAGTGTGGCTTTGAATCGGAGTTGATTAGTTGAATCTGACTCTTTTTTCTTTGACTATTCACTTAAGTTCTTAAATATAAATTAATGAATTACGCAGTTTTCTAATCGTTGCTCTTGCAAACTTCTGCAAATATAGCACTTAAATTCTCGCAAAACAAGCAAATGCACATCTTCAAACACCGTGCGTCACCACAAATCCGCCGCAAATCAACCACAAACGACGCACAAAAAAACATTCTGCATTTGCGCTTTGCGCTGCATTGTTTTAGCACAATTTTTCATTATAAACACTCTATTTAGATAAATTATCCATAATTTATGATAATGTTGGAAGCATATACCAAAAATCAATAATTTTGCATTTAAGTTAATAGCAATATAAAAAGGTTAGTTAAAAGGTAGTACTATGGCACAAATTGCAAAATCACTAACAGAACTCGTGGGCAAAACTCCGCTACTTGAGTTAGGCAAACTTTCGAAGGAACAAGGAATTGACTCGCCCATTGTGGCAAAAGTGGAATATTTCAATCCCGGAGGCTCGGTGAAAGACCGCATTGCTCTTGCCATGATTGAAGATGCCGAGCAGAAAGGCATACTGAAGCCCGGAGCCACCATCATCGAACCGACATCGGGCAACACCGGCGTAGGGCTCGCATTGGTGAGTGCAGTGAAAGGCTATCATCTGATTCTCACCATGCCCGAAACGATGAGCGTAGAACGCCGAAATCTGGTGAAAGCTTATGGCGCCGAGGTGCGGCTCACAAGCGGGAAAGACGGCATGAAAGGAGCAATCAAGGCTGCCGAAGAGTTGCATAACAGCATCCCGGGCTCGATAATTCTGCAGCAATTCGACAACGAAGCCAACCCTGCCAAGCACTATGCAACCACCGGACCCGAGATTTGGCAACAAACCAATGGCGAAGTGGATATATTTGTGGCAGGTGTAGGCACCGGCGGCACAGTGAGCGGCGTGGGCAGATATCTGAAAGAGCAAAACCACAACGTGAAGATTTATGCCGTAGAACCGTCATCGTCGGCTGTGCTCAATGGCAAGCCAAGCGGACCGCACAAAATCCAAGGAATCGGTGCAGGATTTGTGCCAAACACCTATGACGCCTCGATAATCGACGAAGTGCTCGACATCGACAGCGATGATGCCATACGCACCTCTCGGCAGCTTGCTCGCACCGAAGGTCTCCTCGTGGGCATATCATCGGGCGCCGCTGTGGCTGGAGCGCTGGTTCTTGCCAAACGTCCCGAGAACAAAGGCAAACGAATTGTGGTTCTGCTGCCCGACACGGGTGAGCGATACCTGACAACGGTGCTATACGACTTCGACAACTTCCCCTTATAAACTGCCTTCGCACAGTTGCCGGCATGGGAGCATAAGTTAAGAGGAACGACAACGCATAAAGATAATGGTTAATAAGCAAGATGCATCATGATACAGAAAATCGACATCTGGTGTCCATACGCAAACGACATCCGACGAATACACCTATATTTGCCAAACAACTATTACGACACCAACGAGCGCTATGCCGTGCTATATATGTTCGACGGGCATAACCTTTTCTTTGATTCCGACGCCACTTTTGGCAAGTCTCTTGGACTGAAAGAATTTCTCGACGGCTGGTGGAAAAGCATAATAGTGGTTGGCATTGAGTGTGCCAAGGACGACTGGACTCGGGTGCGCGAATACTGCCCCTACGAATTGGAATCGCGCATCTATGGGCATATCCCGGGTGTTGGGCATCAGACATTTGAATGGATTACAGGCGAACTGAAACGCCACATCGATTCCACCTATCGCACTTGGCAGCATCGCGAGGCTACTGCCATTGCCGGATACTCGATGGGAGGAATGATGTCGCTCTACGGAGCGGTGAAATTCAACCATATATTCTCAAAAGCAGCTGTCATCTCGCCTGCCATACAGCCTGCCATGGACAATTTTCGCGTAGATATAGGCAACGGAGTGATTGACCCCGACACACGCATCTATTTCTCATGGGGAACCAACGAGCTGTCGAGCAACCCCGGCTTAGAAGACCGCATTCGCGAGGTGGAATGGCTGGTGCAGCAGAAAGGCGCCCGCACCTATCTGTTGCGCAACGAAGGCGGCAACCACAACGAAGCGTCATGGCAACACGAAGTGCCTCACTGGATGCATTTTCTGTGGGAATGACAACAAACTATTAATTTATTAAACTAAGACACTGAATTATGAACGTAATATTTATTTCACCACATTTCCCCCTTCATTTCTGGAACTTCTGCGACCGCCTGAAGCGGCTTGGCGTGAATGTGCTGGGCATTGGCGACACGCCTTACGACAGTTTATCGCCCGAAGTGTGGTCGTCGCTAACCGAATACTACTATGTCAGCTCGCTCGAGGATTATGAACAGGTGTATCGTGCCACAGGCTATTACATATCTCGCTATGGGCGCATCGACCACGTAGAAAGCCAGAACGAATACTGGCTTCAGCTTGAAGCGCGTTTGCGCACCGATTTCAACATTTGTTCGGGCTGGAAAGAACAAGACATAAATGCAGTGAAACTGAAATCGCAGATGAAGCGCGGCTACGAGCGGGCAAAAGTGAAAACTGCACGCTTCCACCTCATCCGCAACATCGGCGAGGCAGTGGCTTTTGCCCACGAGGTGGGCTATCCAGTGATTGTGAAGCCCGACAACGGAGTGGGTGCAAGCAACACATGGAAGTTGCACAACGACGACGAGCTGATTGCCCGATACAACAAATCGATTAGCCATCATCCCGAAGGCTATTTTATAATGGAAGAATTTGTGCCGGGGCACGTCGAGACGTTCGACGGCATTGTAAATGCCCGGGGCGAAGTGCTGTTTTTCACCGGTCAGGTGATGAGAGCCACACCACTGGCGCAACTGCAAGGCACAGGCGAGAATGTGAGTTACACGCAACCCGTGGAGCGAATCGACGATTTGCGGGAAGCAGGGTTGCGCACAGTGGCAGCCTTTGGCGTGCGCAACAGGTTTTTCCACTTCGAGTTCTTTCGACTCGACGAGGATAAAGCCGGACTTGGCAAACGCGGCGATGTGATTGGACTTGAGGTGAACATGCGTGCTCCGGGAGGCTATATCCCCGACAAGATGAATTTTGCCTACAATATCGACGTGTATCAGATTTGGGCTGAGATGCTGGTATATGGCGAAAACCGCAGCTTTGCCGATTGGCATTTTCAGCGCTATGTCACCCACTTTGGACGTAGCGAAAAGGTTTACTACCGACACAGTGCCGACGAGGTTCGCCACGAGTTGGGCGAGCGACTGCTCATTGAGCGTGTTCCACCTGCAAGCATCGCCGGCGGCATGGGTGCTCAGGTGTTCATAGCATGGAGCAACAACACCGAAGAACTAGACGCTCAGGCTCGGTTTGTTTTGGAAAGGAATGATGGTACTAATTGGCTATAGAAGAATATGTTTAACATTGATGACATTGAGGTAAGAAGATTGTTATTAAAAGGCAATTTTGGGCTGGAAAAGGAGATGCTGCGCATAACTGAAGACGGGCACTTGTCGCACTCGCCGCATCCCTTTTCTCAGACCGAGCCATGCATCACTCGCGATTTCTGCGAAAACCAGGTGGAGATAAACACTCCCATCTTCAAGAGCGCTGCCGAAGTGGTGAATAACCTCTATGACCATACACTAAAAGTGAACAATCGCCTTAGCGAACTCTCCCCTCACGAGTATCTTTGGCCGTTTTCAAATCCCCCATATATTAAGGATGAGGACGACATACCTGTTGCATCGTTTCACGGCACGATGCAACAAAAAACGCGCTACCGCGAGTATCTCTCGAGCCGTTACGGCCGATATAAGATGACGTTCTCCGGCATTCATTTCAACTATTCGTTCGCCGGCGATTTGTTACGTCGCAACTATGAGGTCGAAACCGGAATTCGCGTTGTCAAAGGTGAGGAAAGCGCAGAATATCGCAAATACGAAAGCATGATTTATCTTTCGTTGGCTGAGATGCTGGTTATGTATGGATGGGTTATGGTGACGCTCACAGCGGCTTCTCCGCTGATGGATACGTCTTTTTTTGAAACCGGCAGAACGGGAGGCGACCATTTCTCGGGTTTTGCATCGGTGCGATGCTCCGAGCTCGGCTATTGGAACGCATTTGCTCCCGTGTTTGACTATAGCAGCATCGAGGCTTACGCCAACTGCATACAGCAATACGTCGACGACAAATGGATTGCAGCACCTTCCGAGCTTTACTATCCCATACGTTTGAAACCGCGAGGTGAGAACTCTCTTGAGAACCTGCGTAAAGGCGGAATCAACCACATTGAATTGCGCATGATTGACCTTAATCCTTTGCGCAAAGAAGGCATTGATGTGCGCGATGTTATGTTTGCCCAGCTGCTGCTTTTGTGGCTTGCATCATCGCCAAAGCTGAAATTCAGCACTGCCGACCAAGTGATGGCAAATGCCAACTACAAGAATGCTGCCCATTTCGACCTGAACGGCAGCAATATAGTTATGCCAAATGGCTATGTGGGCACAGTGAAGCAAGCCACACTAAGTGTGCTCGAGCAGATGGAGCAGTTCTATCGCCGAATCAGCTCTGACGACTCTCTGTTTGACGACTCTCTTGCCATCATTAACTTTCAACGCAATAAAATCTTACATCCTGCCGACTGCCGATATGCCGACATCGTACGGCGCCAGTTCAGCGGAGGTTTTGTTAATAAAGGGCTTTCATTATGTGCGAATTACTCGGCCTTAGCAGCCGCAATAAGATAACCGTAAACAACTACCTCAGAGAGTTTTTCTCTCACAGCGACCGTCACTGCCACGGTTGGGGGCTGGCTCTTTTCTATGGCGATGCCGTTTCGCTTGAAAAGGAAGCCACATGTGCAAACCGGAGCCTATATCTGCGCCAGCGCATTGCCCATCCCATACTGATTGACAACATGGTGGCACACATACGTCTGGCAAGCGTGGGCCGCATGGTTTATGAAAACTGCCACCCATTTGTGAAACACGATAGCAGCGAGCGCTCGTGGACACTTGCCCACAACGGCACTATATTCTCTTCGGCGCAGCTCGATGCTTTCAAGACCGTGCAAGAGGGTCAAACCGACAGCGAACGCATCCTTTACTATTTCATCGACGAAATTAATAAGCAGCAGCACAAATTGGGATGGCAACTTACGCCTGAAGAACGTTTTCGCCTGTTCGACCGATTGATTACAGAATTGTCGGTTGGCAACAAGCTCAATTTGCTTATGTGGGACGGTGAATATATGTATGTCCACTCAAATTATCGCGACTCTTTGCATGTGCTCCGAAAAGACGTCGACACGGTGTGGTTCTCAACTCAGCCCATTGGCGATGGCGACTGGCAACCGGTGCCGTTTTTGCAATTGCTCGTTTATCGCTGTGGGCGATTAGTTTATCAGGGCTGTGGCGGCAGCCAAGAATACTTCGACCCTGAAGAAAACTATGAGTATAAAAACTTTGATTATGCCAACCTTTAATTAATGCCAATGACGGGGATAGAGAAGGGAATATATAACCGAAATGAGTTGTTGCTCGGTGAAGAATTTGTCGACTTCATCGCGCAAAAGCGCATTATAATCTTCGGGGTTGGAGGTGTGGGCTCATGGTGTGCCGAGAGCCTGGTGCGCAGTGGCATACGTCAGCTCACCATTGTTGATTCCGACCGCGTGTGCATCACCAACGTGAACCGTCAGAACATGGCAACTACCAAGACGGTGGGAAAGGTTAAAGTTGAAGCGTTGAAAGAACGCTTGCTTGAAATCAATCCGCAAGCCCAAATCACCGCACTACAAATGATTTATAATAAAGACAGCGCATCGCAATTCAATATTGAGCAATATGATTGCGTGATTGATGCCATTGATTCACTGCAGGAAAAGGCTCACCTCATACGTCATGCCACATCGGTTGCAACCTCCGAATTGCTGTTTTTGAGCAGTATGGGTGCTGCGTTGCGCATCGACCCCACAAAAATTAGAATGGCAGAGTTCTGGGATATAAAAGGCGACCCGCTGGCACGTGCGCTCCGCAACAAGTTTAAGCGCACAAAAGACTATCCCCGGCGTAAGTTCAAGTGCGTTTTCAGCGAAGAACAGCCCTTGCAAAACGCCGGCAAAGCCCACACCTGTGGCACGGCAGCATGCATGTGTCCCAAAGCAAAGCTGCTTAGCGGCACATGGGGCTCGGCAGATGCAAAATACGATGCTCCGGGCGACCCACGCCTTGTGAATCACGAGTGGTGCACGAGCAAGGCTCAGATAAACGGCTCGCTAAACCACATTACGGGCATCTTTGGCATGATGCTGGCTGGCAGCGTGATTCAGCATTTTCGTTCGGTTTTTGCAAAGAATTATGATTGAGATAAAGAATTATACACAAGCTCACTACGATGATTTCCGTCGGCTCAACTTCGCTTGGATTGCCGAGCATTGGCAGCTTGAGCAGCGCGACTATGAAGAGATGGAGCAGATACGCGATGGCGTTGATGGCGGTTTTATGCTTGTTGCCTTATGCAACGGGCAAGTTGTAGGCACTATTGCATTCTTTGCCATGGATGGAAACGACTATGATTACGAACTCGCCAAATTCACTGTCGACAAGCGGCTGCGTGGCAAAGGCATTGGGCGCATGCTCATCGAGGCTGCCTTAGGCAAGGCTGCGGCTCAAGGCAAACGCCGAGTCTATATCATCACCAATAAGCTATGTTATAGCGCCATACACCTATATGAGCAATATGGCTTTAAGAAAATCGACGGTGTGAGCGCCGTGTTTAAGCGAGGCGATTATTTAATGGAATTAAAGTAAACAAAACCCATATAAACACATGAAACTAAAAACTAAAGCAATCGACACCCCTTTCCCCAAAAAAGATGCCTATGGAGCACTTGCAATGCCGGTTTATCACACTTGCGCCTACGAATTTGATACGGCGGCACAGATGACCGATGCTTTCACTGGAGTGGTGCTCGAACCGGATTATAGCCGCGTGATGAATCCAACGGTTACATACTTCGAAAACAAGGTGAAGGCAATAACCAATGCCGCCAACGTGTTTGCCTTCAGCAGCGGCATGCAAGCAATCACCAATGCGCTGATGAGTGTGGCACAAGCTGGAAAAACAATAGTGACTTCGCCTCACCTGTTTGGCAACTCTTTCTCTTTGATAACCAAAACATTAGCACGATTTGGAGTGCGCAATAAAGTTGTCGACCTCACCAACATCGAAGCTGTGGAAGCAGCAATGAACGACGACAGTGTGTGCCTTCTTTATCTTGAAATCATCACCAATCCGCAGATGGAAGTTGCCGACCTGCGCGCTCTATCGCGATGTTGTCGCCAACACGGCGTGCCTCTTGTGGCTGACACCACAATGATTCCGTTCACCGAGTTCCGCGCCGCCGACTTGGGTGTCGACATCGAGGTGGTCAGCAGCACCAAATACATCAGCGGCGGTGCCACATCGCTGGGCGGACTTGTGATTGACTACGGCACATTCCCTGAGGTGAACAAGCGCATTCGTTTTGAATTGCTGTTCAACATCGGCGGATATATGACGCCTCATGCTGCCTATATGCAGACTTTGGGTCTTGAAACGCTTGCAGCTCGCTACGGTGTGCAGCAAAAAAACACTTCGGTTGTGGCACATGCCGTTCGCAATTTACCACAAATTCAACGCGTTAATTACCTCGGTTTTACCGACAACAAATATCACATTCTTACACATTCGCAGTTTGGCGCCACCAGCGGTTGCATGTTCACCATCGACCTTGAAAGCGAACAGGCATGTTATAGGTTCATCGATTCGTTGAAGCTCGTGCGGCGGGCTACAAATTTGTTTGACAACAAGACCTTGGCAATACATCCCTATTCCACCATCTTTGGCGGATTCTCTGCACAAGAAAAAGCTGCAATGGATGTGCTGCCCACCACCATACGAATCAGCGTGGGGCTGGAGGATGTCGACGACATCATCGAAGATATCAAGCAAGCTCTCATCTAAGTTGCAATTTTTTTAGGCAACAATCACCCCCTCCAATTACAATTTGTGGCAAATTGCATTGGAAATTAGGGCACAATTCAGTTGGCGTTTCTGGGCAATCATTGCTATCTTTACATCGCAATTTCATAATGCACCAAGAGCATGGAAAAGAATCATAATTGCGAGCAATGCCCAATGAGGCGCCGATACGACCGCGCACCAAAGTCGCTGATAGGCCGATTTTGGCGTTGGCATATTAATTTCTGCCCTGGATGGAAGGCTTATTTCCTTTCGCTTGGCGAGACTGAGCGCGAAGAGTTGCGAACGAAATATAACTTCACAAAATATCAGCCATGATTCAGCAAGTCGAATTCTCCTTGTCAGCCAAGCGGCGCGGATGCCACCTCGTGACGCAAGAGATATTGTCGCATCTGCCGCAGCCATTGCCACCTACGGGGCTGCTGCACCTATTTGTGAAACACACATCATGCGCCTTGAGCATAAACGAGAATGCCGACCCCGATGTACGCCACGATTTGCACAAGATACTGGACCGTATGGTGCATGAGAAAGAACCATACTATAGCCATGTGTTTGAGGGAGACGACGATATGCCGGCTCACGGCAAATGTTCGCTATTGGGCGTCAGCCTAACCATCGCCATCACTAACGGAAGACTGAATTTGGGCACATGGCAAGGCATCTACCTATGCGAGTTTCGCAACCATGGCGGTACTCGCCGCATAGTGGCTACGATATATTCCTAAATCACATTATTTCTCAGTATTAAAATCATAAAAGATGGGTTGTAGCAACAATAGTTATCAATATGAGTCGGATGCCGAGACGCTATTCTCGGTCGGACGCAGGTTTCTCAACGGCGACTGCGTGGAAAAAGATGTCGCCAAAGCCAAAGAAATTCTCACAAAAGCAGCCGAATTGGGGCACCCAATGGCGAGCAAACTGCTTGAACGCATCAAGGAGGAAGAGCCGGCTGCCAATGCCGACGACATGACCGAGTGGAACAAAATGCGCTCAGGTGAATTGTATGATTGGACAAATCCGGTAATCGACCGCAGCCTGAAACGCTCGCGACTGGCGTGCGAACGCTTCAACAAATTGGGTATCGACCACGATGGTTATCGCGAAGCGTTGGAGGACTTGATTCCCGGAGTGCCAAAATCGGCAACTATCCTGCCGCCATTTCATTGCGACCACGGCAACGGGCTGCATATCGGCGAAGGCGTATTTGTGAATTACAACGGGATATTTCTTGATGCCGGCGACATCACCATTGGCTGCCGCACATTAATCGGTCCAAATTGCTCGCTCTACACCCCGCAGCACCCTATCGACTATATGCAGCGCCGAAAAACAATCGAAACGGCACTTCCCATCGTAATAGGCGAAGATTGCTGGATTGGCGGAAACGTGACCGTATGCCCGGGTGTTACGATTGGCGACCGCACCGTGATTGGCGCCGGCAGCGTGGTGACACACGACATCCCTTCCGACTGCATGGCTGCCGGAAATCCTTGCAAAGTCATAAATCATCTTGCTTGAATATCGTTTCAGACTTCAATCTTCCAATCTTCTAAGGTGTGGCGCTCGAGGTCGAAGTTGATGCCGACTTTCACTATTGGCAAGCCGCTGAGCGCGAACCGCGACGGATAGTCTTTCAGGTTGATTTGGTTCATGGCCGCTTCGGCTGATTTGTTGAGCTTCAGTTCAAACAAATATAGCGCCTTGCCTGAATCCATCACCATATCCACGCGTCCATTTGATGTGCGCACCTCCACGTCGACGTAGCGGCCCAGCAGCGAGAAAATCACATATAGCAGCTGCTGATAGTGCCCCTCGTAGTTGGTGTTGTCGCATTGCGGAACGGTTAGCAGATAAGCCTGCAGCAACCGCAGCATCTCGTCGAGGTCGTCCTTTAACAGCGCCAAATACATCTCGGCAACCGTGGTGACGCCTTTGTAGGTATCAATCTGCACATAGTTCGGCAACAGGCTCTGCATCAGCCCGATGCGTATTTCTTGGTTGGGGATGTCGAGCGTGTAAAGGTCGGCTGGTTCGTTATAGTCTTTGATAGTGAAATATCCCGATTGGTAGAGCAGCGGAATCACCGACGTCATACTCTCGGTAGGAGCATCGAATGCCGAAGCCATCGTCATTGTTGGTTTGAGCATCGACGGCAGCACGTTGAATTCCTTCAGTTTCTCAATCAAAAATGTAGGCGTGCCGCTTTCAAACCAGTAGCTCTTGATTGCCTTGTCGAGAAGCGCGTTAAGCAGGCTGAACGGGTTGAATATGTCGGGCGAAGGCATCGCGAAATGATAGCCATCGTATTGGCGCTTGAGTGCACTAAGCACTTCCTCGCGGGTTTTGTTTCTTGCTCGAGCGAAGACGTCGAGATAGTCCGACATCTGCGTACGAATCTCATCTTCGGTTATGCCGCAAATGGCAGCATATTCGGGCAGCATCGAGATATTGCGCAGATTGTTCAGTTCGCTGAAGATGCTCAGTTGCGAGAACTTGGTGATACCAGTGATGAAGACAAACCGCAGATATGGGTCGCAATCTTTCAGTGGAGAGTAGAAGTTGCGCATAACCTGTCGCATTTCACTGAGCAACGCCCCTTGGTGCGACACATCGAGCAGCGGCGCATCGTATTCATCGATAAGCACCACCACTTGCTTTCCGGTCTGCTCATGCGCCGTAAGAATCAGTTCGTGCAAGCGGTCGTTCGGGTCTATTTTCGGCGTAGTAATTCCCCATTTCTTTTCCTCGCGCTCAAGCATGGTGCTGAGGAATCGCTTCAGTTGCTCCACATCGGTATGCTTTGCCGAAGCCAGGCTGAATTTCAGCACCGGATATTCGGTCCAGTCCTTCTCAACCGAATCGATATAGAGCCCTTTGAAAAGTTCCTTCTTGCCCCCGAAATAGGCTTGGAGAGTGGACACAAGCAACGACTTGCCGAACCGCCTCGGGCGGCTCAGAAAGATGTAGTTGCTATAATTCACCATCTTGTAGATGTATTCTGTCTTGTCGATATACAAGCAGCCGCTTTCCACCATTTTCTCGTATGTCTGAATGCCAACCGGCAATCGTTTTAGCGTCTTATTCTCCATGCAATCTCGTTATTTATGCAAATATAATAAAGCGAATCAAAAATTACGAAGAAAGAACTCGTAAATCACGTAAAAAGTGTGTGACTAAGTGCTCAATTCACTCCGCTTCGTCGGGATTCTCGCCCTCGGGTAGGTCGGACGCCCCGGCGGTCTGCCCTTCATCGCCGATGCCCATTTCCGATGGGTCGGCAGTTAGAATATCCACGTCAAGCGAATCTCCTTCAATGTCCACCGAATCAGAGTCGTTGCTGAATACGCACCCTTGACAGGTGTAGGCGGCAGCGTCAATCGATTCCTTTGGCGCGCCAAATTTGCCATGGTAGCGCTTAAACTGGTTGTCGCCGAGCACCGATTGCAAAAAATAGCCGCAAATAGGCAACGCTGTGCGGCTGCCCTGACCCAAAGCGCCGGTACGGAAGTGTATGCAGCGATATTCACCTCCAACCCATGCGCCACACACCAGATTAGGCGTTACGCCCACAAACCACGAGTCGGAATGGTTG
>JBJECZ010000211.1:0-13103 GCA_051871555.1 Muribaculaceae bacterium | reverse complement strand
ATTACTGCACGATTGTTGCCGCCAGCGCCATGGGCGAAACTCTATAGAAGAGAAATAATGACAGAACGAATGTTTGATTTCCCTCGTGAAATTGATGGCTGCGAGGATATGATAATGAATATACGCATTTTGTTCAGCATAGAAAGAGCTCCACAGATATTGTATGAGAAGGTATATAATTTCCGAAGAAATGCATTCAGTGTGTTGCACACTAAGAGGGCGTCGCTCGACTATGAGTATGCGTTTGATTCGGCAAGAGAACAATCGATTCCCGCAGAATTATTGGGCAATTATATGAAAGAAATATGTTGGAGTCGTATTAACGGAATCAATAAAGTGGCATACGAATCACCAGAGCTGGTTGCAGAAGGTAGCCATGAGTTTATTAAAAAGACAAAGGCTGATATTAAGAAGTATGGATATCGTCTGAACCTGCAGGAATGGCTGCTTTTAAAAAGTGGCAATAAACAGGTAGTGAAATTTGCTGCGTTTCTTAGGGTATTAAGGAATTTTTTGCAATATCGGTTGGGGCTGAATAATTAACATGTTATTATATTCCAGTGAAATATTATGAAAATCATATACTTATCATATATGGCGCCGGCATCGGATAACATCGGTGGCACGTCGGCGTTGCCTTATCACTTGATGGTGCATAGGCCTGAAGATGTGGAGGTTGAGGTGTTCACTTTCAACACCAACGGGCTTACGGCTGAGAAGATAGCTGCTGTGGAGAAGGAGTTGCGGCTGAAGATTAATGTGCTGCCGATTAGTCGGTTGGCGGCTTGGCTGCTGGGGCTGAAGGGCGTTATGAGCCTTCTTGTGAGAATGCTTTTGCCTTATCCACCACATTACTATCTGCGGCTCGACCGAGCGACGGTTGCGCACATCAAGGCTATGCGCCCCGATGGGGTGTGGATTTATGGTGAGGAGCTCACTGGCATATCGCGTCAGTTGGCTGGCATATCGCAAGTGCACACGGGCCCTGATTGCTGTATGCTGTTTTATGAGCGCATGGTGGCGATGCCGTGGCTTGGGCGCGTTAAGTGGCTGCGATGCCGAGTGATGATGCGCAAGTTTCGCCGTTTAGCTGCAAATGCGCCCACGTGTGCACGCTATCATGTTGTAGGGGCAGCCGACCGCGATATGCAGCTGAAGATTAATCCAAAGATAGATGTGGGTTTTTTGAGACATCCGCACTATAATTATAATTCCGGGCGCCGCATCCGGTTTGGTGAACCAAAAATTCGGTTGGTGCTTGCCGGACGCAACGACTTTTATATGCATGCCGGTGCTGTTGAGTTGATTGACGAACTTGCTGCCAATGTCGACCTTGCTGAACATTACGAGTTTACTTTTCTCGGCAAAGGTTGGGAGCCGATGCACAAGCGACTGCTTGACGCAGGTTGGCAGAGCCGTATAATAGCCTTTGCCCCCGATTATGCAGCGGAACTTTGCCGCCATGACGTTCAGCTCACGCCGATATCCGTTGGCTCGGGCACTAAAGGCAAGGTGCTTGATGCCATCACCAACGGTTTGCTGGTGATAGGCACCGCATATGCCATGGAGAATATTGCAGTGCGTCATGGCGAGGAATGCCTGCAGTATGAGCGAGCTTCTGAAGTGCCTGATATGTTGCGCGACATTGCCGATAATCGCCAGCGCTACGAGGTGATGGCTGAGGCAGGCAGAACGGCAGTGCTGCGCGAACACGACCGCGCCCGTGCCTCGCAAGCTCTGTTCGGCATGTTTGCCCCTAAAGGTTTGTGAAAAGTTCATTGAGCGAAATTGGCGGTGGAGATGGTTTCTCGTGAATAGATGCGACAAAAATGCCATCGAAGATGGCAAACTATGCTTAGCCGTTGGTGGAACGAAGTGAAACCTGCGGAATGATGGGCACCTTTGGTGCTTCACCAGCGGTTAAGCATGGTTAAGCACCTTCGGCGCAGTAGCAGTATAACGACTAAAGATAAACACGATATTCGTGAGTATTCATATAAGGAGAGCGATTGCGTGGTATAGTTTTTTTGCGAGGGTGAGGATTTTTTTGTAACTTTCTTGTGTGTTTTGTGTTGTTACATTAAAAATATAAAACTGATATGTTAACATATATATTGGTGCTTTTTGCGGTGATACTGCTTTATTTGCTGACGTATGACAGCGAGAAAGCGCAGTCGAAAGGCATTTTGTTTGGCATGATGCTGCTTCTGGGGCTATTTGTAGGCATTAGCGATATGCTTGGCGGCTACGACCGTTACATCTATTGCGAGTTGTTTGATGGTTTGTGTGAATCGGTGTCAGACGGTGTCCCGCTTCAAGAAACGGCGTTGTATGTGTTTTACCCAACAGAATTCGGATATGACACACTAAACTACATCATCAGCTTTGTGACCCAGAACCGATATGTCTTTATTTTGATATATACAATTATAGTGTATTTGTGTTTATATCAGTCACTCAAACGCTATGCAAACAACTATCCGTTTGCAGTGATGTTGTTTATGGGCATTTGGTTCTTCTTTACGTTCACCTATCTGCGTCAGGTGTTGGCAGCATCGGTTTGTTGGTTGGCAATCAAATATGTTGTTGAGCGCAAGCCGGTGAAATTTTTCGCCATAGTATTGTTGGCTTACACCATACACAATTCGGCTATTGTTTTTGCGCCGTTGTATTTTCTTCCAAACATAAAATTCAAGCCATGGATGGTGTTGACGGGCTTGGCAGTATGCTTGGCAATTGGGCTTACCAGCATTCCTGCCGACTTGTTTGAGCAATATGGCGAGATAACGAATGCTGAGTTGCGTATGGGCGCCATGGAGGAACAAAACACCATAGGCTTCCGCTTTGAGTATTTGCTCGAGGCGGTTGTATTTGTCACGTTGATATTAATGCGATACGACAGGATTGACGAGAACAACAATATAGAAGTGACGGTAGTGAATATGGCATTTATGTTTTGTGGTATATTGCTGGTGTTTGTGCAAAGCCAGAATGGTGGCCGCCTGAGTTGGAATTACATGAGTGGATTGATAGCCACATTGACCATTATGGCAACAAAAGACCGCAGGATTGACTATTATAATATGGCATTGATAGCAATGAGTATTTTGCTTTATGTAAGAATCCTTTTTGCATGGGGTGTTCTGCTCTACCCATACAAGACATTCTTCAGCGATGGCCACCGCGACGGCGATTTTATTTACGAGTTGTATGAATACGACAACCGCTACGATGACGATAAATTGTATAAATAGATGCTGTTAACAGTATTTACTCCGACATATAATAGAGCGCATTTGCTTGGGCGGGTTTATGCAAGCCTGCAGAAGCAGATGTGCCGCGACTTTGAGTGGGTGATTGTTGACGACGGTAGTACCGACAACACTAAGGGTGTAGTGAATGATTTCATTGCTGAAGCAAATTTTCCGATACGCTATTTCAAGCAGTCAAACGGAGGCAAGCATCGTGCAATAAACCGCGGAGTGCGAGAGGCTTGTGGTGAAGTGTTTTTTATTGTGGATAGCGATGATTTGTTGTTGGATAATTCAATTTACATTATAAAGAATCAGTATGAAGATATAAGATTCAATGAAGGGTTTGCTGGCGTGTGTGGGCTGGACATCTACCCTAATGGGAATCTTATCGGATTTGGTTTGCCTGATGATCACATCGATTGTGATGCCTTGAGGATTAGATTTGAACACAATGTTGTAGGTGATTTGAAAGAAGTATTCCGAACAAGCGTGTTGAGAGAGTTCCCGTTCCCCGAGTTTGTGGGTGAGAACTTTTGCCCTGAGGCACTTGTGTGGTTTAGGATAGCACAAAAATATAGAATGAGATTCTTTAATGAACCTATTTATGTTGCAGATTATTTGCCCGACGGGTTGACAAAGCGCATTGTGCGCATACGCATGGATAGCCCGATGGCATCTACCACGCATTATTGTGAACTCAACAGTTACGATGTGCCGTTCGCTCAAAAACTCAAGGCTGCCATCAATTATTGGCGATTTTGGTTTTGCCTGCACGATAAAAGCAACGCTCCGATGTTGCCGTTTTGCTGGGTCGTTACCAAACCCTTTGGTTGGCTAATGCATCTGCGCGACCGCTTCACCACCAGGTGAAAGACGCTGCGCATCTGCGAGGCAGTCTCTCGCAGAAATTGCAGAAAATATAGGTGGGAGAAATCCTCTCGCGGAAAGAAACGAGCAATATGCCATCGAAAGATGGCAAACCATGCATAACCGCTGGTGGAACGAAGTGAAACCTGCGGAATGGTGAACCAAACAAATAGTCGGCCTCGAAGAGGTCAACAAATTATTAACACATGAGTTATACAAATCTTCTATACCATATTGTTTTTAGGATATACGATAGTGTTAACGCGATTTCTGTGGAAAACGAAAATTTGTTATATCGTTATATGTGGGGAGTTGTCAAGAAAAAGGGTGGCGTATTATATCGAATAGGAGGGATGCCTGACCATATACACCTATGCGTTGGACTTCCTGCATCTTTAGCGATAGCAGATTTTATGAGAGAATTAAAGACAAGTTCAAATAAATATTTAAAAACAAAAAGGGAATTATTCCCTAAGTTTTCGGGGTGGGGTAAGTCGTATTGCGCATTGACTTGCTCGTATACATCAAAAGAAACAGTGGTTGAATATATAAAAAATCAGAAACGGCATCATTTATCATGTGCTTTTCAAGACGAGTTGCGAGAAATTCTGGCAGAAAATGGAGTAGATTATAACGATGACTATTTCTTGAAAGAGTGAATTGTTGTGCCACATTCGATGCACCACTTTTTCTTGGCATGCTTCCGCAGGTTTCGCACCATAGGTGCTACACCAGCGGTTATGCATAGTTAAGCGCTTCCAGCGCTATGCTGACCTACAGCGCAGTTAAGGGCTGATAGTATAATGAAGAATGGGCTTATGGTAAGTTTGTGTTAAAGAGTTGAAACTATGAAGATACTGCATGTGATTACATCATTGGCTACGGGTGGCGCTGAGCACCTGATGGTGGACCTGCTGCCGCGATTGCGCGACAAGGGCAACGACGTGGAGTTGCTGGTGTTCGACGGCACCGCTACGTCGTTCATGCGTCAGTTGCGCGATGCCGGCATTGTGGTGCATCGGTTGGGTGAAGGCGGCAATGTCTACAGCCCTGGAAATGTGCTCAAGTTGGTGCCTTTCATGTGCCGCTACGATGTTGTTCACACCCACAATACTGCGTGTCAGTTGTTTGCTCCTATGGCAAAGATGTTGTCGTGGAGCAGGACCAAATTGGTAACTACTGAGCATAGCACCACCAACCGCCGCCGTGGCAAATGGTATTTCAAGCCGATTGATAGTTGGATGTATGCGCGTTATAGCGCAATTATTGCAATATCAGAAAAGGCTGAGGCGTTGTTGCGTGACTATGTGCGTCCTAAACATCTTACCACTATCGAGAACGGAATCGATGTCGACCGTTATGCCAACGCAGCGGCGGCACCGCGTTGCGAGTTGGTGCCTGAATATGCCGAGGGCGATGTGGTGTTTGCTATGGTCGCTGCTTTTAGAGTTGGAAAGGACCATGATTGCGCAGTCAGAGCAATGGCTGAATTGCCCGAGAACTATAAACTGTGCCTTGTGGGCGATGGTGAACGTCGCGCTGAAATTGAGGAGTTAATTGCGAGTCTCGGTTTGCAGCAACGAGTACGTCTGATGGGCATCCGTAGCGATGTGCCGCATATTCTCAAGGCTGCCGATGTGAATGTGCTTGCCTCGCATTGGGAGGGGCTGTCGCTTTCGAGCGTTGAGGGCATGGCAGCCGGGCGCCCGTTTGTGGCGAGCGATGTAAACGGATTGCGCGAGGTGGTTGGTGGCAATGGCGTGCTGTTTGCCGATGGCAATCATCATGAATTGGCGCAGATATTGCAACGGCTCATCAACAACCGCGACGAATATGCCAAGGTGGCTCAGGCATGCGCTCAAGCCGCAAAAGATTACGATATTTCGCTCACCGTAGAACGATATAACCAGGTTTACAAAGAGTTATGTTTAGAAAAAAGATAATACGCACCAGCACGGTGTCGACCTCGCTCAACACCTTTTGCCGCGGCACGTTGCGACGGTTGGCGCAAACCTACGACGTGGTGGCTGTGTCGACTCCCGACGACGAACTGAAAGAAATGGCTCAACGTGAAGGCGTGAGGGCTGTGGGCGTTGCTATGCGTCGCCCTATTTCGCCGCTGCATGATTTGCGCTCATTGCTGGGGCTTATTAGGGTGTTCCGGCGTGAGCGGCCCTATATGGTGCATAGCATCACTCCCAAGGCGGGATTGCTGAGTATGATTGCTGCTTGGGTGTGCCGTGTGCCTGTAAGGTTGCACACTTTCACCGGTTTGGTCTTTCCTACTGCTACGGGGCTAAAGAAAAAAATACTGATGCTCACCGACCGCATTACCTGCGCTTGTGCTACGCACATTGTGCCCGAAGGTGAAGGCGTTAAGAATGATTTGATAAACTACGTCATCACCCGCAAACCGCTGCGTGTGTTGGGCTACGGCAATGTGCGCGGTGTGGATATGCAGCATTACAATTGCACGCCCGAGGTAATGGCTGCAGCTAAGCCTATTATGCAACCAGAGGTCTTTACGTTTGTGTTTGTCGGTCGTGTGGTGCGTGATAAAGGAATAAACGAACTTGTGCAGGCTTTCGCTCGGCTTCATGCACAGGAGCCTGCCACACGATTGATACTTGTAGGGCGCTTTGAGGATAACCTCGACCCTGTTTCCCCACAAACAAGGCAGACTATTGAGCAGAACGAAGCCATTGAAGCTGTTGGCAGTCAAGCCGATGTGCGGCCGTGGCTTGCTGCGAGCGATGCATTGGTTTTCCCCAGCTATCGCGAAGGCTTTCCCAACGTGGTGCTCGAAGCCGGAGCCATGGGGCTGCCGTCGATAGTGACCGACATTAATGGTTCGCGCGAGATAATCGTTGAAGGTAAGAACGGCACGATTGTGCCGCCGCGTGATGCTGATGCACTGTATGCAGCAATGCTTCGTTTTATCGAGGCTCCTGCCGAAGTGGCACAAATGGCAGCCAATGCTCGAGATATGATAGCGTCGCGTTTCGAAAAATCGTTTGCGGAGCAATGCCTATTTGATTATTATAAAGAAATTCTACAGGATAAATAATGGTAAGAATTCAAACAACAAATAAAACGATGAAAAGAGTAATAGTATTTGGAGCGACCGGAAACCTTGGAGCATACATTGCTATACATCTTAAATCTCAAGGATATGATGTAATAGCAGTTGGCCATCGTCAATCTGACAACAATTTCTTCGCTAATCGCGGCATGTCATATTATTCTGTTGATATTCGCGAACCAGAATCTTTCAAAGCACTCCCCGATAAAGATATCTATGCAATATGCCACTTCGCAAGTTCTTTGCCTTCGCGCTACGCATATAATCCAATCGAATTGTTTGAGACAATCACAATAGGCACGCTCAATGTTTTGGAATATATGAAAACTTGTAAATGCAAAAAGATTGTTTTTCCACAGACTCCGAGTGATATGGCCAAATATCACAACAATGGCAGTATTATTCCTGCCGATGCACCGCGCCATTTCCCCTTGACCGGTGACCATGCAGTGTATACTATTGCAAAAAATGCAGCAGTCGACCTTATGGAACACTATCAAGCTGAAATAGGAATTCAATATTTTGCACTACGATTCTTCACCATCTATCAATATCACCCCAACCCTTACCATTATGCTGATTTTAAGCGACGTATGATGCCATATAGGATGCTTATGGATAGAGCCATGAAGAGTTTACCTATAGAGATATGGGGCAATTGCAAGAAAGCCAAGGAGATGGTCTACATCAAAGATTTTGTGCGATTAGTGCAAAGCTGCATTGAGAGCGACAAACCAGGTGGATGCTACAACTGTGGAAATGGTTGGCAGGTGACATTAGAAGAGCAAATTAAGGGAATAATCGAAGTATTCTCTCCCAAAGACAAGCCCTCAGAAATAATATATGTCAAAGACAAACCTGATCCGCTCGAAAATGCCTTCGATATGTCAAAAACTTTCCAAGATTTCCCTTCCTACCGACCGCAATATAGTTATATCGAACAACTCAGAGACTTTAAACGAGAAATGGAAGAAGAACCAATGGCACAACTTTGGGGCAAAAAAGATGATTATAAAGAATAATATAAAACCAATGTATAAACACGGAATAAAACGAGCTATAGACTTTATCATAGTGCTTTGTGTGCTTCTTATGATTTGGCCTATCCTACTAATTATTACTCTACTGCTGCTTTTCTTCAATGAGGGCGCCGGCGCATTTTTCCTACAAGAAAGGCCAGGATATAAAGGAAAGATTTTTAGAATCATCAAATTCAAAACGATGAACGAGCGAAAAGGGCACGACGGCAAGTTACTTCCCGACATTCAGAGAATAACGAAATTTGGCAAGTTCATTAGGAATACTAGTCTCGATGAATTACCTCAATTAATAAATGTTCTCAAAGGCGATATGGCTATAATTGGTCCTCGACCATTATTGGTGCAATATTTGCCCTTATATAGCTCGGAACAAGCTCGTCGCCATGATGTTCGTCCGGGAATCACCGGTTGGGCACAATGCAATGGCAGGAATAATCTATCTTGGACAAAAAAATTTGAACTAGATGTGTGGTACGTTGACAATATTTCCTTCTCTTTAGACTGCAAGATTATTCTCAAGACAATAATGAAGGTAGTAGGTCGAGCCGATATCGAAAATGACACTATCAACAACAAAGAATACACCGCACCACTATTTAATGGAAAGAACTAGATTATTCAATCAACTCGAAACGCCTTGTTTCATTTTAAACGGAGATGAATTCACAAACTGCATCAGTGAATTTCAGTTAGCTCTAAACAAAAATTTTAGCAATGCTACAATAGGTTATTCGGTAAAAACCAATTCTTTACCCTATTGTTTATCATTAGCAAAAAAGAATGGAGCTTTCGCCGAAGTTGTATCCTCTGATGAATATGAATTGGCTCACAAATGCGGTTTTATCGACCAGCATATAATCTATAATGGACCGATGAAATCAAAAGAAACATTTTTAAATGCTGTTTCTAACAACGCCATGGTAAATGTTGAGTCTAAACGTGAACTTGAATGGTTAAAGTTGCTCTCATCGGACCAATCATACTCAATTGGGCTACGATTGAATTTAAACATCAGCAAAATCTCTGAAGAAGATGCGTATGGTGATAATGACAATAGTCGTTTCGGCTTCTCTACTGAAACGTCTGAATTTGAGGATGCAGTTGAATATATTTCCAGCCTTCAAAATGTGAGAATTGCAGGAATTCACATTCATCGTACATCACATAGCCGTAGTATTCGGTTTTACAGAAACTCTATATCGTTTGCATGCGATATCATCAAAAGATATAGATTATGTATTGATTATCTTGATATCGGTGGCGGTTTCTTTGGACCATTCCCAAACAAACCTTCGTTTCAAGAGTATAGCGATGCATTTTACGACGTATTAAGCTCTTTTGGGTTAGAAAAACTCCATATAATAGTAGAGCCTGGCAATGCAATAGCGGCATCTTCATTTAAATTTCTTTGTGAAGTAATCGATGTAAAACACACCGAAAAAGAGCGTTGGTTTATTACAACCAATGGTTCCAGAAACGACATTGATCCTTTCTTTAAAAAATCGTCATATCTTCAAGAAGAGCATTATAACTGCGATACTTCTCGAGTTGCAGAGCAAATCGTTTCCGGTTGTACTTGTTTAGAATACGACCGACTCTATTCGCTCTATAATAAACCTCTATTATGCATCGGTGATAGAATATTGTTTAATAACGTAGGCGCTTATACTCTTTGTCTAACACCCATGTTCATCCGCTATGCTCCAACTGTTTATCTGCAGAATAACCATCAGTTTACCATCATTCGTGAACGACTTACGGCAAACGATTATATAAACAAATCATTAATATAATATACAATGAACAATTTATTATTCTGTAGCGTCGGTAGACGAGCAAAACTCATACAAAATTTCAAAGAAACTATTGGGAATAGCGGCAAACTTATCGGAGTTGATCTTAGTCCCGTGGCCCCTGCACTATTCTTTTGTGATGAAGCATA
This sequence comes from Muribaculaceae bacterium, assembly GCA_051871555.1. Lineage (GTDB taxonomy): Bacteria > Bacteroidota > Bacteroidia > Bacteroidales > Muribaculaceae > SFTJ01. The sequence goes on along the minus strand of JBJECZ010000211.1, from coordinate 2,918 downwards.
TTTAGTGCCTCGCATTGATTCTCCAAATTATTTTGATACTATTATTAACATTTGTAGCAGAAGCAATGTAAAAGCTATAACTACTCTCATAGATCCAGAAATAGAGTTACTTGCTGCACACCGAGAGGAGCTTATAAATAAAGGAATTCTTCCACTATGTCCAGCTGCTTGGACTGCACATCTTTGTTTTGACAAATATGAGATGTTCAAATATTTATCATCAAAAGGTATTAATACAGTGCTCACATACAATTCTCTTGAAAGCTTCAAAGACGGTTTGGATAAAGGAGAAATTCAATTCCCCGTATTTATGAAACCTATTTGTGGCAGCGGCAGTGTTGGTGTTGGTCGAATTGATTCTTGGGCTGAGGCAGTAGCAAAATTCAATGACAGAAACTATAATTACATAATTCAAGAATTACAAACAGGAGGCGATTGCGATGCAGATGTCTATGTAGACTGCATTAGTCACAAACCTGTAGCTGCTTTCAGCAAGAAAAAGATTGAAAGCAGGATTGGCGGAGCTAACAAAACGATATCTTTTAAAGATCAGAAACTTTTTGATTTTATTGAGGAAGTGTGCTCTGTGCTTGAACTGAATGGTCCATGCGATATGGATTTTTTCATAAAAGAGGGAGAATATTACCTTAGCGAGATTAATCCAAGATTTGGAGGTGCATATCTGCATGCCTATGGGGCCGGAGTGGATTTTATTAAACTCATAATCAACAACATTAATGGAATAGAGAACAAATCAATTGTCGGACAATACGACGAGGATATAATTATGCTTATGTATGATGATGTTGTTATTACTCACAAAAACGATTTGTTATCTAACGAATTTCCATTATTATAACGACACGGTGATTTACCCCGACAAGGTGCGCATCAATCGCTACTATCTGCACAATTATTCTTTCGTGAAAGATATTGAAATGATTGTTTGCACCATTATAGGGAAGAAGATGAAGTATAACAACGAAATGATATAAACAAATTGTATTATGGCTAAAAGGGAAATATTGTTGTGCCTGGCTCACATGAGCGGCAACGAAATGAAATATATCGAGGAGGCTTTTGCCGATAATTGGGTGGTGCCATTGGGGCCGAATGTCAACGGCTTTGAGGCTGACCTCGAACACTTTGTGGGCGAAGGCAAGCATGTGGTTGCGCTGTCAGCCGGCACGGCTGCGGTGCATTTGGCGCTGATTGCGCTTGGCGTGGGTCCCGGCGACGAGGTGATTTGCCAAAGTTTCACTTTCTGCGCTTCATGTAATCCGATAAAATATCTTGGCGCCACCCCGGTGCTTGTCGACAGCGAGCCCGACACTTGGAACATCGACCCCGAGTTGCTCGACCATGCCATTGCCGAGCGCATTGCCGTCACCGGCAAGAAGCCTAAAGCCATTGTGCCGGTTTATCTCTACGGTATGCCTGCCAAACTCAAAGAGGTGATGGCTGTGGCTGACAAATACGGTATTCCGGTGGTGGAAGATGCCGCCGAGGGCTTTGGCAGCCGTTATAATGGTCAAGTGTGCGGCACGTTCGGGCGCTACGGCGTGCTTTCGTTCAACGGCAACAAGATGATTACCACCAGCGGCGGCGGTGCGCTCATCTGCCCCGATGCCGAGAGCAAGAATCAGATTATGTTCTATGCCACACAGGCGCGTGAGGCTTATCCCTACTATCAGCACGAGCATATCGGCTATAACTATCGCATGAGCAATATTTGTGCCGGCATTGGTCGCGGTCAGATGACCATTGCCGCCGACCACATTCGCCATCATCAGCACATTGCTGCGCTCTATAAAGAGGCGTTTGCCCATGTGCCGGGCATCACCTTCCACGAAAACCCTTCGGCAGAGTTCGATAGCAACTATTGGTTGAACACCATTGTGCTCTCGCCCGACTTAAAGGTTAAGGGTGAGGAGAATGCTTATGCTCAAACCATACAAGGCGCCATTGGTGGAGCCGGAAGCACTGTGCACGCTGCTGAGTCGGCACACACTGCATGCGAACCTAATGCAAATGTTGAGGCTATGCGTTTGGCACTGGCAGCCGAAGGCATTGAGAGCCGCCCGCTTTGGAAGCCAATGCACTTGCAGCCGGTTTATGCCGATGCGCCTGCATATACAAACGGCGTGAGCGAAAGCCTGTTTAAAACCGGACTTTGCCTGCCAAGCGGACCGTGGGTTATCGATGATGATGTCGCTTTCATTGTAGATTGCATCAAGCAAAACATAGTGTAATAAGCGGAGTTTAACCAACGTCATAAAATATACATCCGCCAATGCCTGAATAATCAAGGTGTTGGCGGATGTTGCGTTATGCCTGACAGGCAATTTATTTGCGTATGCTGTTATAGGCTTCGAGCGCTTTCTCGAGAATCATTATGGCACGGCGCAAGTCGTCTTTGCAAAGCACGTATGCCAGTCGCACCTGGTCCTTGCCAAGTTCGGGATTGGTGTAGAATCCCGCAGCAGGAGCCATCATGATGGTTTCGCCAATAGGCGTCTGAGGATTGCTGCTTGAAATGTGCATTGTGGCAGTCTTGTCGTCGCTATATCGAAACTCCTCGAGGCACCAGGCGCAAAAGCGTTCGGCATCGTCAACGGGCAACTTCGCTACAGTGTAGAATGCACCCATCGGTATGGGCGTGTAGCACCCCGGGATGCGGTTCACGCCGTCGATGAGGCATTTGCGTCGTTCGGTGTATTCCTCGTAAACCTCGCGAGAATAGGCTTCGGTGCCTTCAATCGATGCCTCGGCAATAATCTGACCGATTAGAGGCGGGCTGAGGCGCGCCTGACAGAACTTCATCACCGTTTCGCGCACTGCCTGATTTTTGGTGATGAGTGCGCCGATGCGTATGCCGCACTCCGAGTAGCGTTTGCTCACCGAGTCGATTAGCACCA
>JBJECZ010000210.1:0-13126 GCA_051871555.1 Muribaculaceae bacterium | reverse complement strand
GAATCAGTTTGCCTTCAAACGAAAACGTAGAGTAGATGGGCCAAAACAAGGTAAAGCAATCAGAGGCTATAACAGTGATTCTCGACAGCGAATTGGATAAGGACGGCGTTCCTGTAAAGGATTTCGTTTACTACTACGAAGGTATGCCTGAAGTTGCTCAAGAAGGCACCGAAATCGTAAGTAACATGCAAGAAATTGCCTTTATGCCAAACGAAAACGGTAAGGCTCAAGGTATTCGCGCTATCTTCCAACAACGCAACAAACAGGTTCTTGAAAAGATTAACGTGCTCAAGGATAAGTGGAAAGCTAAGGAAATCTCCGACTCGGTTTATCAAGCCAAGGCAAAGGAAATCCGTAACGACTCTACACTCACTCGCCCTGTTGTTATCATCAAGGCTACTCCTAACGCAAGTTACACCAGTTTGGTCACCGCACTCGATGAGATGCAAATCAACAACATCAGCCGTTATCAGATCGATCGTATCAACGAAACCGACTCTGCTATGATGACTCCATTCTTGTTGAAACGCCTGAACGCAAAGAAGTAAGATCGATATAATATGTTGAATTATTAAAATCAGAAAGGAATTTAATTATGGCAAAAAATGTAGATCTTACATCAAAAGAATGGTGCGACCTTGTATTTGATGGTCGTAACAAGGAATTCGGTGCCTACGCTTTGCGTATGGACTCGAAGCCCCGCCATTTGAAGTCGTTCATATATACTCTCGTTGGTGCGCTCATCATTGGCATCGTGGCATATTCTTACATGAAGGTTGCTGCTTACATCGAAGAACAACGCATTCTCGACGAAGCCAGCCAGCAAGAAGTGCTCTTCGAAGCTGCTGAAGAGGAAGAACCTGAAGAGGAAGAACAAGAGAAGTTCGAAGAACAAAAGCCTGAGGCTCTTCCTGAAGAAATCCTCAATACCGTAAAGGTAACTGAGCTTCTTATCGCTAAGGACGAAGAAGTTCGCTCGGAGGACGAAATCAAGACTCAGGATGAGTTGAAGGAAACTCAAACAGCATTCGGTCAGACCGACTTTGACAAGGGTACCGATGACCGTAACGTAACTCGTGAACACAAAAACGAGGTTATTGTAGAAGAGAAGAAACCAGAACCCGTTAAGGAAGAAGTCTTCAAGGCTGTAGAGCAGATGCCTACATTCCCTGGAGGTGAAGCAGCCTTGATGAAGTGGTTGCAAAGCCACATCAACTATCCAACCGTGGCTATGGAAAACAACGTACAAGGTAAGGTTATCGTACAGTTCGTTGTTACCAAGACCGGTAAGGTGGGTGAAGTAAAGGTGGTTCGCTCGGTTGACCGCGACCTTGACAAGGAAGCCGTTCGCGTATGTAAGTCATTACCTGACTTCGTACCGGGCCGTATGAATGGTCAAGCAGTGAACGTTTGGTACACTCTTCCTGTTACCTTCAAACTTCAAGGAGCTAACTAATCGCGATTTCAATCACGATATAAGTTGATAAATTAGTCGCTGGTGTTGGATAATTCCATCGCCAGCGATTTTTTTTCATGCCTGTACGATTCACATGATTTTTGTTGATTTTGAGCCTTGAAGAGTTGTGTGCTTGCCTGCAAAAATGTAGTTTTGCATTTGCTTTTGTGCTTTCGGCGTTCAGTTTTGAATTTCTTAACCAAAAATTCGGTAAAATTTTCGCCATATTGGGCTGTTGTTACGGCATTTTTAATTAACTTTGAGGAAATTATTTTTTGTTTGTGGCGCATAAAGGGGTTTGATGAACAAATGCTTTATTGTTAGCCTTCAACAATAATAACTTTTTTATATTGATTGCAATGGAGCAAGAGAATAAGAATAAAGAATCGAAGAAGAGCATCAAGGTGATGTTCGGATTGTTTATGATATTCATTTACGTAGGCATGGGCACTTTAGTGTTGCTTGGCATGTTTGATTGGCTGCCCAGTTGGGCACGCTACTCGTTGGGCACGCTGTTCATAGTCTATGGCATTTGGCGATGCTACCGTTATATAGCCGGAGTAGACGCTCGTGTGTGATGTTTATGCAGGCTTAAGGTAATGCCAGTTTTGTTTCATGAGATTAGTTTTATTATTTAATTAAGACGGAACACAGAAATGAAAAAGATATTATTTACATTATCGATTGCTGCAGCGGCAACATCAATGCTGATGTCGTGTGGCGGCAAGAAGTCGACTGGCACTGAGGATACCACCACAAGTGGCATGACATCGATTGTGTGCGACCAATCGTTTCAGAACATTCTCAACCAGGAGATTGAAGTGTTTGAGTTTACTTATCCTAACGCCAGCATTATTCCGTACTATCAGGACGAAAGCGCTGCGGTTGACTCACTCCTGCAGATGAAGACTCGATTGATTGTTACAGCCCACGAGTTGACTCAGGAGCAGAAAGATTATTTGAAGTCGAAGAATCGTCCGGCACGCACACAGCGTTTGGCTGTAGATGCCATTGCGCTGATTGTAAACAAAGATAACGATATCGACGAATTGTCGATGCAGGATTTGCGAGATATTTTCACGGGCAAGGTGATGAAGTGGGGCGAAATCACTCCCACCAAGCTAAAACGCGACAGCATTGCCGTGGTGTTTGACGGCAGTGGCTCGAGTGTGACGCGATATATGCGCGATTCGTTGCTCAATGGCAAGCCGTTCATCAAGAATGTGTATGCTCAAGGCTCGAGTGAAGATGTGTTCGAGCTGGTTTCGAAGCGCAAGAATGCACTTGGCATAATTGGTGTGAGTTGGATTACTGCCGACATGAAGGGCAAGAGCGAGCCGGTTGAGCAACGTGTGGCAAAGCTGAACGAAAACGACACCACTACCATTGATTTCGAAAACAGCCGCATAAAGGTGCTCAAGGTGCGCCGCGACGACGAGCTGATTGGCTATAAGCCCTATCAAGTGTACATCTACGACGCACGTTATCCGCTCTATCGAAGCATTTATGTCACTTGCACCGGTCCGGTGGGTGGCTTGGCACAAGGCTTCTATTGCTTCTTGACGGGCTTCATTGGTCAGAAGATAATTCAGAACACCGGAGTGCTTCCGGCAGCAATTCAGCCTCGTGTTGTTAGCATCGATTAAACCAAATCGGCAATGATAAAGTCAAAAATAATAGAGAGAAAGAAATAAATAATTTTAACAACTATAATTAAGACAGAAATGAAACTTAAGATTTTTGCAATCCTTTTATTAGGTGGCTCACTGGTGAGCAATGCACAAGGTTACAAGGACGGTATTGAGTATTTCAAGGTTGGTAAAATCGACAACGCAAAGGAATTGCTCGATAAGAACCTTAACAATTCAACAACTGTAAAGAGCCAGGCATATTGCTATCTTGGTCATATCGAGGCTTCGAAGGGTAATGTTGCAGGCGCAAGAGACTTCTACAACAAGGGTGTTGCAGCCGATGCTAACGATCCATTCAACTACATTGCACTTGGTGCGCTCGACCTCAAGGCCAACAACGAGAAGGCTGCTGAAGAGCAATTCAAGACTGCTTTGAAAATCGACAAGAAAAATGCTTCGGTATATGCAGCAATCGCACGCGCTTACTACGATGCTAACCCAACTACTTACGCAAAGGAAATTGCCAAGAACATCGAAAAGGCACGCAAGACCAATGCTAAGGACCCGGATGTTTACATCTTGGAAGGCGATATGAAGGCTGCTGAAAAGGACTACGGCGGTGCTGCAGGTCAATACGAACTTGCTTTCACCTACGAGCCCGACAACGAAGAGGCTTATGTGAAGTATGCCAACACTTACTTCAACGTGAACCCTGCTATGGCTACCGAACGCCTCGAAGAACTCGTTGCAAAGAATCCTAACTCGGCGCTTGCTCAACGCGAACTTGCTGAAAAGTACTACGAACGCGACCTCGGCTCGAAGGCTGCTGAACAATATGGCAAGTACATCAAGAATCCTAACCACTTCAAGCAAGACGAAATTCGCTACGTTCAGCTTTTGTTCTTCGGACAAAAGTATCAAGAATCGTTTGATTTGGCTTCGAAGATTCGCTCGGCTGTAGCTGCAGGCGACAAGGACAATTTCTTCATGTGCCGTATGCAACTCTACAACATGGTTGCTCTTCAAAACTGGACTGAGGCTGAAAAGTTTGGCGCTGAATTGTTTGGCTTGAACATTCCTGGCACTGAATATGCTTCGAAAGACTATGTTGACTATGCAACTGCTTTGAAGAACGTGGGCAAGGCTGCTGAATCGGTAGCTCAATACGAAAAGGCTGTTGAAGTTAATCCTAACAACCTCGACCTGGTTCGCGACTTGGTTGATGTTTACGATGAAGCACAAGACTTCGAAAAGGCTGCAATCTATTATCAAAAGATTGTCGACAGCGAAGAATGCAAGGCTAATGACTTGTATGTTATGTCGACCAAATACTTCAATCTTGCTGTAACAACTGAAGACGCTGCCAAGAAGGCTGCTGCTATCGAAGGTGCACGCAAGTATGCAGCAATGGCAAACGAACGAGTTCCTGGCAACTATCGTATCGTTCAACAACAGGCTAAGGTTGAAAGCCTTGCAGGCAACAACGACGAAGCTGTTAAGTTCTACAATGCCACTATCGACATCCTCAACGAAAAGGAAAATGGCAAGGTTGAATATAAGGACGTATACATCAGCATCTACGGCAACTTGGCTCGCATGGCATTCGATAAAGGCGATACAGCCGGTGCTAAGGAATACTACCTCAAGTGGCTTGAAGTTGACCCAAGCAACGATGCTCTTCGCAAGTATGTTGAAGGTCTCAAGTAATTTGAACTGAAATCATAAGTATTAACAACTAATAGTTGCGGTATTTGATTGCTTTGCAGTTGAATGCCGCAATTTCTTTTTGTCTGGGTTTGATTATGTAAGAATTTTCAAGTAATTTTGGAATCAATATATAATTTGTAAATACGAAGCAACCTATTTGAAAACGATGAAATTGTTAAAACGAATAATAGTTTCGGCAGCGCTTGCCGTAGTGCCGATGTCGATGATAGTTGCCGAAGGGCGATTGTCGAACGTAACACAGGCTTTTCTGAGTAATGTGAATGCCCGACAGACTGCTGTAGGCAGAACAGCTCGCACTTTGGAGTCGGCTGCTGAACGTCGAAGCGAGAAACGCACGCTGCGCGTTAATCGCCGAGGCTCGGACAGAGCGAGCAACACAGTGCCGGTGGCTATGGTTGACGGCAAATCAACTGTACAGGCATTTGTGAGTATCGACGGCTGGAATGCGGCGCCGATAGCCGAACTTGAGTCGATGGGCGTGCAGGTGAATGGCGAGTATGGCGATGTGCTCACGGTGACCGCACCTGTTGAACAACTTGAGGCTATCGCCAAGATGGCTAAAGTGCGTCAGGTGGCGGTGGCACGCCGAGTGAATCTGAAAACCGACAAGCAGCGCAGCACGGCAAACGTCAACCAGGTGCATTCGGGCACGGGGCTTAGCATGCCTTATAAGGGTCGTGACGTGGTTGTGGGCGTGATTGATGCCGGCATCGATTTCAACCACATGGCTTTTAAAGACGAAGATGGCAACACGCGCGTGAAGCGTGTGTATATGCCAGGCGGAACCGGCAAGAGTCCGGTGGTGAATGGCAAAACTCTGCCCGGCGCTGAATACACCACCCCCGAAGAGATAGCAAAACTCACCTCCGATTTGGCAGGCGAGTCGCACGGTACACACACTTCAGCCATCGCAGCCGGAACCATAGTTGGCTCGTATGGCGGCATGGCGCCCGAAGCCGACATTGTGTTATGTGGATTGGCTAACGACCTCACCGATGCTAATATAGTCAATTCGATTAATTATATATTCAGTTATGCCGAAAGTGTTGGCAAACCGGCGGTGGTGAATTTGAGTTTGGGCGACCACGTTGGACCACACGATGGCACCACCGACTTCTGTAAGTCGCTCGATGCTTTGACTGATGCCGGCAGGTTGTTGGTGCTCTCGGCAGGAAATGAGGGTGGCTATAAGTTACACTTTGGCACCACGTTCACCAATGCCGGCACATCGGTGGCTCAGAATACGGTTCTGCTTATCGACAGCGATTATTATGGCGGTTCATACGAATCGGCTATCGACATCTATGGCTCCGATGCCAGTGAATTCACTTTCCAATATGTGGTGATTGACGCCAATGGCAATCAGAAAGCGGTGTCGAAGAAGCAGACGGCGAGCGCCAGTGGCACTACGTTCAACATGTCTACTCACTCAACCTTCAAGAACTACTATGATGGTTCGGGAACTGCATGGTTTGGTGTTGATGCCAACAGTGGTAAATATAATATATATATTGAGGTGAGTGCCGAAACTACATCGTCGAACGACGAAGATTGGTATTTGGGCATTCTATTTTGGGGAGCACAGGGTCAAACCATTAATGGTTGGGACATTGAAGGATACACCGACTTTACCAACTTAGGCTACACAAAATTCATCGACGGCGACTCTGAGATGTCGATAAGCAGCATGGCAACTGGCAAGAACACCATATCGGTTGGTGCGTTTGTTTCGCGAAACTCCTATCCAGCTGTCAAAGGAAATAATTATTACTACGACACGCTGACGAATGGCACTATTGCTCCATTCTCGAGTTATGGACCTGATGCTAATGGAGTGCAGCGTCCCGAGATTGTTGGTGGCGGTGCAACTGTGGTGTCGGCTGTGAGCAGCTACGACACGTCGACCACAGGTGCCGATAATTACAACTTTCTTGCTGCCGAGGTTGAAGATGCCGCGGGAAAGAAGCATTATTGGGGCGACATGATGGGCACATCAATGTCGTCGCCTCAAGTGGCAGGAATTTTGGCGCTGTGGCTTCAGGTGAATCCTAACCTTAGTGTGAGCGACGTCAGGGAAGTGTTTGAATCTACGTCGATTCAAGACAGCTATGTTACGGCAGGTCCCGCTAAGAAATGGGGCTATGGCAAAATAGATGCCCTTGCAGGAATCAAGCAAGTGATAGCGTCGGGTGTCGACAACGTGAAAGCCGACGATGACAATGTGTCGGTTTATCCAAACCCAAGCGACGGCAATTTCGAGGTGTTTGCACCTGGCGAGCAAAGCGTTGATGTTGGCATATATTCCGTAAGTGGCATGTTGGTGCAGCAGCTGAGTTTGCCAATTGCAGGAGGAAGTGCACAAGTGTCGCTTGCCGGAAAACTGTCGCCGGGTGTCTATTTAGTGTTGATTGAGGGTTGCAAATTGAAGAAAACCACAAGGCTCATCGTTAAGTGATGATTAGATACAGCATAAAGAAACTGGCAGTGGTGATGTTGTTGATTTGTATGTCAACAGCATCACTATGTGCTTTTAATGGCAAGTTGTCGCCGCGGTCGCGATGTGTGCTCAATGAGGATGTGTCGAAATCGGAGGAGATGAAGCCGTGCTTCATAAAAATATCTGATGAGAATGTCACCGCCGAGCTAAAACGATTAGGCGTGAAGATTAATTGCCGTTTTGGCGACATTATTACGGTACAAATTCCTGTAAGCAAGTTCACCGAAGTAAGTAAACTGGCGCAAGTGAAATATATGCAGCTGGCGCAGCGTATGTCGGTGTGCAACTTTAATGCACGAAGCATGTCGTATGTTGATGATGTTCATTTGGCAAAAGGCATAAATCGCAGCTACACAGGCAAGGATGTGATTGTTGGCATGGTGGATGTCGGCATCGATTTCAACAGCGTTGAGTTTGGCGACGGCAAAGGCGGAAGCCGTGTGAAAAGCGTGTATTTGCCGTGTGTTGAAGGTGGGTCTACGTCAGTGATTGACGGCGAAGAATTGCCCGGTTCGTCGTATTCCACCCCTGAGGCAATTGCCGCATTAACCACCGATTGCACCACTATGTCGCATGGCACCCACACCACAACCACGGCGGCAGGCAGCTATAAAGGCAATGACTGCTATGGCGTTGCCACCGATGCCGATTTGGTGCTTTGTGCTATGCCCGAGGAAGAACTCACCGATGTGAATATTGCCAACAGCATTGCTTATATATTCGATTATGCCGACAGAGTGGGCAAACCGGCAGTGATAAATATGAGTCTGTCGTCGAACTGCGGACCGCACGATGGCACATCGATGTTGTCGCAGGCAATGGCAGCAATAACCGGCAAAGGGAAAATATGCGTGCTTTCGGTGGGCAACGACGCTACGCTGCGCACCAAGGTGTCGAAGCAATTCAATGCCGATTCCGAACTGCTATGCACATTTTTCGAGAATCTTTATGCCCGCTATTGCATTCTTGGCGATTGCGACATGTGGGCGGACTCGCAGCGCCCGTTCAAAGCGCAATTTGTGATTTACGACAAGCGTCAAAAGGCATTTGCCTATGAGTCGGCATGGTATGAAGCCAGCAGCAGCGACGGCAGCGTTGTTGAATTGAACTTCGACGAAATTGATGAGGTGAAAGAAATTTACACAGGCAAGGTGTGTTTTTCGTCGGGGATAGGCAATAACGGTAATATGGAACTTTACACCTCGTTTGACGTCAAGGCAGTGTGCGATGCCGATGAGGCGGGTAACTATTACATGGGCATGCGCTTTAGTGCCGATGAGGGCGCCACACTCACAGGATGGACCAACACAGGCACCGGCATGGTGTCGTATGGCATCGAAGGGTGGGTTTATGGCACATCTGACGGCAATATCAGCGACCTCGTCACCGGCGACGGCGTGATTTCGGTGGGTGCATATTGCTCATGCACCAGTGTGTCCACGATTGGCGGCAATATTGAATATAACGGCAGAGTGTTGGGCGACATAGCATATTTTTCGAGCTATGGCAAAGACATGAACGGCGTCAGCCGGCCAACGGTGACGGCGCCGGGCTATGTGACGGTGTCGTGCTTGAACCGTTTTGACACCGTTGCCACTGCATCGATTTCCGACAAGACATATTCGCAAGACATCGACGACAGCACATATTTGTGGGGAATGATGTATGGCACGTCGCAGTCGGCACCAGTGGTTGCGGGTGCTGTTGCCTTGTGGCTTGAAGCGAAAGCCGAATTGACACCCGACGATGTGAAGCTGATTCTCGAACAGTCGTCGACTCGCGATGAATTTGTAGAGCAAGGCAATCCCGACAAATGGGGCTATGGCAAACTGAATGCTTTGAAAGGTCTGCAAATAATTGAGGGTAGTGGTATCGACAATGTTGCCGAGACAAGTAAGTTGTGGAGCCTGAGCTACAGCGACGGTGCGTTCACGCTTGTGTCGCCATGCGATGGAAATGCTCGGTTGGAGCTATACGATGTGTCGGGCTGCAGGGTGTTGAGTGCAAGCGGTGTGGCAGATGGCGGCGTGGCTTGCATAAGGTGCATCGATGAGCCAGCCGCAGGCATTTATGTGGCGCGAGTGGCAGTTGATGCTGTTGTGCACACATTTAAAATAATCATTTTGACAAACAATTAATTCCGATTATGATAGATTATATTAAAGGACTTATTGCAGAGTGTAGTCCCACCTACATGGTTATTGAAAACAATGGCATAGGTTATATGCTCAATGTGTCGCTTACGACCCATTCGCAAGTTCAGAATGCAAAAAGCGAGGTGAAGTTGTATGTGTATGAATCGATACGCGAAGACGCACACGTGCTGTATGGCTTCAGCGAGAAACGTGAGCGCGACGTGTTTGAGTTGCTGATTAGCGTGAGCGGGGTGGGGCCGAACACTGCTCGCATGATATTGTCGTCGTATCCGGTTGATGAACTCGAAGCTGCCATTGCGTCGGGCAACTCGTCGATGCTGAAATCGGTGAAGGGCGTGGGCGCAAAAACAGCGCAACGAATAATAGTTGATTTGAAGGATAAAATAAATGTGGTAGATGTTTCGTTAATAGATAGAGAGCCTGCCGCATCCGAATCGTTTGAAGAGGCAAAGGCTGCGCTCGTAATGTTGGGATTTACACAGCAAGCCACTCAGAAAACGCTGAAAAAACTATTCGCTTCGGAGCCTAATCTCACAGTTGAACAAGCCATCAAGAAGGCGTTGAAAATGATGTGATTTCGCTGAGGCGTTGAGCCCGGGGCAAGTAGGGAAGATGAATGGCATTGCTGTGTGATTCGTGGTTATCTTGACTGCTTAATTGATGAATTTAAATAACATCATTAAAATACTGAAAAGCAAGGGATTGCTGTGCTTGGTGCTGTGCGGAATAGTGATTTATTCGGCACTGCATGTCACAGCCCTTGCCCAATACGTCGAATCGAAGCTGCTGCCGCCGCCTTCGGTGCCCGATAAGCGAGTGACGGCTGCCACCGGCGAGGCGCAGTCCGACTCGGTGCAGATGCGCTTTCGTGTGAAGGAAACCATTCCGGCAGACTACGAAAATTTGGCTGAGGACGGCTCGGCTATCGACCTCAAGACCCCGAAAAACATCACCACCGAAGCCGAATACGATGCCGTTACTGGTATGTACGTTGTGCGCACGAAACTCGGTGATAAAGAGATAACTACGCCATTTATGCTCTCGGCTGACGAATACAATAACATAGAGTTGCGCAAATCTATGCAGGAGTATTATCGTGCACGCAACAGTCTCACTGCCGAGGAAAACAAGAAAGACACATTCAGCTTTCTTGATATGCAGTTCGGCTTGGGTCCGCTTGATAAGGTTTTCGGTCCCGGTGGTGTGCAGCTTAAAACGCAAGGCTCGGTGAAAATCAACATGGGCATCAAGTCGAATAAAACCGACAACCCGGCGCTGTCGGTGGATGCTCGGCGCAAGACATATTTCGATTTCGACCAACAGATTCAAGCCAACATCAATGCATCGGTGGGCGATAAGATGAAGTTCGACATGTCGTATAACACCGGTGCGACTTTCGATTTCGACAATAAAAACCTAAAACTTGCCTACGAAGGTAAGGAAGATGAAATCATAAAAAATATTGAGGCTGGTAACGTGAGCATGACCACAGGTTCGTCGCTCATTAGGGGTAGCACATCGCTGTTTGGTGTTAAAACCAAATTGCAATTCGGAAAACTCACAGCCACGGCTTTGGTGTCGCAGCAGAACTCGCAAACGCAGACGGTGAACAGCCGAGGTGGAGCACAAACACAACAATTCACTGTTACAGCCGATTCTTACGACCAAAACCGCCACTACTTCCTGTCGCATTGGTTCAGAGATAATTACGACAAGTTTGCTTCTACTTTGCCATTGGTGTCGAGTGGCATAAACATAACACGCATCGAGGTTTGGGTAACTAACAAGCGAAACGACTACAGTCAGTCGCGCAATGTGGTGGCATTTATGGACCTTGGAGAAAACCGACGTCTTGCCAATTCGCACTGGGTGGGAAATGCTGCGGTCGACGTGCCTTGTAATGCATCGAACAACCTTATCACTGAAATTTCCACCGACTACCCCGATGCCCGATACATCGAGCAGGTGGCAACGGCGCTTGACCCGCTGATGGCATACGGATTTGAGGGCGGACGCGACTATGAGAAGGTGGAAAGTGCCCGGTTGCTGTCGTCGTCGGAATATACATTAAACACATCGTTAGGCTACATCTCGTTGAAATCGGCATTGAACGCCGACGAGGTGCTTGCTGTGGCTTATCAATACACTTATCGCGGACAAACCTATCAGGTGGGCGAGTTTGCCGGCGATGTGGCTTCTACAAAAGAGTCTTTGTATGTGAAATTGCTTAAAGGCACCACCATTTCCACAAAGATGCCTATGTGGGACTTGGCAATGAAAAACGTATATTCGCTTGGCGCTTACCAGATTCAGTCGAGCAACTTCAAGCTCAACATCAAATATATGAGCGACACCACAGGAACATATATCAACTATTTGCCTGCGGGAGCAATAAGCGGCACACCGCTCATAAGGGTGATGAACCTCGACCGCCTCGATTCGAACAACCAATCGAATCCCGATGGACGCTTCGATTATATTGAAGGGTATACCGTAAATTCGTCGAACGGTAAAATCTACTTTCCGGTTGTAGAACCGTTTGGCACGCATTTGGCGTCGAAAATTGGCAACCCGGTTTTGGCAGAAAAATATGTCTATCAAGAGCTTTACGATTCTACGCTCACAGTGGCACGTCAATTCCAGGACAAGAATAAATTCGTGCTCGAAGGCGAATATCAGGCGTCGAGCGGGTCGCAGATTCGCCTCAATGCCATGAACGTGGCACGAGGTTCGGTGGTGGTTACAGCCGGCGGCGTCACCTTGACCGAAAACAGCGATTATACGGTTGACTATAATATGGGCATCGTTACAATCATCAACCAAAGCATTATTGATGCCGGAACTAACATCAGCGTGACGCTCGAAAATCAGTCGACCTACAGCACTCAGCGCAAGACTTTGCTTGGACTCGACTTGAACTATAAGTTCAACAAGGATTTCAACATTGGTGCCACCTTGATGCACTATGGCGAGAAGTCGCTAACCGAGAAAGTGTCGATTGGCGATGAAATGGTGAATAACACCATCTGGGGCTTGAATTTGAGCTACAACACCAGCTTTATGTGGCTCACCAACTTGGTGAACAAAATTCCTACGGTGAATGCAACGGCGCCATCAACATTCTCGTTTAAAGGCGAATTTGCCCAATTGATTCCGCACCAACAAAAGACGGGCTCAAACAAGGGTAGCTCATATATCGACGACTTCGAGTCGACCCAATCGGGTCTTGATTTACGTTCGCCTTATTCATGGTTTCTGTGTGCAACCCCCTACGACAATTCGGCAAATGCTTTGTTCCCCGAGGCATCGCTGAGTAACAACATCGACTATGGCAAAAATCGCGCTTTGCTGTCGTGGTATTACATCGACAGAATGTTCACCCAGCGCAACAGCTCGTTGGCTCCGGGTTACATAAAGAACGACCTGACGCAGTTGTCGAACCCCTATGTGCGCGAGGTGACTTATGCCGAGGTTTATCCGGGCAGAGAGCTGAGTTATGGCGAATCGTCGACATTGCAAACGCTCAACCTGTCGTATTATCCCAATGAGCGAGGTCCGTATAACCTTGATGTGGCTGGCATGAACCCCGACGGCACACTGATGAATCCCGAGAAGCGATGGGGTGGCATAATGCGCAAATTAGATGCTACAAACTTCG
>JBJECZ010000209.1:0-13139 GCA_051871555.1 Muribaculaceae bacterium | reverse complement strand
GACCTATAGAAAGACGAATGGGTGTTTTTCTCGCTGAAAAACACCCATTTTGACCTATACGCCAAAACTTTACTAATCGGCGAGGGATACTATTGCAACAGATAGCATTCCTCGTTTTATTTTCTTGCCCTCAAATCCCCTGCTTCCCAATTCCCAATTCCCAATTTCCAATTCCCGTTTCCCTGTTTCCGATTCCCGATTTCCGATTCCCGATTTCCTGTTTCCTGTCCACAAAAAAACAGCGACGCCCCGAAGCCACAACGGGCAACGGGACGCCACAAATATTTCGAAAATATCGTTATGTGTTTATTCGAGAGTTTTGCGCAGATAGTCGGTGCAATCCTCAAATGTCTTAAACACGCAATCTTCCGCCACAAGTTCAGGAATCACGCCCGTGGAGTTGAGCATATACTTAGGCTGCGGTTGCACGATGGTCATCAGCACCAATGTGCCGCGGTCGCGAAGCTCCTTAATGGCAGCCTCCATGGCATACAAGCCCGATTGGTCCATAAAGGGCACGTTCTTCATGCGAATAATCACAATCTTGGCGTCGGCAGGGATGTCCTGCATCACCGATTTAAATCCGGTAATCGAGCCGAAGAACACAGGACCGTTGAGGCGTTGCACATATATGCTATGCTTAGCCTTGTCAGGCATGCCACCTTCGTCGGGCCAAGGATTCTCTTTGTCGAAGCCGTTGATTTCGTGCGAATCGTATTGCTTTTCAACCATGTCGCTGGCACGCTTCATAAACAGCACGCAGGCAATCACCATGCCAATGCCCACAGCAGTGAGCAGGTCGACGAACACGGTGGTGAGGAACACCACGATGAGCACAAATGCATCGTCGTGCGGAATCTTGCGCAAGTCGCGGAAGCCACGGAAGTCGATGATGCCCCAGCCAACTGTGATGAGGATACCGGCAAGCACAGCCAACGGCACATGCTTAACCAAGCTGCCCAGGCCAAGCAGAATGGCAAGCAGCAATATGGCGTGCACCATGCCGCTGATTTTGCCGCGACCGCCCGAGCGAACGTTCACTACCGTACGCATTGTTGCTCCGGCACCCGAGATGCCGCAGAACAAGCCTGCAATGGCATTACCGATGCCTTGCCCGATAAGCTCCTGATTGCTGTTGTGCTTGGTTTTGGTGATGTTGTCAGCCACCACCGAGGTGAGCAGAGTGTCAATCGAGCCCAAGCCGGCAAGCGTAAGACCCGGAATGACGGCATGCTTCAGCGCCAATGCCCAATCGATGCCGCTGAGGTCGACGCTGCCATTTGCAAAGAACGGCATAGGCAAACCTGTGGGTATGCTGCCGATGATGTATTTGTCGGCAAGGCCCAAAGGCAGTGCAACCAGCGTCATCGCCACAAGTGCCACCAATGTTACAGGCACGTTAGGGTTCTTGATAACCTTGGGCAAAAGCGAGATGATGGCAATGGTGCCAAGACCAAGCAGCAGCGCCTCCATCGAGAAACCTTCCGACACAATCTCAGGGAAATCTAATATCATATCCACCACCAACACCGGCGATTTCATGCCGAACAGCGGATATATTTGCTGCAAGATGATAATCACGCCAATACCGCTCATGAAACCCGAAAGCACAGGATAAGGGATGTAGCGCACCAGCTTGCCCAACTTGATTATACCAAAAAGAATCTGGAACAAACCGCAGAACATGCCGGCAAGCGACATGGTGATGAGAACTGTGCTCAGGTTGCCGCTCGACGATGCCCATACGCCGCTTATCAAGCCGGCAGTAATCACCGTCATCGGACCCGTAGGACCGCTAATCTGCGAAGGTGTGCCGCCAAACAATGCCGCAAAAAATCCGAGCATCGTGGCTCCTACGAGACCCGCCAAAGCGCCCATACTGGCTGCCGACGGGTCGTTAATTCCTCCAAAAGCCTGAATACCAAACGCCAATGCCAATGGCAGAGCAACTATGCCGGCTGTGATGCCTCCGGTGATGTCGCCCTTGATATTCTTTGTTGAAATAAAACTCATTTCTTATAAAGTTTTTGTGAATAATTATTTGTAAACCTAAAACTTAGTGCAAAGTTACAAAATTTCGTGCACTCGGCAAAATTAGCCTCTATAAGCAACACAATTAGCGACCCTAAGGACACTAAGCCGAATACCTGATGTGATATTTTGGCTTCGCACACTACGGTTGTTTGTGCTATTTTTGCACCTTAGTATATAATTATATCATGAAAAACACAAACACGCACGACAACGAAATAGGCATCGATGCCATCGTTGCTGAAAACAAGCGCCGCAACGAGGCTCTGCGCACCACTTACGACCCCATTACGGGCGTGGGATGCTACGGCAGGCGCGTTGCTGTAGACCGTCACGGCAAACAAATTCTAGTGCCCGAAGCAATGGCTCCGCTCATCAGCCACGACATGAGCGACGAGGCGTTCGACAGGCTGCGCTTCTGCCACGACTTTGAATACTGGTGCGCCACCTGCGTGACAGTGAAGGACAAAATCACTTGCCGCAACCGCCGCTTGGTGCTCAACGCGCCACAACGGCGCATGCTTGCCATGCTCGAGGATATGCGCCTGGCAAGGAAGCCCATTCGACTGATTGTGCTCAAGGCTCGCCAATGGGGCGGCAGCACGCTCACGCAGGTGTATATGGCTTGGATGCAAATCATCCACCACAAGCATTGCAACAGCATCGTGTGCGGACATCTGCGCGACACGGCTTCGACCATACAAGGCATCTACAGCCTCATCCTTGCCGACTACCCCGAACAGTTTCAGCCCGCAGGCGAGCCTATGCGCTTTCGCCCATATCAAAAAAGCCGCAACATAAGCGAAATTGCGGGCCGAAACTGCATAGTGGCTGCCACAACGGCAATGAGCCCCGAGAGCGTGCGCGGAATGGACATTGCCATGGCTCACCTCACCGAGGTGGCGTTCTGGCCCACAAGCGCCCGTCGAAGCCCCGAGAGCCTAATACGCTCGGTGTGCGGCTCAATAATGCTCGAGCCCGACACGCTGGTGGTGATGGAATCAACCGCCAACGGCATGGGCAACTATTTCCACAGCGAATGGCTGCGCGCCAAAACGGGCTTCAGCGACAAGCAGCCGCTGTTTGTGCCTTGGTATGAGATTGAAATCTATCGCAAAAAAGTGACCGACGCCGCCAAACTGTGGCGCAGCCTCGACGAATACGAGCGCTCGCTGTGGCAGTCGGGCTGCACACTGGAGATGATTGCTTGGTATCACAGCAAACGCAAGGAATACAACAGCCACAGCCAGATGCAGGCTGAATATCCCAGCAACGACATCGAGGCGTTTGCTTTCAGCGGCATGCCGGTGTTCAACGCCGCTCACCTCGAGCAGCTCCGACGCCATTGCTCGCTGCCCTATCAGCTATGCTCGTTCACCGAGCCGCCCACCGGCGCCCAAGCGCTCGCCAACCCGCGGCTGCTGCCCAACAACGATGCCGGCGACATTCGCCTATGGCGCGAACCGGCTGCCGATGCCAAGCAGCGCTATCGCTATGTAGTAGCTGTCGACGTGGGCGGACTGAGCGACAAAGCCGACTTTTCGGTGATTACAGTAATCGACCGCTTGGCAGCCAAAGGCAAGATGGAGATTGTGGCTGAATGGCGCGGCCACATCTATCACGACCGACTGGCTTGGCTCGCCGCACAAATGGCTAAATACTACAGCAACGCTTTGCTGGTGATTGAAAGCAACACGCTTGAAATGGAATACAGCGAGGGCGACGGCACGCAATATGTGCTGAACACGCTGCGGCATCACTATCGCAACATCTATCGCCGACGGGGCGACCGGCTGGGCTTTCACACTAACCGCGAAACCAAAACCGAAGCCATTTTCCACCTCATAGGGCTGGTGCGCGACGGTGCCTACATCGAGCATAACGACGGCGCCGTGAACGAGTTGGCGTGGTATGAGCACAAGCCTCGCGGCGGTTTCGGCGCCATTGCCGGGCGGCACGACGACATGGTGATGACGCGCGCCATCGGGATGCTCGTTGCATCGCGCCTGAACTGCTACACCGCTCCCCTGCCCTCCTTCAGCGACGTGGTGTAACCATGCCCCCGAAAATCAAACAAGGAGCCGCTCTGTGCGACTCCTTGTTGTGCTTTATCTTCAATAAGATAGCTCAAGAATTACTTCTTAGCTTCTACCAAAGATGCCTTACGGAATTCCTTCATTGCCTTTTCGATAGCAAGAGATGCTTTGCGAGCACGTGTGCCGGCTGCCTTGTTTCCATTTTCAACTTGAGCAGTTGCATCTTTCAAAAAATCTGCGTAAGTAGCAGCGATTTGTTCAACTAATTCTTTCATTGCTGTTTATTAATTTTAGGGTTAATCAAATTTTGTGTAAAGATAATCAAAAAATTATTAATTCCACAAGTTGTACAAAATATTTCATTAATAATTTGCAATAAAAAGCATTATTTTGTTGGTTTAGCGTGTTTCTGATGCCAATTTCGCTCATGAAAGGGCTATTTTCAACATCATTTTCACACATCACATCTTAAGGATAAAGGGGTTGCCGTCGCAGCAACCCCCTCTCTCGTATTTGTCAAAAAATAATACTAATTATTGAGGATTAAGTATTACCATTTCAAGTTAGGGTCGTTAGTAACCATATCGGCTTCATTAACGAACGTCTGACGCATGCGCTTGCCATCGCGGCTAACAGCCGATGTGGATGCAGCTGCAGCCACTTCCATCTTTTGCAAGAATGGATAAACCATTCGCTTGAGGTAACCAACCTTATTAGTAGAGGCTGCAGGAGTGCCAGAGAATGCATAGAGCATCATCGACGAAGCAGTGTAAGAGCCCCATGTGCCGTTGTCGACAATATCGGCAAACACAGTGCCATCTTCAAATACATCAACTGCTGCATCTTGGAAGTGATATACACCGTAGTTAATGTTTCCTTCTGTTTCGTCCCAAACGATGTTGTGCATATAGTAAGTGCCATACTTGCCCATGTATTGAGCATTGTTGATGTTAAACATCTTGTTGGTGTCGTCCCAACCCAATGGCAATGTCATTGTGGAAGTGCTCGAAATCTTGAACACGAGGAACAAGCCTTCACTGCCATCTAAAGCCGATGTAGTGGTTATTGACGAAGAGAAGAACTGCAAAGCACCTGTACCGCCATCGTAGAATGCAAAGTAGTAGTCGCCATACATGTCGGAAACTTCGCATTGCATCACGCTGATAGTCTGTTCTTCAGTGCCAGGACCGAACGAATAGATGATATAGCCCTTGCGAGGATTGCCGGTGGTGTTTTCTTCAGCCGAGATGGTGAGCTTGCCATCGGCATAAACTGCGGTGAGCCAGCTTGCCGAAGTGGTAATCACCAGGTCGAGCGTGCTCTTGCAAGGATAAGCCTTGGTGAAAGCAGCATCACCCAACTTCAAGTCGGTGGCACCGCCAAAGTCGATGTCGAACACATAGCCGCGTTGAGCCACAGTGATGGTTTTCTTTTCGCTGCCACTCATGATGGTGAGCACAGCGTTGCGGCCTTCAAGGCTGTTGTTTTGAGTAACAGCCACGTTGATTATGCCGCCATCTACACTGGTAGTAACCCATGGTGCATCGCACTTTACAGTCACTGCACCCGGAGCAATCACTTCAACTGTTCCGCTCTGTGCCTTGGCATCGAACGAAATGTTGTTGCTGACAATCTGAATGTTGTCGGCGATTTCGTAGCCATGGCCTTCTTCATTCTCACACGATGAGAATGCTATGAGCATGACTGCTATCGAGAATATGCTTAATAATTTCTTCATAGTCATAAAGTATTATTGTTTCTTAACCATCTTAGTTGGGAAAAGGAATCGGTTGCTTACAGTTCCGGTGAAGTACCACGACGAGCTTGTGAATGCACCTGCAGTTGCGCCTGCTGATGTAAGCTGCCACAAGATGAACGATGTCATAGACAGACCGGCATAGTTGCCACTGTCAACCCATTTCATAGTGAGTGTCGACTCATCAGAGGCATCGACATCTTTCTTGATGTACATACCTGCTTCTTCAGCCCATGTGAGCGAACCTGCAGTGGTGTCCCAAGCGCACAACCAAACAACATTCGAGCCATTTGCGCCAACTGGCTGCGAATTCATTTCAAGGCAACCAAGAGTCTTGCGATACTTAATAACCGGGTCGAATTTCGGGTTCAAGCCCTTCATTACAAATTCGCCATTGCCGCTCTTAACCAATTGAACATCGAGGTCTTGAGCAGGGCTGCCGAATGTGAGTGTCCAAGTACCTTCAATTTCCTTTTCGAACACGTAGTCTTCAGGAAGAACACCCGACAATGTGATGTCCTTACCGTTAGAATCCTTGCCGGTGAACACTAATTCGGTGTCATTGAAATCGAGCGTTTCGAAAGTTGCGCCATTCAATTCAAGAGGTTCAACAAAGCGGATGCCGGTTGGAGTAGGCAAATAATACTGACCGCCGGTAGCGCCACCTGCTTCGATTTCTAAGTAACGCAAGTCGAAATCAAGGTAAGCCGATGCTTGTTGACCACCGTAGGAGCCACTAAGGTCGGAAATAAAGATGCTTTCGCTGGTTTCAACACACTTTTCGAGGTATTGCACCGGTTCTTCCTTCAGGCGATGGAGATAGATGGTGTTGCCCGAACGCTTGCCTTTGAGAGTGATGAGGTCGTCTTCAACCTTCATGATTTTAAACTCAAAGTCGCCGTCGTAAGCCTCGTAGCGGCCCGATGATGGAGTGGCAAAGAAGTGCAGGAACTCGTTATAAGAGTCGAACGAGAGCACAGCGCCGTCGTCGTTGGTCAACTTATAGAGCGATTCGATGCTTTCCGAGAGGTCGGTGCTCAATTCGCAGTAAGCTTCCACCGACTGCTTGTTGAATTTGAGAATATAGAGGAAACCGCCATAAGAGAGGTCTCTATCAGGGAAATAGTCCATAACCCAGCCGTTTTCGCTGCTAATGAGCGTGGCTTGAGTTTTATCCATCAACGCTTGGAGGCGTGCCGAAGGCGATTCTTCAAAAATTTCTTCCTCCTTGTTGCTGCATGATTGCAGGGTGAATGCCAACAATGCTACGCAGCAGAATAACAGTTTAAATATCTTCGTTTTCATTATTCTTCTACTTCTTCGTTAGGTTGATTAGATGATTTCAGAGAGATATCCTCAAGGTCCACTTTACCTGTGAAAATCTCGTTTTGACGGCGCATCAATGCCGAGCGAAGCTCGTCGATGTCGATGCCGAAGCCCGATTGCATATAGCTGCGCACAACGTCGAGTTTAGCCTCGATGAGGTCGGAAGCATCGCCTGCCTGTTCCAACCAAGCAGCCCATTGCTCAGGCGTGTTAGTGATGTACATCGAGAGCATTTCGGCAAAGTCCTCAGTGTAGGAGTTCTGCGAATAAGCCGAGATGAAACCGCGGGTGAGATAACCCTGGTCGTAAGGCGATTCGCTCCAGAGGTCTTCAACGTAGTCCTCACCCGTGATGAACTTATATTCGTTAGGGATTGTGACAGTTTGGTTGAGGATGTGGGTGAACTCGTGGTGGATGGTCTTCAGATAATAGTAGTTAACAGCATCGGCGCCGCGGCTCATATAGGTCTTCAGGTGATTAACGCCCGAAAGAAGAATCTTCTTGCCGCCTTCGGCAGTACCGAGGATGATAGTACCATTGTTCTTATATTCCCATTCGCCAATGAGGAAGAACATCTTTGGGAAGTAAGAGCGGGTGAATTCAACGCCGGCAACCTCATCGTAGAGGTCGCAGCAAGTGTATTTCACCAGGTGAGCCAAAATGATTGATTCCTCAAGGTTGGCAGGAACGGTGTAGTAGTTCAAGTCCGATTCGATTTGCTCATAGCGATACTTGAAAGCAATGTTGTAAGGAGCCACGAAGTTTTCCTCCAACCAAAGGTCGAATGGATTGGGCTCGTATTTATCGATAGTGATTACACTAACCGATTCATCCGGCTCATCGGTTTCGCAGGCGGTGAACGACAAGCAGAAGCCGGCAAGCATCAATGAATATAATATATTCTTAAGTTTCATATTATTCTAAGTTTTAGAAATTTAACGTATACACACTATGAACACATTAACGTGGGTTAGGTTCGAAACCAGCCGAAAGAACCTTCGAAGGAATCTGGAAGCAGCGGCGGTTGTCGTTAATCTCGAGCCAGTCGTTAACCTTTTCAGGCACGCCGGCAGCGTTCATCACGCGGCGAGGAATTACGATGCCGAAGCGGCGAACGTCGAACCAGCGCATACCCTGACCAACAGTTTCGATGCGGCGGAAATCGAGCACACATTGCAAGAGGTTTTCTTGCACGCTGCCTTCAGTTACGGTGCCAATAACCGGGTTGAGGTGCTTTTTGTGAGTTGACGTCATCTTATTATCGTCGCTATAGCTATAATCGAGACTATTATAGAAAGTTTGGATAAGTTCCGGAGTAAGCGTCTTTGTCGACTTGGTGATGTTTTGCATCCACAGGTTGAGGTCGGCAGCACATTCGTTGTTCTTGCCCAACCAAGCGTATGCTTCGGCACGGTTGAGCAGGGTTTCGTCGGTTGTAATCAACGGATAAACAGCCTTGCGATAACCAATACCGGCAACAGGGTCGGTGTATTCAAACTTATACGGAATCTTCCACCAGATTACGCGGTCGAGGTTGGTGGCAGTGTAAACCTTAGGCAATGAGCGGAACAATGAGTAAGAGCCCCAGATGTACTTCGACGAGCGGATGGTTTCGTTCGAAGCAAGGTAGTTGCCGTGAGAGTAGCGAGTCCATACGCGATAAGGACCGAATGCCAAACCGATTGACGAATAAGAAGTTGCCATCACAAGGTTACAGTTGTTTTCGGCACTGATGAACTCGTTGCAACGCGATTCGTAGTCGTTGGTAGAGCTGTTATACTTTGCCCAGTCGCGAAGTTGCGATTTCGGGTTAGAGCCAAGCACCACATTAGCGCAGTCGATACACTTTTGATACTGACCGGTATAGAGATAGAAGCGGGCAGCGAAAGCATAAGCGGCTTTGAGGTTCCAGTGATACTTAGGAATCTTCAGGTGGCTGTCGCCGATGATTGGCAGAGCCTCTTCGATGTCGGCTTGGATGTTTGCATAGAGTTCAGCCAATGTGCCACGCTCGTATTTTGGGTCGAGTTGTGTTTCCGGCTCCTTAAGGTAAGGAAGTCCAAGATTCTTCTCGGCTGTATCGGGCGAGTAAGGCATACAGAACATGTTTGCAAGCATAAAGTAGTTGTAGGCACGAGCAATGAGAGCTTCGCCCTTGCTTTCTTGCAAGGCCGTTGAGAGCGTTTCGCCGTAGCCTAAACCGGCTTCAATCTTTTCGATACCGGCGATAGCTTCGTTAGCATTGGCGTTGGCGTTAAGCGAGCCGTCCCAGAAGTTTTCGCACGAGTTGTTATTCGATTCCACTTCGTCTTTCCAAGCGTAGGTGTAGTCGATAAAACGGTCGGTGTACGGGTTGTTTTCGCCGTAGTCGTCCACGTTATCGCTGGCATATTCAGCAATGATGAGGTGGTCGTTTTCGGTGTACGCCGAAACCAAGATAGCCGAAATCTTATCCTCGTTGTTCACCTCGGCGCGGTTGTCGGGCATTTCGTCGAGAAACTTGTCGCACGAAGCAAAAGTCATCGAGCCAAGCGCCAGAGCCGCAATCAGATATATATTTTTCTTTTTCATATATTTCTTCAAAAAAAGCATTGATTAATGTCAATCGTTTCTCAATTAAAGTCCAACACGCAATGTGAGAGTGAACTGCTTAGCCATTGGGAGAGCCACACCACCGGTATTGAAGAATTCCGGGTCTTGACCGTTGAGCTTCTTGTCGGAGTAAATCAAGAACAAGTTGGTGGCTTGCAGCTTGAGTGACATGTTGTTGATGCGCAACGGGTTGGTGATGGTCTTTGGGAAGTCGTAAGCAACCGAAATTTCCTTCATGCGGATGAAGTCGCCCTTAGCGATACGCTCAGTTGAGTAGTTGTAAGCGTTGTAAGCGTAGCTGAGGCTTGTGTCGTTCTTGTTTTGCATCTTCGAAGCAATAACAGGAATTGTGGTGCGTTCTTCGTCGCCCGGAACTACCCAGCGGTTGATGAATTCGCGTGGAGTAGAATCGAGGTCGTCGTAGGTGTTAGAGAACACAGGGTCGAGGCGAACAACATTGCCAAACGAATAAGTCACGAACACGTTGAATGTGAAGTGCTTATACTTGAAGATGTTGCCGAGCGAACCGGTATCGGTTGGGTCGATTGAGCCCGAGTATTGCAGGAAGTCGAGGTTGTCGCGTTCCTGGAAGTAGATGCCGGTGGTGGTTACATTGCCGTCCTGATCGAGGAATGTTGGCAAACCTTCGCTGTTCAAGCCGCGGAACGGAATAGAGAACAACGAGCGTACAGGATAACCTTCTTGAGCGAAACCGTTGCCAGCAACGAGGTCGATTACGCGCTTCGAGGTCTTAAGGTCGGTAACCTTGTTCTTTGCGTAAGAATAGATGAAGTTGGTGGTCCACTTGAAGTCCTTGGTGACAATGTTGTCGGTGGTCAAGCTGAGTTCAACACCATGCGAGCGCATCGAAGCGATGTTACCATATTTTTGAATCTGACCACCAATACCTTGTGTGGTGGCAAGACCGATAAGGTCGTAGTTGTTACGCTTATACCAGTCAACTTCGAGGTTGATGCGGTTGTTGAGGAAACCGGCAGCCAAACCGATGTTGAGCTCGTGCTTCTTTTCGTAGGTCAAATCGCTGTTGGCGAGGTCAACCACTTGCAGACCGCTTTCGCCCACTGTGGTGAACGGACGCCATGGAGTGAAAGCCGAGATAACTGCATAGGAGTTGGTAACGGCTGGACGGTCGGCAGTAAGTGAGTAAGAACCCTTGAGAGTGAGGTGGCTCAATGCCGGCTCAAGAGCGCGGAAGAAGCTTTCTTCATGCACGTTCCAAGCACCCGACACGTTCCATGTAGGCAACCAGCGTGCCGAACGGCTCTTACCGAGCGAGTTGGTACCTTCGTAACGAACTGTACCGTTGAGGGTGTAGCGATGCTTCCACGAGTAGGTGGCTGTTGCAAAGAATGCAGCCGAACGCACGTGTGAGTTCACCATCGAATAGTAAGCCGAGTTGTCTTCCTCGCCTTTCTTGAACACTTCGTAGGCATACTTTGGAATTTCGCCCATTTCGTATTGCATACCCCAACCGCGGAACCATGTGCGGTGACGGTCGGTTGAGTTGGTTTCCATACCACCGTAGAAGTTGAGGATGTGGTCGTCGTTGAACACGTCGTTGTAGTTTACGCTGGCGCGGAAGTCCCATCCAAACATGCTGTTGTCGCTGCGTTCGTAGATACCGCCGTCGGGCAACACAGTGATTGGGAACGAACCTGGTTTGTCAGGGTCGGTGTAGAGGAACGGGTTGTTGTCGCGGATGGTGGTAGTGCCCATTGCGCGATAAGCCAAAGTTTGGTTAGAGTTCTCCTTGATGAAGTGCTCTTGGGTGGTTGAAGAATACTTCATGGCACCCAACAAGGTGAATTCCAACTTGGTGATGGGCTTGTAGGAGAACTTACCCGAAACGCGGACGTCGGCAACCGAGAGGTCCATATAGTTATTCTCCAATTCGTTGAAGATGTTGAATGGAGCATAGTGGCGAGTGTAGAACTCGTTAGGGTCGAGAGCACGCGAGGTGTTCAACGCATAAGAGTAAGGGTTGATATCGAAGTCACGCTTCACTTCACCCGAAACGGCATCGATTTCCGAGCTCAATGTGCCAGGAGCTCTTTGCTTACGATACGAAGCGTTGCCAATCATGTTGAACTTCAATTGCTTCGACAGATTGTAAGTTGAGTTCAAGTTGGCAGTGTAGCGCTCAACCTTGCTTTGCAGAGTCCAACCCGGGTCGGCCATAGCAGAGATTGAAGCATAGTGCTGAGCCTTTTCAGTACCCGACGAGATGCTCACTGAGTGGTTCATCTGGATGCTGTTAGAGAACAGACGGCCAAACCAGTCGGTGTTGCGATACTCGGCAGCACGCAGGTAAGCAGCCTTAGCCTCGTCGGTGTTTGCCAAACCAAACTGACCGCTCGAAGCATCGTATTGGCTGATGAGCTGATACATCTTACCATAAATACCGCTCGACGAAGCGTTGGCGATTTCAGCATAGTTCAAATAACCCTTTTGTGCGAGTTCTTGATAAACGCCCATCTGGTCTTGCGAGTTCATGATGTTGAATTCAGAATAGCTTGGTTTCAAGCGCATGGTGAATTCACCTGTATAGTTGATAGAGTTTTGTCCTTGCTTACCTTTCTTGGTGGTGATTACAATCACACCAGCCATGGCGCGAGCACCATAGATTGATGTTGCACTACCGTCCTTAAGAATTTGGAAGCTTTCGATGTCGTCGCTGTTCAAACCGGCGATAGCCGACGAAAGAAGGGTTTCGGCATTACCCGACGAAAGCTCGTCGGCGCTCACGTCAACCACGTCTTCCATAATCACACCATCAACAACCCACAGAGGCTTCGACGAACCGTAGATTGATGTTGCACCACGCACGCGAATCTTTGGCGCTGTACCAAATGTACCCGACACGTTTTGCACGCTCACACCGGCAGCACGACCTTCAAGCGAACGGCTGATATCAGCCACACCATCAAGCTTTGCCTCGGCTGCATCAATCTTGGTTGTTGCTCCGGTGAACAATCGCTTGTCCACATTCTGCATACCCACAACAACCACGTCGTTCAGCACCTGGGAGTTCGACTCTAATTCAATCCTCAAATTAGTGCCGGCTTGAACGGTTTTCGTTTCATAGCCAACATAACTGATTTTGATTTGCTTCACGTTGTCGGGTACGTTCAAGTGGAACTTTCCGTCAACGTCGGTTGCAGCACCTTGCTTTGTACCAATTGGTACAACCGATGCACCGATTACAGCTTCGCCTGTAGTGGCATCTACCACTGTACCGCTAACCGTCTTTGCACTTGCAAAGGCTGGCAACAAAACGGCACAAACAGCAACCATAATTGATAACAGTTTTTTCATACCTTTTTGGAATTTTACAATTAGTATTATATTATTATTAAATTAAGCTATTAATAATTGTG
>JBJECZ010000208.1:0-3236 GCA_051871555.1 Muribaculaceae bacterium | reverse complement strand
AGGATCGGCATATTTCCTCAACGAAGCTCCCTTCTCTATGCTCGCAAGCACAAAGCGCTTATCCTGCTTTCCTAATGCAGATGGTATAGCATCAAACACTCGCTTTACCAATGGAGCCTGCTTGTCTGCATAGTTCGATATGTCTGCCCTATATGTAGTCATTATTGACCGCTGCGCATCCACCACATTCCCAAAATCGGGATTAGTAACAAACTTCTGCACAACCTCCGGCATACCGCCTACCACAAGAAACTCTCGATAATAGCGGCTCAGTTGCTGATGCAAAAAGTCAGTAACGGGCGTTAACGTTTTATACGATTGGCGTATTGCAGCTATCACATCATCCGATATTCCCTTCGCCCACAAAAATTCCTCAAAATCCATCGGATAAACATCATACCTCACCTCGTAACCCACTGGATATGAAGGCACATGCTTATAATTGATGCCCAATAACGACCCAGATTCGATATAGTCATACTTTCCTTCTTCAACAAGAAATTTTATTGCCGTCCGCGCCTTGGGGCACTCTTGTATCTCGTCGAAAAACACAAGCGTCTTGCCCTCAACAAATGGTCCAAAGCCCATCGCCGACAAGTTCGACACTATGGTCTGCGTATTCAGATTGCCATCAAATGCCTGAATAGACATCGGATATTTCACAAAGTTGACCTCAACAAAATTCTTATAATGCCTTTTGGCAAACTCCCTTACTGCTGTGGTTTTCCCCACTTGCCGAGCACCAAATATCAATGGCGCTTTATCTCGCCCTGAGCGATACCACTTCTCAAGCTTATCTAATATCTTACGTTTCAGCATGTTCCCAAATATTAATTCACCTATTATAGGGCAAAATTACAACTTTTTACCGCGTTTTACAAATGTTTTTGCAACTTTTTGCAAGCATTTTAACCTAATTTCTGCAACTTTTTGCAAGGTTTTCCACTCTACTTTTGCAACTTTTTTCAAGCATTTTAGCCCAACTTTTGCAACTTTTTGCAACAAATGAGAACACAGATTTCCACAAATTAGCCTCACAGTGCTCCACAAATTGAAAAAACCACGCGGAAATTATTTACCCATCCGTGCCAAAATAATCTTGTGAAAACCCGTGTTAAAACCGCCACCGCAGCAGCACAACGTCGGTGACGTTGATTTATGGTTAGCACCACACAGAGGGAGCGCAGCGACCGGTGTGGTGTAGCCCGAATCCCCCTGAGAAAAATCAGCTTCGGAGATACTGATAATCACCTGCTCTCTCACGCCGCAACGTTCTGAAGGAACGAAGGCCGAGGCGCAGCTGAGGCTTATAGCCAGGGTGAGCGAAGCGTAACCCCTGGACCGCCCGCCACCCCAGTGTAGAGAAGGATGCGAAAATTGGCTCTTGAGGCTGAACGCATTCTCAACAGCGACATTTACTCCGGAAGAGGAATCGAGGAATTTCAACGCCGCGGAGGCTCGCCCGGCGGCGCCCGACCAAAAATCTTCACTCGATACAACGGCAAGCAATGGTTAGTGAAGTTTCGTGCAAAAACGATTCAAAACAAATTGGAGCAGACGAATACAACTACTCGCCACTTGCCAAGAAATGCGGAATTGAAATGCCCGAAACGCACTTATTTGAAGGAAAATATTTTGGCGCTCAGCGTTTCGACCGCACGCCAAACGGCAAATTGCATGTGGTTAGTGTTGCCGGTCTTATCGGGGCTGATTACCGTTTGCCAAGCATCGATTATGCTCATATTTTTCAGGTGTGCGCTACTCTCACTCACAGCATTGCAGAGATGTGGAAAGTTGTCCGATTGATGTCATTCAATTATCTGATTAGCAACAACGACGACCACGCCAAGAACTTCGCATTTATCTATCGCGATGGCGACTGGCATTTATCGCCGGCCTACGACTTGCTTCCAAGCTACGGCATCAACGGATTACGCACCACCTCAATCAATGACAGCATCCAACCCACAACAGATGATGTTATTGCTGTTGCAGTTAAAGCCGGATTAAACAAAACCGAAGCGGAGGAAATTCTCAACCGTATGCTAGCAATAATTGAGCAAAATCGTTGAATAATGCATGGGCTTTACCCACGCCTGCGGCTGTGTACGCTTCCTCGCCAGCCATGCCACACGCTGCCATTGAAGTTATAGGCATATTGTACTATCAAATAGTGACATAATATAACACCACATTCACTTCATTTGCGTAACTTTGGATCATAAGCCATATTAAAATCACAAAACCAATGAAACGAATAATGATGTGTGGCGCTATGTTGCTATTGGCAGCAATGAGCACCTTTGCCAAGTCAAACAACGAGACTTCTTTTTTGCCTAACCACACGGGCGAGTGGACATCAGCGCCCAAGAACACGCCCACCACATTGACACCCGACGGTGCCATTTGCGGCAACGGCGACATAGGAATGGTGTTTGGCGGAAACTCGCAGCACCAAGTAATCTATTTTTCGAAAACCGATTTCTGGAAGGCTCTCAACGGCTATCCTAACGGCGGACTATGCTTGGTGGGACGGCTCAACATCCGCGCCAACGGGCTTTCCGGGGCAAGCTATCACATCACCCAAAGCATCAACCACGCCACGGTGAGCGGCTCATTTGCCAACGCCAACGCAGGCTACACAATGCAGGCTTGGTGCGCCGCTACAAGCAACCTGGCAGTGGTGAGGCTCACTGCCGGCAATGCGCCGGTGCAACTGAGCGTCGACTTCGAGTGCGACAATGGTCGCGGTGCAACAGTGAAATCCGGGCGCAAAGGCTCCACTGTCTGGACAACCCGACAATTCCTCGGCGACTCGCTTATGTGGGAATCGGGCGTGGCTGTGGCTTTAAGAGTTATAAACGGCGAACCACAAAACATCAACCTCAAACCTCATCAAAGCGCCACGGTGCTGGTGCAGGTATGCTCTAACGAAGAAAACGCCAAATTCCTTCACAGCGCCATCAGCCAAGTAGAAAGCATCTCTACCAAAAAACTGGCAAAGATTCGCACAAAGCATTGTCAATGGTGGAACCGCTTCTGGGCACAGTCGCAGGTGCACCTGGGCGATAAAGACCTTGAAAAATACTACTACGGCTCACACTATCTGCTGGCTTGCTGCAGCCGCAACCCTAACTTTCCTCCGGGGTTGTGGGGAACAGCCATCACCACCGACCTACCTGCTTGGGCTGGCGACTATCACCTCAACTACAACCATCAGGCACCGTGGTGGGGCA
>JBJECZ010000207.1:0-13221 GCA_051871555.1 Muribaculaceae bacterium | reverse complement strand
TCATCGACGGCGAAGAGATGCCAATGTCTCTTTTCAAGATGATTAAAAAAACATCGCAAGAAAACCCCAACAAACTGGTTTCGGCATATAAAGATAATGTGGCTTTCGTTGAAGGTCCGCAAATCGAGCAATTTGCTCCGCAGAACCCCGAAAAGCCCGACTATTTCGATGTTAAGACCATCGATTCGGTGATTTCGCTAAAAGCCGAAACTCACAACTTCCCCACTACCGTCGAGCCGTTTAATGGCGCTGCCACTGGTTCGGGCGGCGAGATTCGCGACCGTCTTGGCGGCGGACGCGCAAGCCTTCCTCTTGCCGGCACTGCTGTATATATGACTTCATACCCACGCACCGAAGCTGAACGCGCATGGGAATTGTGCACAATGCCACCACGCCCGTGGCTTTACCAGACTCCAGAGGAAATTCTTATCAAGGCATCGAACGGCGCCAGCGACTTTGGAAATAAATTCGGGCAACCACTCATCTGCGGTTCGCTTCTAACATTCGAGCACGAAGAAGGAAAAGAACAATTTGCATACGACAAAGTGATTATGCTTGCCGGCGGTGTTGGTTTTGCCAATAAACGCGACGCCATCAAAGGCACGCCTAAGCCTCACGAAAAAGTTGTGCTCATGGGTGGCGACAACTATCGCATTGGCATGGGCGGCGGAGCAGTGTCGTCGGTGAACACCGGACAATACGACAACTCCATTGAACTCAACGCCGTGCAGCGCGCCAACCCCGAAATGCAAAAACGTGTTTCAAACGTGATTCGCGCTTTGGCAGAAGCCCCCGAGAACCCAATCGTATCCATTCACGACCACGGCGCTGGCGGTCACCTCAATGCTCTCTCCGAGCTGGTTGAGGAAACGGGCGGCAAAATCAACATCGACGCTCTCCCTGTTGGCGACCCCACACTGTCGTCGAAAGAAATCATCGGTAACGAATCACAAGAGCGAATGGGAATGGTTGTTGAAGACAAAGACATCGATTTCATTCGCAACATCGCCGAGCGTGAACGTGCTCCGTTCTATGTAGTTGGCGAAACCACCGGCGACGACCGTTTCGTTTTCGAACAAAAGGACGGTGTAAAGCCAATCGACCTTGGCATGAAAGATATGTTTGGCAGCTCGCCAAAAACAATCATGAACGACGTCACTACTCCTCGCAAGCTTAAGGCTGTGAAATATAGCCAAAGCAAGCTGAGCGAATATCTTGAGAACCTGTTGCAACTCGAAAGCGTTGCTTGCAAGGACTGGTTAACCAACAAGGTGGACCGTTCAATCACCGGCAAAATTGCTCGCCAGCAATGCCAAGGCGAGATTCAGTTGCCTCTTAGCGACTGTGGCGTGGTTGCACTCGACTTCACCGGAACAAAGGGTATTGCCACTTCTATCGGACACGCCCCACAAGCTGCCCTCATCAACCCTGCCGCAGGTTCGGTTCTTTCGATTGCCGAATCGCTCACCAACATTGTTGGCGCAAATCTTGCTGAAGGGCTCAAATCGGTATCGCTCAGTGCCAACTGGATGTGGCCTTGCCGCAATCAAGGCGAAGATGCAGCCCTCTACAAAGCAGTGAAAGCATGTAGCGATTTTGCTTGTGCTCTCGGCATCAACATCCCCACCGGAAAGGACAGCCTTTCGATGACTCAAAAATATGGCAAAAAGAAAGTGCTTGCCCCTGGCACCGTAATCATCTCTGCAGCTGGCGAAGTAACCGATGTCAAGAAAACCGTTTCGCCGGTTATAGTCAACAAAAAGAGCACACTTTACTACGTTGACTTCACCAACAGCGAAATGAAACTCGGCGGCTCGGCTTTCGCCCAGTCAATCAACTATCTTGGCAACGAAGCCCCAGCGATTGCTTCACCAGAATATTTTGCAAATGCATTCAACGCTGTGCAGAATCTGGTTGATAGCCAACTGCTGCTTGCTGCTCACGACGTATCGGCCGGAGGTGTGATAACCACTTTGCTTGAAATGACTTTCGCCAACACCAAAGGCGGTTTGAACATCGACCTCAGCGACTTGCAAGCAAAGGACGTTGTCACCGCAATGTTTGCCGAAAACCCGGCATTAGTCATTCAAGTTGCCGACAAAAACACATCGAAGGTTGAACGCATGCTTGCCGAATGTGGCGTGAAGTTCACTGCCATCGGCAGCACTCACGACGAGCGAATGATTATTCTCAACTATAACAACAAAGAATATCTGTTCGGCATCGACTATTTGCGCGACTTGTGGTTCAAATCATCGTATCTGCTCGACATCAAACAAAGTGGAGCCAAATGCGCAAAGGACCGCTTCCTCAACTACAAGAAGCAGCCAATACGCTATCGCCTTCCAAAGGGATTCAGCGGCAAGGCTGCCGACCTTGGCATTACAGGATACAAACACAACCCATCGGGCATTAAGGCTGCCATCATTCGCGAGAAAGGCGTAAATGGCGACCGCGAAATGGCATACTCGCTCTATTACGCTGGCTTCGACGTAAAAGACGTGCACATGACCGACCTCATTTCGGGACGTGAAACCCTCGACGACGTGAATATGATTGTGTTCTGCGGCGGTTTCTCTAACAGCGACGTACTCGGCTCTGCCAAAGGTTGGGCTGGAGGCATCCTCTGGAACGAAAAAGCCAAAGAAACAATCGAAAGATTCTATGCTCGCCCCGACACTCTCAGTCTTGGCATTTGCAACGGATGTCAAGTGATGATTGAACTCAATCTCATTAACCCAGAGTACAACAGCCGCCCACGCATGGAGCACAACAACAGTCACAAATTCGAATCCGACTTCTTGGGCGTTACAATTCCCGAAAACAAGTCGGTGATGTTCGGCTCATTGTCAGGCTCTAAACTTGGCATCTGGGTAGCTCACGGCGAAGGCAAGTTCAACCTGCCTGAGGGCATCGACAAATACAACGTGGTTGCACAATACAGCTACAACAGCTATCCTGCCAACCCTAACGGTTCGCCAAAGGGAATTGCAGGCATTTGCTCAGCCGACGGTCGCCATCTGGCTATGATGCCTCACCTCGAGCGCGCCATATTCCCATGGCAATGCGCCTACTACCCTGCCGCCCACGTCAACGACGAGGTTACACCATGGATTGAGGCATTTGTCAATGCACGCAAATGGATTGAAAACATCAGCAAATAAATAATGCAATTTTAAGGCTATTATAGCCTTTAGTGCGCATTACATATCCACCACAATTTGGGTCACATCACATTTAATGTGGCCCAAATTTCATCTTTTATGCCCACTTAACATTCTGTCACCAAAAATATTTATTTTTTTGCCACGTAATAATTCATTATATAGGCAATTTTGAGTAATTTTGCATTGAATTTATAACGCGTATAATTTTCATTATGACTGGTAACAAAAAAATTAAGACTGCACTTATTTCCGTCTTCTACAAAGACGGTCTTGAACAAATCCTCAAAGTACTTAACGAAAACGGTGTGAAGTTTCTTTCGACAGGAGGAACTCAGGCATTCATCCAAAGTCTTGGCTACGGCTGTGAAGCAGTAGAAGACCTCTCCGGATATCCTTCAATTCTTGGAGGCCGTGTTAAGACTCTGCACCCAAAAGTGTTTGGCGGCATTCTTAACCGACGCAACAACGATAGCGACAAAGAACAAATTCAAAAATACGAAATACCCGAAATCGACCTTGTGATTGTCGATTTATATCCATTCGAAGAAACAGTGGCTTCGGGAGCAAGTGATGCCGACATCATCGAGAAAATCGACATCGGCGGAATCTCACTGATTCGTGCTGCAGCCAAAAACTACAACGACGTTGTGATTGTGGCTTCTAAAGCACAATATCAACCTCTCTACGATTGCCTTGTTGCTAACGGCAATGCCGAGACCACTCTCGACGAACGTCGTTGGTTTGCAAAAGAAGCATTTGCTGTTTCAAGCGCCTACGACTCTCATATCTTCTCGTATTTCGATGGCGACAACAACTCGGCATTGCGCTTTGCCTTGAACAATCCTAAACCAATGCGCT
The DNA here is from genome assembly GCA_051871555.1 of Muribaculaceae bacterium. Taxonomy (GTDB): domain Bacteria; phylum Bacteroidota; class Bacteroidia; order Bacteroidales; family Muribaculaceae; genus SFTJ01. Next base: position 9,196 of record JBJECZ010000207.1, on the reverse strand, counting down.
ATGGTGAGAATCCTCATCAAAAAGGATTTTTCTTTGGCGACTTCAACGAAATGTTCACTCAACTGCACGGCAAGGAGATTTCTTATAACAACCTTCTTGATATTGACGCTGCAGTTAATCTCATTGGCGATTTCAACGAAACAACATTTGCCGTTTTGAAGCACAATAACGCATGCGGTTTGGCATCGCGCGACACCGTTCTTCAGGCTTGGAAGGATGCTCTTGCCGGCGACCCAGTATCGGCATTCGGCGGCGTGCTCATCACAAATGCTGAAATCGACAAAGCTACAGCCGAAGAGATGAACAAGATTTTCTTTGAAGTGTGCATTGCTCCATCATACACCGACGAAGCACTCGAAGTATTGAAACAGAAAAAGAACCGCATAATCTTGGTAATCAAGCCATTCAATTGCCCCGACATGCAAGTGCGCACATGTCTGAACGGCGCCCTTGTTCAACAGCGCGACAATCACGTTGAAGTGCCTGCCGAACTCAAACAAGCCACCGACAAAGCTGTCACACCTGCACAAATCGACGACCTTTTGTTTGCAAACAAGATTGTTAAGCACAGCAAAAGCAACGCTATAGTTTTGGCTAAAAACAAGCAACTTATTGCCAGCGGCATCGGCCAGACCTCTCGCGTCGACGCTCTTAAGCAAGCCATCGAAAAGGCCCACAACTTCGAATTTGATTTGCAAGGTGCAGTGATGGCTTCCGACGCATTCTTCCCATTTGCCGATTGCGTTGAGATTGCGGGCAAAGAAGGCATCGATGCAGTTATTCAACCTGGCGGAAGTATCCGAGATAACGACACCATTGACTATTGCAATAAAAATGGCATTGCCATGGTTATGACAGGAATCCGCCACTTTAAGCACTAATTTTTTTCAAGAACCACTATTTCATTTATTTTTTCAATTTATGGGAATCTTCTCATTGACAAAAGAAATAGCTATTGACTTAGGCACAGCCAATACGCTCATCATTCACAACGATAAGATTGTGATTGACGAACCATCAATAGTAGCTCTCGACAGCCGCACAGGCAAACTGATTGCCGTGGGCAAAGAAGCTCGACAAATGCAAGGAAAAGAACCTGAAGGCATCCGCACCGTTCGCCCTTTGCGCAAAGGTGTGATTGCCGACTTTAACGCTGCAGAACTCATGATTCGCGGCCTTGTAAAGAAAGCCAGTTCAAAAAGCAACTGGTTTGCCCCATCGCTTCGCATGGTTGTAGGCATTCCTTCAGGTGCTTCGGAAGTTGAAATACGCGCTGTGCGCGACTCTTCAGACCACGCCGGTGGCCGCGATGTTTACATGATTTATGAGCCTATGGCAGCTGCACTTGGCATCGGACTCGACGTTGAAGCTCCAGAAGGCAACATGATTGTCGACATAGGCGGTGGCAGTTCTGAAATTGCAGTGATTTCGCTTGGCGGCATCGTTAGCAATAAGAGCATTCAAATTGCCGGCGACGACCTCACCGAGGACATTCGCGAGCACATGCGCCGCGCTCACAACCTTCGCGTAGGCGAGCGCACTGCCGAGCAAATCAAAATCAACGTAGGCTCGGCGCTCACTGAGCTTGAAAATCCACCTGAGGACTACATCGTTCGTGGTCCTAACCAGGTTACAGCCCTCCCACTCGAGGTGCCGGTTTCGTATCAGGAAGTTTGCCACTGCATCGAAAAGACCATTTCGAAAATCGAAGCTGCTGTGCTGAGCGCACTTGAGCAGACTCCTTCGGAGCTATATTCCGACATCGTTAAGAATGGCATCTATCTTGCTGGTGGCGGTGCTCTGATTCGCGGTCTCGACAAGCGATTCACCGACAAAATTGGCATCAAATTCCACATTGCCGACGAACCGCTGCTTTCGGTTGCTAAGGGTACTGGTGTTGCGCTTAAAAACATTAAGCGCTTCAGCTTCCTCATCCGATAATATCGCCAACTTTTTGGCGCAGGCACGCGCGAACCGCTTTTATAAGGCAAAAAAGAAACCACAAGAAGGCTTTGATTTATCATTGCCTTCTCGTGTGTATCTTTTAATAATAATCTATCTTCTCATCTGCGATATATAAGTGAAAGAACTGCTGAATTTCCTCATAAAACATAGTCACTGGCTTGTATTCATATTCTATGTGTTTATAAGCTGCCACCTCTTGTTCCACAACAACCCCTATCAGCAGCACGTCTATCTCACATCGGCAAACGCCGTAAGCTCTTCGGTTTACAACGGAATGAGCAACATCACTTCCTACTTTAACCTTCGCGACATCAACGAAGACCTTCAGGAACGCAATGCTCTGCTCGAGATGGAAGTAATAAACCTACGCAATCAGGTGAACGACCTTCGCTTGCTTACAGCCGACTCCACAAGCATTCCTGAAAACATGAGTCAGTATGAATTTATAGTCGCTCGAGTAATCAGCAATAGCATTTCATCGGCTCACAACTATATCACAATCAATCGTGGCAAGAAGGACGGAATACGCCCCGAAATGGGTATTGTGAACCAAAACGGCATTGTAGGCACTGTTGACGTGGTTGGCGAACATGCTTCGCGTGTGATTTCATTGTTAAACAACAACTTCCGCCTTTCATGCAAGGTGAAAGGCAGTGATTCGTTTGGCAGTCTGGTTTGGGACGGAAAAAGTCCCTACTACGCCATGCTCGAAGAAATGCCCCGCCATGTGAAGTATCACCGTGGCGACACCATTGTCACCAGCGGATATTCTTCGGTGTTCCCTGAGGGCATAATTGTCGGCACCATTGAAAGCGACAAGAAAGAAGTGGCCGACAACTTCATCTCGCTTCGCATAAAACTCACCACCGACTTCACCCAACTGAGCACCGTGCGAGCCATCAAGAGCGACATAAAAGCTGAACTCGACGCTCTAATCCCCGACAAAGAAACTGACAAGGAGGGTCAGAACAGATGACAAGAAACGTATTACAATTTGCAGGATTGTTCGTGATTATGGTGCTTGCACAAGCAATATGCAGCAAAATTTGTCTATTCAACATTGCAGTGCCCATCATCTTCATCTATTTCATGGTTCGTCTGCCCATTAATATCGGCGTGAACTGGATGATGACCATCGGATTTTTTTTGGGATTGACAATCGATATTTTCAACAACACTCAAGGGATGAACGCGTTGTCGTGTGTAATCCTTGCCACACTACGCCGCCCTGTGTTTAGGCTGTATATGCCACGCGAAGACGATATCACCGATATCATCCCGTCGATTGATTCGCTTGGTCTGGGTGTTTTCTTTCGATATATGAGCACACTCACCGTCATCTATTGCACGTTGCTGTTCTCAATACAAGCATTCACACTGATGAATTTATCCCTTACCATTCAAAGGATAATTGCAAGCAGCATACTGAGCACTATTTTAATTTTAGGTTTCGACAGTTTAGCCACTACGCACCGTGAGAAAAGATTATAGGTTAGAACGCAGGAAATATGTTATTGGAGGATTCATATTCCTCTTGGTAATCATCTATATAGTCAAGCTGTTCAACCTGCAAGTTTGCGACAGCACCTATAAAGAGAATGCCGACAGCAATGCTTTCATGAAGAAAACCATCTACCCTTCCCGCGGGTTCATCTACGACCGCAATGGTACGCTGGTTGTATTCAACCAACCCGCCTACGATGTGGTGATGATTCCGCGCGACGTTCAGCCGTTCGACACAATCGACTTCTGCAACACGCTACGCATTTCACGCGAAGAATTCGACCAGCGTATGGCTGACTTGAAGAATCCGAAGAAAAACCCAAATTATTCGTCCTATTCTCAACAGACGTTCATGACCCATCTCTCGGCTCAAGATTATGGACGCTTACAAGAGAAATTATATCGATTCCCCGGATTTTTTATTCAAAAACGAATATTGAGGCAGTATAACTATTGCAATGCTGCAAATGTGCTTGGCAACATTCGCGAAGTCAACCAAAACGACCTCGAGAAAGACGATTACTACCGTCCTGGCGACTACACTGGCGACCTTGGCATCGAAAAGAGTTATGAATCAGTTCTTCGAGGACATAAGGGAATGGAGATTCTCATTCGCGATGCTTACGGAAAAATAAAAGGCAGCTACGATGGCGGGCGCCACGACATCGCCCCTATTTCCGGCAAAGACCTCAAACTCAGCATCGACATCGAACTGCAGAAATATGGCGAGGAGCTGATGCGCAACAAGAAAGGTGCAATTGTAGCCATCGAGCCTTCAACCGGCGAGGTGCTGGCACTGGTGTCAAGCCCAACTTACAATCCCAATCTACTTGTTGGGCGCGAACGCGGCAAGAACTATCGCAAGCTGGTTAACGACCGCTTGAATCCGCTTTTCGACCGCTCAATAATGGCAGCCTACCCTCCGGGCTCAACCTTCAAGCCCACACAAGGTTTGATTTTTCGCCAAGAAGGCATCGTCACCGTTGGCACATTATTTCCATGCTATCATGGCTATGTTTCGGGCCGCTTGAAAGTAGGATGCCACGGCCATGCGTCTCCAATATCGCTAAAGCCTGCTCTGCAAACATCCTGCAATGCCTACTTCTGCTGGGGATTCCGTAGCATGATTGACCGCCGAAACAAATATGGTTCGGTTTCTAAAGCATTCGAAGTGTGGAAAAACCACATGGTGTCGATGGGATATGGTTATCGCCTCGGCATAGACTTGCCCAGCGAAAGCCGCGGGTTCATTCCAAACAGCGAATTCTACAACAAGGTATACGGCGAGAACCACTGGAAAGCCAACACCGTAATTTCAATTGCAATCGGACAAGGCGAAATTCTTGCAACACCTCTGCAAATTGCAAACCTATGCGCAACAATTGCCAATCGTGGCTATTTCTACACGCCTCATGTAGTAAAATCAATTGACGGCAAAAAAATCGACAAGATGTATTACGAGCGCCACACGCCAACCGTAGCAAGTCAATACTACGACGAAATTGTTGAAGGAATGCGCATGGCTGTCACCGGTGGCACATGCCGTGCTGCCACTTTCAGCAGCGACATTGCCGTATGCGGCAAAACTGGTACCGCACAAAACCCTCATGGTAAAGACCACTCTGCATTCATGGGGTTTGCACCAATGGACAACCCCAAAATCGCCATTGCTGTTTATGTTGAAAATGCCGGATTCGGTGCTACTTACGGCGTACCTATCGGCTCGCTTATGATGGAAAAATATCTCACCGGCGAAGTAAAACGCACCGACCTCGAGAACCGAATGATGAATGCCAATACCATCACTTATGGTGGGGCAAGCAGGCACAAACCCGTAGTGAAAAAAGACGACGAGGATACTCCAAAAGAAGAAACTTCAGAATAAACTAATTTTTCATCCCGTACGAATATGAAAAAAGTAATTATCAGTGTTTTAGGTAAAGATGCAGTGGGCATCATTGCAAAAGTGTGCAACCATTTAGCAAATAACAACATCAGCATTATGGACATTTCACAAACAATCATCCAAGGCTATTTCAACATGATGATGATTGTAGACATGACACAATCGAGCACAGAACTTGCTGATTTGCAAAAAGACATGGACTTGATTGGCAAGCAAATAGGTGTGCAAATCAAGTGTCAACGCGAAGAGATTTTCAACAAAATGCACCGCGTGTAAAGCCCTTAATACATTCTTTTTTCATCTAAACATTTCCGATTCCAATATGATTAATATTCTTGAGGTTACCGAAACAAACCAAATGATTGAGCAGGAAAACCTCGATGTCCGCACCATAACCATGGGCATAAACCTGCTTGATTGTGCCGATAGCGACTTGAATAACTGCTGCAAAAAAATATACGATAAAATCACCACATATGCAAAGAATCTGGTGAAAACAGGCAACGACATTGCAACCGAATTTGGCATACCAATCGTGAATAAGCGCATCAGCATCACTCCCATCTCGCTTGTAGGTGCAGCATGCTGCAAAACTCCCGGCGACTATGTCACTATTGCCCGCACCCTCGACCGCGCGGCAAAGGCAGTAGGAATCAACTTTATGGGAGGTTATTCCGCCGTGGTGTCGAAAGGCATGACTCCAAGCGACGAGATGCTTATTCGCAGCATCCCACAAGCGCTTGCCGAGACCGACTTAATATGCAGTTCAGTGAACGTTGGCAGCACAAAAACGGGCATCGACATGGACGCCGTGCGCCTTATGGGCGATATAATCAAAGAAACAGCCGAACTCACCAAAGACCGTGATTCTATTGGCTGCGCAAAGTTGGTAGTTCTATGTAATGCCCCCGACGACAACCCTTTCATGGCTGGTGCCTTCCACGGCGTGAGCGAAGCCGATGCCATCATCAATGTCGGCGTAAGCGGTCCGGGTGTTGTTAAGCACGCCTTGCAAAGCATTCATGGCGCATCGTTTGAAATGCTTTGCGAAACAATCAAGCGCACCGCTTTCAAAATCACACGCGTGGGGCAACTCGTCGCTCAAGAAGCAAGCCGTCGACTTAATGTGCCTTTTGGTATCATAGACCTCTCGTTGGCTCCCACGCCTGCCGTTGGCGATAGTGTTGCCGACATACTCCACGAAATTGGGTTGGAACATGCCGGTGCGCCCGGAACCACTGCAGCCCTTGCCCTACTCAACGACCAAGTGAAAAAAGGCGGCGTTATGGCTTCGTCGTATGTGGGTGGATTGAGTGGTGCTTTCATACCGGTTAGTGAGGACCAAGGAATGATTAATGCCGTAAATGCCGGCGCTTTGACTATTGAAAAGCTCGAGGCGATGACCTGCGTTTGCTCCGTAGGCCTCGATATGATTGCAATTCCCGGCAACACCCCTGCCACCACCATTGCAGGCATCATTGCCGACGAAAGCGCCATTGGCATGATTAACCAAAAGACCACTGCCGTGCGCATTATTCCTGTAATTGGCAAGAATGTTGGCGATACAGTAGAATTTGGCGGACTGCTCGGCTACGCACCAATCATGCCGGTCAACAAATTCGACTGCAGCGCTTTTGTGAATCGCAGAGGACGCATTCCTGCACCAATACACAGCTTTAAGAACTAACAAAACACGACATCCGCCCATCAATTAGCGGCTAATACAGCAATGACCAGTGAGAATCTTATCAGGTTTTCACTGGTCATTAAATTTTAATGAACATGTCATTTTTAATAAATGCAAAAAAATTACACCTCCCAAATGCCATAGGCATTGGGAGGTGCAAATCTTTAGTTCAGACTATAATTAATGTCTTATAACAAATGTCATTAATTACTTGATTGCATCTGGGTCTTGACCCCATTGTTGCAATGCCAAACGGCGATAGTTGTTGTAACGCCATTGTGCATTTTCCTTAGCAGCAGCAAAGAGTTCCTCTGCCTCAGCTGGATATTGCTTCATAACTGATGCATAACGAACTTCGCCCTTCAAGAATGGAATGAAATCATCCCAGTTTGGAGCCTTGCTGTCGAGAGTGAATGGGTTCTTACCTTCTTTTTCAAGTTCTGGGTTGTAGCGCCACAAGTGCCAGTAGCCACAAGCAACAGCCTTAGCCTCTTCGGCTTGCGACTTGCCCATACCCGACTTCAAACCGTGGTTGATACATGGAGCATAAGCAATGATGATTGATGGTCCATCGTATGCTTCAGCCTCGCGAATTGCCTTGAGTGTTTGAGCATTGTCGGCACCCATTGCAATTTGTGCGCAGTAAACATAGCCATAAGTCGAAGCAATCAAGCCGAGGTCTTTCTTGCGAATGCGCTTACCAGCAGCAGCAAACTTGGCAATAGCACCAAGAGGAGTAGCCTTAGAAGCCTGACCGCCGGTGTTAGAGTAAACCTCAGTATCGAGAACGAGAATGTTGACATTCTTGCCCGATGCCAAAACGTGGTCGAGACCGCCGAAGCCAATATCGTAAGAGGCACCGTCGCCACCGATAATCCATTGCGAGCGTTTTGCTAAGAAACCGCTAAGTTCCTTCACTTGCTTGCAAGCTTCGTTGTCGCAGCAGCCATCGAGCATAGGAATAATCTTATCGGCAAGCTCGCGGCTCTTAGGTCCGTTCTCCTTATTTTCGAGCCATTCGGCATAGAGAGCCTTCAGTTCGTCAGAAGTGCAATCTGCATCCTTGGCAGCCTTTACAGCTTCAACAAGGCGTTCACGCATCTTTTCGTTGGCAACGGTCATACCGAGACCAAATTCGCAGAAGTCCTCAAACAACGAGTTTGCCCATGCCGGACCTTGACCCTTAGCGTTAGTGGTGTAAGGCGACGATGGAGCCGAAGCAGAGTAGATTGAGCTACAACCTGTTGCGTTTGCCACCATCTGACGGTCACCGAACAATTGGGTGAGGAGCTTCACGTAAGGAGTTTCACCACAGCCCGAGCATGCACCAGAGAATTCAAACAATGGAGTTGCGAACTGCGAGTTCTTCACATTAGCCTTAACATCAACAAGATTTTGCTTAGTGGTAACATTGTCAACACAATAATCCCACTTAGCCTGTGCAGCAAGTTCGGCTTCAAGAGGCTTCATTGTCAATGCCTTTTCACCCTTCATGCCAGGACAAACATCAACACAGTTGCCGCAACCCAAGCAGTCGAGTGCATCAACAGCTTGAACAAAGCGCATGCCGGTGAATGTTTTGCCAATTGCCGGAAGAGTTTCGTTTTCAGCGTATGGTGAGCCTGCAAGTTCTTCTGCTGTCAATACGAATGGGCGAATTGCAGCGTGAGGACAAACATAAGCACACTTGTTACATTGGATACATGTTGCAGGATTCCATTCAGGAACGAATGCCGAAACACCACGTCTTTCATATTTTGCAGTGCCTTGAGGCATGATACCATCTTCTCTGCCTTTGAATACCGAAACAGGAAGAAGGTCGCCATCCTGACCATTTACCGGACGACAGATGTTGTTGACATATTCTGGCGCATCGCTTGCAGCAGCAGCTTCAACAGTGAGGTTCGACCATTCTGGGTCAATTGTCAATGTCTTGTATTCGCCACCGCGGTCAACCGCAGCAAAGTTCTTGTTAACAACATCTTCACCCTTCTTGCCGTACGATTTAACAATGAACTTCTTCATTTGTTCAATTGCCAACTCTTCAGGAATTACGCCTGTGATACGGAAGAATGCCGATTGAAGGATAGTGTTAGTGCGATTGCCCAAACCAATTTCTTGTGCAATCTTAGTGG
>JBJECZ010000206.1:0-13284 GCA_051871555.1 Muribaculaceae bacterium | reverse complement strand
AATTAGCTTTATGAAGAAATTAGCAATTGTGATGTTTGTGCTATGTGCCATGTGTGGTGCTGCGCAAGCCCAGATTCATTTCGGTGCAAAAGCCGGTTTGAACATGAGTAACTTTGTTGGAAACAATAGCCCGCACGATATGGCTGTTAATTATCATGTCGGTGGTTTTGTAGAGTTGGGCTTGTTTGGTCCGCTGTCGATTGCTCCGGAAGTGATTTTTTCGACACAAGGTGGCAAGCAAACCCTTAGCGATTATCAAGTTGGAGACATTGTGAACCCTAAAGCCACTGTGAAATGGCAAACTAACTATGTGAATGTTCCCATTATGTTAAAGGTGAATTTGCTGGGTAAATTGTCGCTTGATTTTGGTCCTCAATTTGGCTTTAATGTTACATCGAAGACAAAACTTGATGTGGATAGTTTTGAGGAATCGGACTTTGATAATGGTGATGACACAAAAAAGTTTGACTTTGCTCTTGGCATTGGTGCAACATACAACATCAATCGTTTCTTATTTGTACAGGGACGTTACACCATGAGTGTAACCAAGGCATATAAGAGTAATGTTTTGGGCGTAGATTTGCCAGTTGATGCGCGCAATGGCGTGATTCAGTTGTCGGTTGGTTTGAAGCTGTAAAATAGCCTTTTTCAACCGTCATTCAACAATATAATAAATGAATTGGCGACCTCATCATTTGGTGTGGTTGCCATTTTTTTTGTGGCAAATTTGTAAGAGAGAATATTAATGAGTAACTTCACACAAATTATTTATTTGTGAGATAATGATGGATATGCGCCATACAAAGAAAATCACCTTAAGCGGAGTGAAAAGGGTGGATACAAAATATACTCAATTCATTGCCAAAGAGGAAATGGGGTTGCTCGACTTTGTGATGAAGAAGTTGTCGGGCATAAGCCGTACAAAAGCTAAATCGATATTGACCAATGGTGGAGTGCTTGTTGAGCACAAAGTTGAGACACATTTCGATTTTCAAGTGAAGCCTGACATGATTGTTGAAATAAGCAAACATCCCGGTGGGCAAAGCCGAAGTTTCGATTATACGCCATATTTTGATATTGTCTATGAGGACGATGACTTGATTGTTGTGGACAAAGCCGACGAGGTGTTGTCGGTGGGCGTTGGGCATAATAGCCTGAACATGAAGGATTTGCTTGATATGTATTTCGTTGACACCAGGCAGCGTTGCAATGCTCATGTGGTGCATAGGCTGGATGCCCGCACCACGGGGCTGATGATGTATGCCAAGAGTGTGGAAGTGCAGCAGTTGCTCACGGCTGACTGGCGCAAAACTATAATTGACCGTCGCTATGTGGCTGTTGTTGAGGGCGAAATGGAGCAGGACGAAGGACACATAAAGAGTTGGCTCAAGGACACTGAAAGCATGAAAATTTTCAGCAGCCGAACCAATAACGGTGGGAAATGGTCGTGGACCGATTGGCGGTTGCTTCAGAAAAAAGATGGCTTATCGCTGATTGAATTGCATCTTCACACTGGTAGAAAGAATCAAATCAGGGTTCACATGTCGGTTATCCATCATCCGATTGTTGGCGACTTTAAGTACGGCGCTCAGATGAACGGTGCTATTCGCATGTGCTTGCATGCTTTCAGGTTGGCGTTCTATCATCCGCGCACTCACGAGGAGATGCGGTTTGAAACACCATTTCCGAGTTATTTCTTGGGCTTTTTTAAGTGATATCAACAAAAAAATACAATGTGTATATGAAAAAGGTGATGCTATTGATTGCTGCTGTCATTCTGACTGCTGCATATTGTCCGGCAAAAGATGCTCGGGCAGCGAATGTCGAAACGATAGTGAACATAACCAATTTCGGAGCAAAAGGCGATGGAAAAAAGATTGTTACCAAAGCAATTAACAAAGCTATTGAGAGGGCCGGGAATGGTGCCAAGGTGGTGATTCCGCCAGGAAAGTATCTCACCGGAACAATCGTGCTGAAAAGCAACATCACTTTGGAGCTTGAAGAAGGTGCCGAACTGATAGGTGTTGACGATATTGATGCCTACAGTAGCTATAAGCCTACACGCGACATGTCGAGATACGACACAGGAGAAGGCACGCGCAACAGCAACATGGCATCGGACGAACGCTGGACTAAGGCACTGATTCTTGGCGTGGGGCTAGATGGTGTTCGCATTACGGGCAAGGGTCTGATTAATGGCAGCCATGTAAGCGATTCGCTTGGCGAGGAAAACATGCGCGGACCGCATGGCATATTGCTGGCAGAATGCAGCAATGTTGTGGTTGATGGCGTTAGCATCACTTGTGCATCGAATTATGCGGTGCTGGGCTATGAATTGAAGCATTGCACTTTCACATCTATGGTTATCACTCAAGGATGGGACGGAATACACATCAGAGGGTGTGAGGATGTTGCTATAAAGAATTGCGACATCAGCACCGGTGACGATGCCATTGCTGGCGGTTATTGGAATGGTATGGTCATTGACGGCTGCAAGCTCAACTCGTCGTGCAACGGAATACGAATGATTGAGCCAAGCGTTAATTTGGAGATTGGCAATTGCAGCATTAGTGGTCCGGGACGTTATCCTCATCGGACAAGTGGCGCTGCTAAACGCACCAGCTCGATTTATGGCATCGTGCTTGAACCGGGTGCATGGGGCGATGCTCCCGGTCATACCGAGAATGTATATATCCACGATGTGAAAATTGACAACTTGTTGAGTCCGATTGTTTATAGTATGGGTGAGAACAACACCTGTTCGGGTTTGACTATTGAGAATGTTGTGGCAACGCACATTACATATAATACAACACCACTCAACCGACAGGATTGTGTGCGTATGTGGGATAATATCACCATCAAAAACATGGTTGTGCGCAAAGGCGAGTAGAAGTGTTGCCCGTTGGTAAACCGATGAATAATGCAGGCAAGCCGTGTGTCACACTCGTTGACACACGGCTTGCCTTTCAAATATAACTTGCTATAAGGCAGAGGCGAAAATCTCAGCTGCTTGGCATTAATTGTTTGATATCTCAAGGTGGAATGGCGCAATTGGAAGACCATAGCAATTAAACAGGTTGCCAATGGCGACGTCGTCGAAACAATAATAAACAGTCACTGGTAGCTTTGTCTTTTTCAGGTCGATGACCAATTTATTGCCAACGATGCGCACTTTTGGGGTGACTTCCATGCCAGATGCATTGATAATGCGTAATCCAGCAATCTCTTTATCGGAGCATATAAGTTTGTCGCCGGCATGGCTGAATGTGAGCGAAAGTTTTCCGTTTTGAAGCGAATGCGAGTCGAGGAACGAAGTTTCATATCCATCGCTCATTTTGTGATAAATGCGACCTAAAGCCATATTTGCAAGGCGAATGCCCACTTCTTGTTTTTTTGCAGGGTGAATATTGGTGATGTCGCCAACATCGTTAGTTACCACAAGAGCAGTGTTAGGCACGATTTCGCAGGCTTTTTGCTGCGCTTCACGCACGTATGTGGCATTGTTTTTGGTGTCGTTATAGTTGTACGGAGCTATTTGCACCATATAGAATGGGAAATCGTTGTTGAATGCTTTGCGCCAACTTTCGATGAGTTGTTTCATTAGCAAATGATAAACCGATGCGTTTGTGCGGTTCGATTCACCTTGATACCATATTGCGCCGGCAATGGCATAAGGCACTAATGGGTTAATCATGCTGTTGTAAAGGCGGCTGGGTTCAATGGGCCACCAAGCGGCTTTTTCCGATATCAGTTTGCCTTGCAGTTGCTGGTTGGCTTGGATTTCTTCTTCAGGAATCCACACTTCAGCAGGTGTGCCTCCCCATGCCGACACTATCAGTCCGATAGGTATGCCGAGTTGTTGATGAAGCCTACTGCCAAAGAAGTATGCTAAAGCACTTCGTTGTGCCATAACTTCTGGGGAGCATGCTTCCCAACGAGCCTCGCAATCGTCTTGCTTGGTTAGGCTGCCGCGCTTCTTGAGGCTGAAATAGCGTATGTTGGGATAGTTGGCGTTGGCAATTTCTTGGTCTTTGTTAGTAATGCCGTTGTTCGGAGTCCATTCCATATTGCTTTGTCCGCTGCATAGCCACACTTCGCCCAGCATCACGTCGTTGAGTGTGATGCGGTCGGAGGAATTGCTCGTCGAGAACACTTGCAGTGTGTAAGGTCCGCCATGACTTGTGGTGCGTATTTTTGCTTTCCATTTTCCGCAGTCGTCAACAGAAGCAGTCACTGTGTCAGTTAAGTTCCAGCTTCCCACGATTTTTACTTTCGTGCCAGCTTGTGCATATCCCCATATTGGAGCTTCACATTGTTGCTGTAGCACCATGCCATCGGCAAACAGCGACGGCATTGAAATTGGAGTGTGAGTTTGAGCAAATATTGTGCAAGATGACAATATTAGTGTAATTGAAAGAAAGATTCGCTGTTTCATTTTTTGTTATTTAATAGAAATGTCTTAATTCGTAAATTTGATGCAAACGGGGCGAGGCACGTTGATGTTGTTGTGAGTGTCGGTGAGCAAGCCGGTGGCGGCATCGCGTTTGAGCACTTGAATCACGTTGCCGTCGCGGCATGCTACAAGCATGAATTTGCCGTTTGGCGTGATTGTGAAGTTGCGCGGATGCGACTGAGTGTTGCAATAACCAATCTTCTTCAGTGAACTATCGCCTATGATTTCGAAGATTGATATGCCGTCGTTTTTCAGACGGTGAGAGGCATAAAGGAAACGGCCATCGGGGCTTATGGTGATGTCGGCGCTGCCACGGGCATCGGTTTCATCGGCAACAATGTCCTGAAACTCAGTGATTTCATTTGTGGAGCCGTAGTGATATGCCAATATATGTCCTGACAATTCGTTGAGAAGGTATAGATTATTGCCGTCGGGCGAAAAAACGCTATGGCGAGGTCCGTAGGCTGGCGGGGTGGCAATGTGGCGAGTTGTAGTAGGCTGCTTGCCAAGGTCCACCACATGAATGCAGTCGGCGCCAAGGTCGTTCACGAGAATACTGCTACTATCGGGTGTGACGATTGAGAAATGAATATGGTGACCTTTTTGCCTGATGGTGTCGGGACCAATGGGAGAGTCGAACGAAATGTTGTTTTGGAGTTCAGATAATGCTCCATCGGGTGCTATGCCGTAAATCGAAAGGGTTCCGCCCGAGTAATTGGCAACGCTTAGCCGATTGCCGGGTATAAAACATATATGGCATGGGTCGGCGTCGGCAGGCAGACTGTTTATGAGGGTGAGTTTGCCTTGTTCGGCATTAAAGTTAAAAGCATTCACTTTGCTTTCGGTTTCTTTTTCGGTCACGCAATAAACGTGACGGTTGTCGTCGGAAATAACAAGGTATGATGGATTCTCAACTTCCACGGAGTCTAATGCCGATGCAACGCCGGTTTCTTGATCGAATGCAAAAGAGTAAATGCCTCGGCTTGTGTCGTAGGTGTAGGTGCCTACAAGCATTGGGAGTTTGTCGTTTTGTGTACACGACGATAGTAGAGCCATAGCAAGCAGTGTGGTTAGGAATTTTTTATGTTTCATTTCTATGAGTTTTTTATTAAAAAAGGGCAATTCGCATTGTTGTAGATGTTCATTGCCCTTCATGATGATTTGGATTAGTCTTCGAATTTTGAGAAATCCTCTTTTCCTACGCCGCAGATTGGGCAAACCCAGTCGTCCGGCAGGTCTTCGAATGCTGTGCCTGGAGCGATGCCGTTATCAGGGTCGCCAACTTCGGGGTCGTAAACATAGCCACAAGGGTCGCAAATGTACTTGTCCATAATGGGTATTGAATTAGTATTAAACAATAGATGTTAGCTGTATGTAAAATTACAAAATATTTTGTGATATTGTTTACTGTCAGGCAAAAAAATAGGCGAGTATACAATAATGTTTACTCGCCCCAATAGCAAAATGCAGGTTTGTCTATTCTTTTATGTTCTGTCGTCGCAGCGACTGACGTTTGGCAAGATAAACAACGCCAATAGCCAGAGCTGCAATAGCACCAATAATGTTAGAAACCGTGGGTGGCAAGCCGAAACCTTCGCGTGCAACGAGGATGTAGGTGATGCAGACCCAAGTCATCCAAACGGCAGGAATCAGAGCTATCATGTCTGCTTTTTTGTGTCGTGCAAGCCATACGGCAATGGCAAGGAAGGTGAATATTGAAAGGTTCTGATTAATCCAGAACAAATAGCGCCAAAGAATGTCGAACTTAACGAACATAAGCACAAGGCTAACTGCAAAAATTGGCAGACACACCATTATGCGGCGACTTATTTTGTCCTGTTTGATGTGCATGAAATCGGCAGTTATGAGGCGAGCGCTGCGGAATGCAGTGTCGCCTGTGGTGATAGGCGCTGCAACTACGCCAAGAATAACAAGCACGGCACCCACAACTCCAAGCCACGACGAGCAAACTGCGTTAACCACAACTGCCGGGTTGGCTCCAGAGTTGCCTCCATTAGTCATTAATGCCCATAAGCGTCCGTATGGGGTGGACGTGTCGACATTGAAATCGGGGGCAAGTGTGATTTTGCTCATGTCGATTGCGTCGGCAAACTTTATTACGGCAGCAGCCCATACAAGGGCGATGATGCCTTCGGTAATCATCGCGCCGTAAAACACCGGACGTCCATGGCGTTCGTTCTTCAAACAGCGTGCCATCATAGGGCTTTGTGTGGCGTGGAATCCGCTGACTGCGCCACACGAAATTGTGATGCATAAGCCCGGGAGCAGCGGCAGCGAGTGAACCGGCGAATGGTCGGTGAATGCCTCGGTGATTTCAGGCATTGCACCCGGTTCGGTGAAGATGCCCCAGAACAAGGCGATTGCCATTATTAAAAGTGCAAGTCCGAAAATCGGATAGATGCGACCGATGAGCTTGTTGATTGGCAAAAGTGTAGCTCCGAAATAGTAGGCGAGGATGATGAACAGCCACAGCATTTGGTTGCTAAACACCTCATTGTCGTGGCACAAATTGGCTAATAGTCCGGCAGGGGCAGTGGTGAATGCTGCTCCAACCAGAATCATAAGCACGATTGCCAGCACGCGCATTGCAATTCGCGCTGTTGAGCCCAATTCATCGCCAATTATTTCAGGCAGGCTTGCGCCGTTTTTGCGTAGGCTTATCATACCCGACATATAGTCATGCACGGCGCCGCCAAACACGCATCCGAGCACAATCCAAATATAGGCGGCAGGTCCGAACAAAATGCCTTGAATGGCACCGAAAATGGGACCTGTGCCAGCAATGTTAAGAAACTGAATGAGATAAACTTTCCAGGTGGGCATTTCGGCATAGTCAACACCGTCGTTTAGTGTGTGACATGGAGTGGGGCGTTTGGCATCGGCTCCAAATATGCGCTCAACGAATGCACCATAAATCAGATAGCCGACTATGAGTAGTAGCACGGCTGTAATGAATGTAATCATAAGATTTGAGACTCTTTAAAATTGTTGCAAAGATACGCATTTTTATTGTAAATTAATGTCTAAAAGGCGCATTTGCTTAATATTCGCAAGCCGATGTTCCGGTTTTTGCATTAGAATTGGATTTTTTTGTCGATGATTTTTACTTTTTGCCGGTTATTTCGTCTTTTATAAAAAGAGAGAATGACTTTAACCGAATTTGAACATATTGCATCGTTGCTGAGGAAGAAATTGTTATCGTTGTCCTTAACCTATTTTGCTTCGTTGTCTGAACAAAGAAGCGAGGCAGAAGATGTGGTGCAAGATGTGCTTTTGAAGATGTGGAGTGAACGAGAGCGGCTTGATAAAATAGCAAATATTGAGGCATGGGCAGTTACAATGACCAAAAATATGTGCGTTTCTCGCTTGCGTTGGTTGTCATGTCACTCTTCAGTTCAAATCGTTGATTATGAAATTGCCGCTGATGGCGATGATGCATCTCGCAAAGTTGAGGCGAAAGAGAGTGTCAAGATGATGCGTGCTCTATTTGGCGCTTTGCCAAAAAACACGCGTAAGATTATGTGGCTTCGAACAGTTAAGGAGTTGTCGCTTGATGAGATTGCTGTGCTGACAGGTAGGCCAAAGACAAGCGTTAAGTCGACACTTTCAATGGCACGAAGAATGATGTTTAATAAACTAAAAGAAATGGAATGATGTGTGATTTAGACAATAAGGAATATAGAAAAGAAATACTGAAGCGATATTTAGATGCTGAAACTACGATTGCCGAAGAAAGAGCCTTGGCGGAGTATTTTATGCATCATAATCCCGACGACGAGGAGAGAGCCTTGGCGGCAATGATTGTTGCAGAAAACACTATTAGCAGAGTGAGCTTCGAAGAGAATTCTGCCAGCGTTAGTGCAGTTGATAAAAATAGTTGGGCACGATATTGGTGGGTTGGTATGGTGGCTGCAATTGCTGTAGCTGTGACGTGTTTTGTTTGGATTTGTGGCGATAATGCTGTGGATGCAGGTGTTGATAAATCAACGATTACCTCGAATGTAGAGAGCCCGCACATAATCGACAAAATAGATTCTAAACCTCAAGCTGCGCAATCAACAAGCTTGAAAGTGAAAGGCAAAGAAGAAGTGAGAATGCCTAAATGCGAGTCGCGGAAATTGCCCCAAAAACCACATCGATTAGTTGATGACATATTGGCAGTGCTTGATGTCGACGATGAGGCTTTGGTGAGTTGCGATATTGTGATGAAAGGTGATGGGGCATTGGTGACGAAAGTGTTCTCAAAAGGTGAGAAGCGAACCTATCTGTTGGCATTCGGTAAAGATGGCGAATATGATTTGATTGCTTTGAACCAATGATAATAGAATAATTTGTTTTACCCATTAATTATATTCAATTATGAAAAGATTTTTATTTTTGATTCTTGTTTGGCTTTGCGCTCTGTCGCTTTATGCTGCTCAAGACGTGTTCGTGGTTAACGGAACTGAAGTGAAAGATTTTACAGGGCAAGAACTTGTAGGAAAAACTGTGGCAAAATACAGAATAGAGACCGCGGCAGGCAAGGTGATTCATTACATCGATTTGGCAGAAACCGAGAAGATTGTGGTGGTGGATACGCGAACTAAAAAGGAATTAAATTCGCGTGGTGGTGTGCATGGTGTCAGTGGAACGGGCAAATTAAACAAGCCAATGGTGGTTATTGACGGGAAAACTTCTACACAGGAGGCTCTTGGAAAACTATCGCCTTCGGAGATTTCTAACATTACGGTGCTTAAGAATGAGTCGGCAGTAAAGAAATATGGCGCTGAGGCATCGAATGGTGTAATTGTTGTGGTGACGAAGCGTGCTGGTGAGTCTAAATAGTAACTGTATAAAGAGTGTTATAAAACAAAAAAGGAAGCTGAAAAGCTTCCTTTTTTTGTCGGGGTACCAAGATTCGAACTTGGGACCTCCTGCTCCCAAAGCAGGCGCACTAACCGGGCTGTGCTACACCCCGAAATGCCGTTCCTTTCGGTTTTGCGATTGCAAAGGTAATACATTTTTTTGATATGGCAAAATATAAAACACTTTTGTGATGAAAATTTTGCAGAAATCTGAAAAAATAAATTGAGGTTGTTGGAGTGGCGGGGTGAGACATGAAGCAACAAAAAAAGGAAGCTGAAAAGCTTCCTTTTATGTCGGGGTACCAAGATTCGAACTTGGGACCTCCTGCTCCCAAAGCAGGCGCACTAACCGGGCTGTGCTACACCCCGAGATGCCGTTCCTTTCGGTTTTGCGATTGCAAAGATAATACATTTTTGGCAATTAAGCAATATGTGGCATGAGAATTAATGAAATTTTGCAAAATATCCATTTTCTAATAGCTATATGCCTATAGGCTTACCATAATTTTAATAGTAAATAATGCACAGGCAAACACAAATAATATGAAATATGCGATTTTTGCAGAGGTTTTTGGCTGAAAAATGCTGATTATAGGTGAATAAATAGGCAAGTTGTGGCGAAAAAGTGTTAACTTTGTATGTTAAATGATTTTGAAAGCTATTGCGGCGAGCTTAGATGTAACAATGTGTGCCGCTGACTGAGAATGATAATAACTTAAAAACAAAATACAAGACAATGTACAGAAGTAATACATGTGGAGAATTGCGATTGGCAGACGTTGGCTCAACGGTTACACTTGCCGGTTGGGTTCAGAAAGCACGCAAGATGGGTGGCATGACCTTTGTTGACTTGCGCGACCGATATGGCATAACTCAAATAGTGTTCAATGTTGAGAATGATGCTCAGCTGTGTGAGTTGGCAAACAAGCTTGGCCGTGAATATGTCATTCAGGTGACAGGCACAGTTGCCGAGCGTTCAAACAAGAATGCTAATTTGTCGACCGGTGATATTGAAATCATAGCAAAAGAGCTGGTTGTGCTGAACAAGAGCGACGTGCCTCCGTTCACAATCGAGGAGAACACCGATGGCGGTGACGACATAAGAATGACTTATCGCTATCTTGACTTGCGCCGTGAGTGCGTGCGCAAAAACTTGGAGCTTCGTCACAAGATGGGTTTTGAGTTGCGCCGTTATTTGAACGACCGTGGTTTCCTTGAAGTTGAAACCCCGATTCTGATTGGCTCGACCCCCGAAGGCGCTCGCGACTTTGTGGTGCCTTCGCGCATGAATCCCGGTCAGTTCTACGCATTACCGCAATCGCCTCAGCTGTTCAAGCAGTTGCTGATGGTGGCAGGCTTCGACCGCTATTTCCAGATTGCAAAGTGCTTCCGCGACGAAGACCTTCGCGCTGACCGTCAACCCGAGTTCACGCAAATCGACTGCGAAATGTCGTTTGTTGAGCAGGAGGACGTGCTGCAGATGTTTGAAGGTATGGTGAAGCATATATTTAAATATGTGCGTAATGTAGAGTTCGACTACGACTTTCCACGCATGACATGGCACGACGCAATACGCCGTTATGGTAGCGACAAGCCCGACGTGCGTTTCGGTATGGAGTTCGTTGAATTGAAGGACCTCACCGAAGGCAAGGGCTTTGTGGTGTTCGATAGCGCAGAGTTCGTGGCGGGCATTTGCGCCGAAGGCTGCGCCGGTTACACCCGCAAGCAAATTGACGAACTCACCGAGTTTGTTAAGCGTCCTCAAATTGGCGCTAAGGGTCTTGTTTGGGTTAAGTATGAGGCCGATGGCTCGTTCAAGAGCAGCGTAGGCAAGTTCTACGATGCCGACAGCTTGAAGGCTTGGGCTGAACGCTTTGGTGCAAAGCCGGGCGACCTGATGCTTATTCTTTGTGGCAAGACAATGGAAACCCGCAAGCAACTATGCGAGTTGCGTCTGGAGATGGGTTCGCGTCTTGGATTGCGCGACAAGAATGTGTTTAAGCCACTTTGGGTTATCGACTTCCCGATGTTTGAATGGGACGAAGAGACACAACGCTTCTACGCAATGCACCACCCATTCACTCGCCCGAAGGACGAAGACATTCCTTTGCTTGACAGCGACACCGGTGCTGTGCGCGCCTATGCCTACGATATGGTGGTGAATGGTGTTGAACTTGGCGGAGGCAGCTTGCGTATCTTCCAACCAGAGCTTCAGGACAAAATGTTTAAACTGCTTGGCTTCACTGAAGAACGTGCACAAGAGCAATTCGGATTCTTGATGAAAGCATTTAAATATGGAGCGCCACCTCATGCAGGTTTGGCGTTTGGCTTCGACCGTTTCGTGTCGATGCTTGCCGGTCTCGACAGCATTCGCGACACCATAGCATTCCCGAAGAACAATTCGGGCCGCGACGTGATGAACGACTGCCCGGCAGCACTCGAAGATTCGCAACTCGAAGAACTGTATCTCAAGATTGACACAGAGCGTATTGCTGCAGACAAAAAGAAGTAAGTCTACGCATTATTATATATGGTGAAGATTAGCGACATAATGTCGGCAATTGAAAACTATGCGCCATTGCATTTGCAGGAAAGCTACGATAATTGTGGCTTGCAGGTGGGCAACAGCAATGCCGAAGCTACGGGCGCATTGCTGTGTGTTGATGTCACCGAGGCTGTGGTTGACGAGGCTATTGCTTTGGGCGTTAACATGATAGTGTCGCATCATCCGCTGATTTTCAGAGGGCTAAAAAAGCTGGTGGGACGCAGCGACATTGAGCGCATTGTCATCAAGGCTATCAAAAACGACATTGCCATCTATTCGGCGCACACCAATATGGACAACACTCGAGGCGGAGTGTCGGCACGAATGGCTCAAAAACTTGGACTGACGAACGTGAAAGTGCTTGTTCCGCAGCAAGGTAAGCAGGTTAAGGTGGTGGTGTATGTGCCAACAGTTTATGCCGACGCGGTTGCCGATGCCATGCATGGAAGCGGCGCTGGCTGCATTGGCGACTACGACCATTGCAGCTACCGCATTGAAGGCGAGGGCAGATACCGTGCTAAAGCCGGAGCCCATCCCTTTGCTGGCGAGTTGGGTGTGATGCACCGTGAGCCGGAAACGCGTGTTGAGGTGATTGTTGATGCAGCACAGAAGGATAGGGTGGTGCAAGCTATGCTTCAGGCACATCCTTACGAAGAACCTGCATACGATGTGCTGCAGCTGCAGAACGAATCGCCTTACGAGGGCTCGGGGGTGGTAGGCGACATAGAGCCTATGAGTGCAGCCGACTTCTTTGCGAAATTGAAAAAGGTGTTCGATGTTGATGCCGTGCGATTCTGCGGCGATGCCACCAAGCCCATCAGGCGAGTGGCACTATGTGGTGGAAGCGGTGCTGAGTTTATCGGCGCAGCAGTGAGCAGCGGTGCCGATGTCTATGTCACTGGCGATGTGAAATATCACGATTTCACCGGCAATGCCAGCCGCATACTCATTGCTGATATCGGGCATTATGAAAGTGAGCAATTCACAAAAGACATTTTTTATGAGATTATTCGAGAAAAAATGCCTAACTTTGCAACCTATTACGCAAAATCAGAAAACAAACAGGTTAAATTTTTTATATAACAACACAGAATGGCTACTGCAAAACAAGAAAAAGAACTGACTGTGGAAGAACGCCTGAAAGCGTTGTACCAACTTCAGACTACTCTTTCGGAAATTGACCGTATCAAAACATTGCGAGGTGAACTTCCTCTTGAGGTTCAAGACTTTGAAGACGAAATTGTTGGACTTGAAACCCGTGTTCAAAACTTTGAAGATGAAATCAAGAACATCAATGCCAGCGCAAACGAGCAAAAAGCGGTTATTGGCAACTCTTCAAACCTTGTTGAACGTTACTCCGAGCAGATTAACAGCGTTAGAAATAATCGCGAATATGATTATCTGCAAAAAGAAATTGA
>JBJECZ010000205.1:0-3309 GCA_051871555.1 Muribaculaceae bacterium | reverse complement strand
ATTCATTGTTAAGCAACCCCTTAACAAGCTTGAAGTAGCTGAGAAATATGACATCAACGTAAATCTCAACGGCGGTGGCTACAAGGGTCAAGCTGAAGCGCTTCGTCTCGCTATCGCTCGTGCTTTGGTTAAGATTAACGCCGACGACAAGGCAGCCCTCCGCGCTGAAGGCTTCATGACACGCGACCCACGCGCTGTTGAACGTAAAAAGCCAGGTCGTCCAAAGGCACGCAAGAGATTCCAATTCAGCAAGCGTTAATATATTTACACCATTATTATATATACGCATAGCTGTAAAGCGAGTTTAGTATCGAAATTGTATGGACTCTCACGCACGAGAGTGCCGATGGCTACCATACAATTGTTAAATTAAAACGAAAGTAAACAAAAAAAGAAAAATAAAAATGGCAACAAAACCAAGTTTTGAACAATTACTCGAAGCAGGATGTCATTTCGGACACCTCAAAAGAAAATGGAATCCTGCAATGGCTCCTTACATCTTCATGGAGCGCAATGGTATCCACATCATTGACTTATACAAAACCCAAGCTAAAATCGAAGAAGCTGCAAACGCTTTGAAGAATATAGCAAAATCAGGAAAGCGCGTGCTTTTCGTTGCTACAAAAAAGCAAGCTAAGCAAGTGATTGAAGACAAGGCCAAATCAGTTGGTATGCCGTTCGTTATCGAACGCTGGCCAGGCGGTATGCTCACTAACTTCCCTACCATCCGCAAAGCCATCAAGAAAATGGCTACTATCGACAAAATGGAGAAGGATGGCACATTCGACAACCTGTCGAAGCGTGAAAAACTTCAAATCACTCGTCAACGCGCTAAGCTTGAAAAGAACCTTGGCAGCATCGCTGATTTGAACCGTCTGCCGTCTGCCCTCTTCGTGGTTGACGTTATGAAGGAACACATCGCAGTAGCCGAAGCTAACCGTCTTGGCATTCCTGTATTTGGCATCGTTGACACTAACAGCGACCCTAACAACATCGACTTCGTAATCCCTGCTAACGACGACGCATCGAAGTCAATCGAACTCATCCTCGACACCGTTTGCGCTGCTATGCAAGAAGGTCTCGAAGAACGCAAGGTTGAAAAGGTCGACAACAAGGACGAAGAAGCTGCTGACGAAGCAACTCAAAAGCCAAAGCGCGCTCGCGTAGGTCGCAAAGCTGCTGCCGCTGCCGCTCCTGCTGCTGAAGAAGCTCCTGCAACTGAAGCTGCAGCTGAATAAAAAACTTTAAATTATTCCAATTTTTTAAATCAAACAAAGAACAATTAGTATATGGCAGTTACAATCGCTGATATTAATAAACTTCGCAAGATGACCGGTGCTGGCATCATGGACTGCAAGAAAGCTCTTGTAGAAACCAACAACGACATTGATGCAGCCATCGAAATCATCCGCAAGAAAGGTCTTGCAATTGCAGCTAAGCGTGAAGACCGCGATGCTTCGGAAGGTCGAGCAATCGCAGGTACATGTGGCACTTTCGCTGCAGTAGTTTCTCTCAAGTGCGAAACTGACTTCGTTGCTGCTACCGACGGTTTCAAGGGCCTCACCAACCAAATCCTTGAAGCAGCTCTCGCAGCTAAGGCTAAAAACATCGACGAACTTAAGGCTCTTCCTCTTGGCGACCGCACAGTTGCTGAACGCATCGTTGAAGAAACCGGCAAAACCGGCGAAAAGATGGAAATCGGCGCATACGAAGCTATCGAGGCAGCAAAGGTGGTTGCTTACAACCACTTCAATGGCAAACTTGCAACAATTGTTGGTTTCAACAAGGCCGATGCTTCTGACGAAGCTTGCCGCGAAATCGCTATGCAAGTTGCTTCAATGAACCCAGTTGCTGTAACAGTTGACGAAGTTCCAGAATCGGTTAAGCAACAAGAGCTCAACGCTGCTATCGACAAAACTAAGCTTGAACTCGTTAAGAAAGCTGTTGACAACGCACTCACTAAGGCTGGATTGAACCCTAACTTGGTTGACAGCGAAGACCACATCGCTTCTAACATCAACAAGGGCTGGCTTACTGAAGAAGAAGCTGCTAAGGCTCGCGAAATCAAGGAAAAGACTGCTGCCGAAAAGGCTGCAAACCTTCCTGAGCCTATGATTCAAAATATCGCTAAGGGTCGTCTCAACAAGTTCTTCAAAGACAACGTGCTTATGGAACAAGAACTTGGCGATACCAAGGAAAGTGTTTCGGCATATCTCCACAAGATTGACAAGGAGCTTACTGCTACTGCTTTCAAGCGCATCAATCTTAATGCTGACAACTAATTTTGTAAGAATTACAATTTAGATAGCATAGAGGTGAGTGTCATGCGACATTCACCTCTTTTATATTATAGTGTCTACACATACCCACAAAAACAAAACAGGAAGCCAATTTCTTGACTTCCTGTTTTGCTTTGCGGAAAGACAGGGATTCGAACCCTGGAACCGCGTAAGCGGTTAACGGTTTTCGAGACCGCCCCGTTCGGCCACTCCGGCATCTTTCCTTATAGGCCTAAACTCAGTGGCTTTTGCTTGTCTTAGCAGCCCTTGAATTATTACGAGTGCAAAGGTACTAATCTTATTTGAAATATTCAACCCTTGCCGCCATTTTTTTCAATCTTTTTTTGCTAAACACATGTTTAATCTTCAAGTTGCCATTTTTCGCAATCATATGTTCCGCACTACAACGAATGAAGCTTAGAGATTGCCGATTCAGGGTCGCTATCGTTAAACACATAATTACCAGCCACTAAGATATCGGCACCTGCTTCTGCCACAAGCTTTCCGGTATCGGCATTGATGCCACCATCCACCTCAATCAACGCATGGGCACCTTTCTGCTCAATAAGCATCTTCAGCTCCTTCACCTTATTTACAGCATTGTCAATGAACTTCTGAGCAGCAAAGCCAGGATTAACCGACATCACACACACAACGTCCAAATCGTTTATAACCTCCGACAACATCGCCACCGGAGTAGCCGGATTAATTGCCACACCTGCTTTCATGCCTTCAGCCTTGATTTGCTGTATCACCCTATGCAGATGCGTGCAAGCCTCGTAGTGAACTGTCATTATGCTACCGCCACATTTTTTCACCTCCTTGATGTAATTCTGTGGTTCTACAATCATCAGATGGACGTCCAATGGCTTATCTGTAACCTTTTTCACAGCCTTCATTATCGGAAATGCAAATGAGATGTTAGGCACAAACACGCCATCCATCACATCGATGTGCACATATTTTGCCTCACTTTTATCAATTATTTCAATATCTTTTAAAACATCTTTTAATTTCATTTTAATCACCT
>JBJECZ010000204.1:0-13614 GCA_051871555.1 Muribaculaceae bacterium | reverse complement strand
CGACAAAAACAGTCACCTCACAATTGACATTTACGACAACGCGATGCTGAGGATTGCCCTTAACAATTTCATTGAACTCACCAAGGATTCTGAAAAAGCAAAATTCTGGAGCGAGAAACGCGACCAGCTCAAGCAAAACATTCGTCGCCACTTGTGGGATTCAAGCAATCAGAAATTCATCCCTCACATCTATCTCGACAAATCACCATTCCCTGCCGACTTCGACGAAAACAAGATATATTATCACGGAGGCACCGCTGTGGCTATCCTTGCCGACATTCTCACACCCGAAGAGGTGGCTAACGCCAACGAGCGTATGCTCGAAAACATGGCAAAGGCTCACGCTCAAACCATCGGCCTCACTATGTATCCAACCTATCCTGCCGGTTATTTCCAAAATGTGGGCATGTATCCCTACGGCTATCAAAACGGTGGCGACTGGACTTGGTTTGGTGCCCGCATGATTCACGCGCTGGTGAAATACGACATGATTCCACAAGCCTACAACGAACTGCAACCAATGCTGCAACGCGTGGTTGAGAACAAGGGATTCTACGAGTGGTACACTCCTGCAGGCGAACCTATGGGTTCGGGCACTTTCCGCGGCGAAGCTGGTGTGCTGTTCAAAGCCAACGCACTGCTGCGCGACTGGGCTGCGAAGAACAAATGATTCTGCCCTGCCTTATATCCTAAAGAATAAAGAAATTGTGCGAACTTAGGCTGCATCACAAATCGCAATCTATCACATTCACAAACATCGATGCAACCAAAGAAGAGCCGAACTTAAATAATAAATAATAGCCAACTACCTTTTTTTAACATTCTTTTTTTTAGGCTTTGGAAACTAATCGGGGTTTCCAAAGCTTTTTTTGAGCCAACAGCGTGGCATCACTCGTCGCCGTACTCCTTCAAATACATTTCACAAGTCAGGCTCAGCTCGTCGTACCACTCTTTGCCGAAACGACGCGTGAGTGGCTCTTTGAGGAACTGATAAGCCCTTACACCCTTTTGCCGGCCAAGCACCTCGGCGCACTTGCAAATCTTCCATCGGTGATAGTTGACAGCCGTGAAAGTGGGATATTGCTTAAGCCTTACGGGATAAAGATGGCACGAAATAGGCTTATAGAAATCAATTCTACCCTCGCGATACGCCTTCTCGATGGCGCAATAACACATGCCATTCTCGCCGTAGCAAGTGAACACGCAGTTCTTTCCGCCCACAATCTGGGTCACGCGATCGCCCTCTTCGTCGATATAGCTCACTCCGTTGGCTTCGATTTCGCGCTGCGCCTGCGGCAGCAAATCGTTCCAAATCTCCGGCAGAATGCGCTTGAGCTGTGCATCTTCTTCATCGCTGATAGGAGCACCGGCATCGCCCTCAATGCAGCACTCGCCGTGGCAGCTATCGAGGTCGCAAAAGAAAAAGCGTTCCACCAGGTCGAGGCTCACGAGCGTGTCTTGTATCTGTAACATACCGTTTCTGTTTAAAATTCTGAATTTGATGTGCAAAATTAGCAAAAATTTTGCAAGTATCATCGTGCCAGCCTCCACGCTGCCCGACATTGCAAACGAAAAAGCAAGGCGCCACACCGGCAATATGGGTGCAACGCCTCGCTAATAAGCTTATTTCAACAAACTATAATTAGTTTTCGGGGTCCATCAGATAAGTCTGGAAGTTGCCTTGCTTAATAACCTC
Source organism: Muribaculaceae bacterium (assembly GCA_051871555.1). Lineage (GTDB taxonomy): Bacteria > Bacteroidota > Bacteroidia > Bacteroidales > Muribaculaceae > SFTJ01. Next base: position 11,918 of record JBJECZ010000204.1, on the reverse strand, counting down.
TTTCATGAAGTTCTGAATATCGGCAGTGGTAATGCCATTAATCATATCAACAGCATTTTCGAAGATATCAACGCCCTTCAATTCATATCCGGCAATTGCGCCAACCCATGCAGCGTTTTGCTTCATGCCTTCGTTGAACGATTTCACCATATATTCCTTCACCTTGGCAAGTTCGTCCTCAGTGCAGTTGGTTGTCAGGTCGTTGAACGCTGTTTTCACGATTTCCACCACGCGGTCCTTCTTTTCTGGCTTCATTGGCAAAGTGGTGTTGTATTGCACGTTGAAGTCGGCAAATTTCGACATCTTGCCGCGAGTGTAAACGCTGTAGGTAGCGCCTTCTTTTTCGCGGATTTGTTCGACAAAGCGCGAAGTGAGTATTTGAGCCACAGCCGAAGCAATCTTGCTGTTCTTTGAGTTGTAAGGCATATTAGCCGATACTATGAACGAAGCATAGGTTTGCGGAGTCTGCATCTTGTAGGTCGATTCCTGAGTAGCAGTACCCTTGTTTACACCTAAGCCAACATACTTAACATCCTTCACCACCTTCTTGGCATCGGCAGGCAGAGTGGCAATGTATTGCTCGCAATATTCCTTCAAAGCTGCTTCGTCGAAGTTACCGCTGAAGATGAATGTGAACTCAGCAGCGTTGTTGAAGTATTGGCGTGCCATAGCCTCGACGCGGTCGCGATTGGCAGCCTTGATGCCATCAACGGTAATCATGTGTTCATGAGCCGACTTATAGAGAGCCTTCGACATGCGAGTCTGGAACACGAATTCCGGAGTGTTCACCTGATTCTGCAGGATGCTGACATATTGGTTTTGCAATGCTGCAAACTCGTTGGCGTCGAAACGCATATCAATGAATGTCATATAAAGCATCTCCATCATGGTCTTCAAATCCTTTGGAGTTGACTTGCCTTCGATGGTGCGGCCATAATAGTCAACGCTGCAGCCCAAACCAACTTGCTTGCCGGCAAGATACTTCTCGAGGTCGTTGGCAGTGAATTTGCCCAAACCGCGTTGTTGCATTGCCAAGCTCAAAACCGAGAGGTTGTCGGCTTCCGATTCCGGAACATTCGACGAGCCGCCCTTGGCAACTGCGCTAAACACAATTTCGTTGTCCTTGAAGTCGGTTTTCTTCACAATCACCTTCACGCCATTGCTCAAAGTCCATTCTTTGGTGCCAAAGCGTGCGTTGGCGGTTTCTTTCACCACTTTGCCCTTTGCAGGGAGTTGGCTGATGAGCGGTTCGGTCTTAACATTGTCGACAAATGCTTCGATGTTGCTTGCAACCACGCTGCCCTCGATAGCCTGCAATTCTTCTTTTGTAGGAACAGTCACGCCCTCAGCCTCAGGCAACATCACCACCACCACGCGATTGTCGTCGCCAATGAGCTGCTGAACAACCTGATTGATTGCAGCCACAGGAACGCTCTTCGAAATCATGCCCATGGTGTTATATTCATATTCGATGCCCGGAATAGGCTCGTTATTCAAGAAGTTCTCTACATATTCATTAACCAAATTGCCTGAATTTTGCTGCTTCCGGTTGTTGTAGGCATTCTCGAGTTGCGACATATATTCGTCGCGGGCACGCAGATATTCGCTGTCGAGGAAACCGTATTTCTTCAAGCGAGTAATCTCGGTGTTGATGGCTTCGTAGGCACCCTTCACGTCGTTGTCCTTGGCAAGAGCTGTGAAAGTGAGAGCGTTCTTTGTCTTGGCAATAAAGAAGTCGCCGCTGCTCATGCCTGCGTAAGCAAACTTTGCATCAGCCTTCTTCGAGATTTCGCTCAAACGAGCATTCATCATCTTGGTTGCGATATTAAATGCGTACATATAGCCAAGATATGCCATGTTGTTCTTAAGTGAATCGGGGAATGCAGGATATTTATACATCACCTGCATGATTGAGTTGGGCTGTTCCTTATCAGAACCAATGGCATAGATGGTGCCTTTATGGTCCTTTACTTCGAAGTATTCGCGCTTCTTGGCGTTTTCCGGCATCTTTATGCCCGAGAACAATTCTTTGATTTTTGCCTCGATGCGGTCAACGTCGACGTCGCCCACAACCATGATGCCCTGCAAATCGGGGCGATACCATGTTTCGTAGTAGTCGCGCAAAGCCTTGTATGGGAAATTGTCAACCACATCCATTGTGCCTATAGGCAGGCGATAGCCATAACGGCTGTCGGGATAGACTGTTGGCAGCAGGTTCTCGATGATGCGCATCTGACCCACCATGCGCATGCGCCATTCTTCGTGAATCACCTTGCGTTCCGAATCGATTTCCTCACCGTCGAGCAACAAACCGTCAGCCCAGTCGCGAAGGATAATCAAACAGGTGTCCTGCACACCAACGCGTGCTGTTGGCACCTTCGAGATGTTGTAAACAGTTTGGTCAACGCCAGTATAGGCATTAATGTTTGCTCCGAACTTAATGCCCACCGATTCACACCACTTGAGCATATCGTTGCCCTTGAAGGTCTTGGTACCGTTGAAGCACATGTGCTCAAGGAAGTGAGCCAAACCACGCTGGTTGTCTTCTTCAACCACCGAACCCACCTTCTGCGCAATATAAAACTCGGCTTGTCCCTTAGGATAGTTGTTGTGACGGATGTAATAAGTCAATCCGTTAGCCAATTTACCTACACGTACTGCTGTATCAACCGGGATGGTTGGCATGCTTTGTGCATTCGCATTGCTTTGCAGCATTCCCGTTGCCACCAATGCAACGAGCAACACTTTCTTGATGATTTTCATTTCTAATTATTTAATTAATATGTTGTTTAGATTCGCGTTTTGTTGCCAACATTTTCATGTTATGCGCCTATTAGACGTAATCACAGCTACAAAAATAGCATACAAATTAGTTAATTAATGTTAAACTGTGACTTATTCATTACAAAAGCAACATTAACAAACAAAACTGCAGTCCTTATACAAGCGAAACGCAAACCCGAAGAACTCGAATTTGCGTTCCGTATAAAGGAATTTTTATCTTAATGCCGATTACTGACGACCCGAAACAGCTACCTCGCGGCTGATTTTTGAAATCATTCCTTGGAGAGCCTTTCCAGGACCACATTCGGTAAATTCGGTGGCACCATCGGCAATCATGTTTTGAACTTCGTAAGTCCACTTAACCGGAGCTGTGAGCTGAGCAATCAGGTTTGCCTTGATTTCGGCAGGGCAAGTGTGAGCCTTTGCATCAACATTCTGATAAACCGGGCACTTTGGAGTGCTGAACTCAGTGGCTTCGATGGCAGCCTGAAGTTCGTCCTTAGCAGGTTGCATCAGTGGTGAGTGGAATGCGCCGCCTACAGGCAACACCAATGCGCGCTTTGCGCCGGCTGCCTTGAGCTTTTCGCATGCTGCGTTCACTGCTTCGATGTTACCCGAAATAACCAACTGACCAGGGTTGTTATAGTTGGCAGGAACAACGATGTTGCCTTCGGCGTTAACCTCTGCACATATTTCTTCAATTTTTTCGTCGGGCAAGCCGATGATTGCAGCCATGGTTGAAGGAGCTGCTTCGCATGCCTTCTGCATTGCCATTGCGCGCTTCGAAACCAACTTCAAGCCGTCTTCAAACGACATTGCGCCTGCTGCAACAAGTGCCGAGAACTCACCAAGTGAGTGACCGGCTACCATATCGGGTTTGAATTCTTCGCCAAGTGTCTTTGCCAATATCACCGAGTGCAAGAATACGGCTGGTTGTGTAACCTTGGTTTGTTTGAGGTCTTCAGGAGTGCCTTCAAACATCAAATCGGTGATTCTAAAACCTAAAATCTCGTTTGCTTTTTCAAACATTTCGCGTGCTTCGGCGTTGTTCTCATAGAGGTCCTTACCCATTCCTACGAATTGTGCGCCTTGACCTGGAAATACAAATGCTTTCATTCTTCTTTACTTAAAAAAATAGATATATTCTGTTGTATTCTAATTAATTCAGGCTGCAAAGATAACTATTTTTAATGTGTTTTGTCGGATTTATCGCAAAAATCTTTATCTTTGCAATCGTTAATAACAATGTTTACTCATCTATAATTGCTTTTATGATTAACAATATATTTCTACTTTTCAACCTCGGCACTGGCGAAATACTCATCATCGTATTTGTGGTTCTTCTGCTTTTTGGCGGCAAAAAAATCCCCGAACTTATGCGCGGGCTTGGCAAAGGTGTGCGCAGCTTCAAGGAAGGCATGGACGACATCAAAAACGAAATTGAGCGTCCGGTTTCCAACGACAAAAACAAATCGGATTCGTCGGAAGCGAACACTAAGAAAGAATAATTTCGTCAATACTTTTGCAATCACAAATTGAAAACTGACCAAAAGCCCGATTTGGCTGACATGTCGTTTTGGGACCATGTGGAAGCACTGCGCATGACCCTGTTTAAAGTTATCGGCATACTCGTGAGCATGGCGATAATTCTGTTTATATTCATGCCCAAGCTGTTCGACAGCGTGATTCTCGCCCCTTGCGACGGCAGTTTCGTGCTCTACAAGTGGCTCAACCGACTAGCGCAATTTGTTCCGGGATTGGACAACTTATCGTCAACCGACTTCCACGTCAACCTCATAAACATTCAGCTGGCATCGCAATTCTACATTCACATGTCCACCTCGTTTTGGTTGGCATTGGTGCTTTCCTTCCCCATTGTAGTGTACATTCTTTGGCAGTTTGTCAGCCCAGCACTCTACGAAAACGAGAAGCGCGGCGCCCGCACCGTGTTTGCCATTGGCAACCTGCTGTTTTTCCTCGGAATCGCTGTGGGCTACTTCATTGTGTTTCCGTTTTCGCTGCGGTTTTTTGCCGACTACCACGTCAGCCAGCTGGTGCCCAACCAAATATCACTCGACAGCTACGTCGACACTTTCCTCTCGCTCATCTTCACTATGGGCATTGTGTTTGAGTTGCCGCTGCTGTCGCTCATGCTCTCGAAACTCGGAATCATACGCCGCAGTTTCTTCTACCGCTTCAGGCGACATGCCATTTGCGCGCTGCTAATTTTGGCGGCAATAATCACACCAAGCGACCCATTCTCGATGATTGCAGTGTTCCTGCCCCTCTATTTGCTTTACGAACTTAGTGCATTGCTGGTGAAAAAAGACGAGCCAGAACAAAGCGCGCCAGAAGCTAATTGACAAAAGAAACTAATTGACAAAAACTGAGCGACTAAAGTGTTTCACTTAGGTATAAAAAAATTGATTGTCTCACGACAACCAATCTTGTTAACCTTAAATCTAATACCATGAAAAACACATTGCAAAGATACGCAGTTTTGGAGTTTTAAGCAAAACCGCTATCACAAAAACACTTTGCATTAATAATATTTAACAACAAAGGGTTCAATTATGGCACACCCCACCGAATCAGACACATTAAAAATAATCGGGCACATTCACACCGAATTCAACACCAAGTTTGGCGTGCCGCGCCAAAGCGGAATAGTCGACTCGCTTCGTGGCAGAATAGTATTCGAGCCGGAATATCGCGTTGCAGATGCTCTGCGAGGCATTGAAGGCTTTTCGCACCTTTGGCTCATTTGGCAATTCTCCGAAGCCCGACGCGACAGCTGGAGTCCAACGGTGCGCCCGCCGCGGCTCGGCGGCAACACGCGGATGGGTGTGTTTGCCACACGGTCGCCGTTCCGTCCTAATGCCATCGGACTGTCGTCGGTGAGGCTTATCGACGTTGACTACACCTCGCCCGACGCACCGGCAATCATCGTTGCCGGTGCCGACCTGATGAACGGCACACCCATTATCGACATCAAGCCCTATCTGCCCTACACCGACAGTCACCCCGACGCCACCGGCGGGTTCACCGACACCAACACTCAGGCAATGGAACCGCTGAAGGTGAATATACCCGAGCACCTTGCCCGCCGACTTGACTCCGACACCCTGGCAGCCTTGCAAGGCACATTGGCTTGCGACCCGCGCCCGCGCTACCAACACGACCCCGAACGCATCTACGGCATGATGTTCGCCAATCGCGAAGTGAAATTCAAGGTCGACGGCACAATGGTGACAGTGATAAGCATCGATTAGTTTCTGCATCAGCAAAAAAGATGTATCTTTGCAAAAAATTTTGCAAAACAATAAGAGTTCTAACAAATTAACATATAATGGACTATTTAATACTTATTATCGGGCTCACTCTATTGCTTTTTGGAGCCAATGTGCTGGTCGATTCAACCGTGGCAATAGCCAAAAAGGCCCACTTGAGCAACTTCATTATCGGATTCACCATAATTGGCATGGGCACCTCATCGCCCGAATTGTTCATTAGCCTGTCGGCGGCAATAACCGGGCACGGCGACATCGCTTTAGGCAACGTAATAGGCTCCAACATATGCAACACTCTGCTCATTCTCGGTGCCACTGCTGCCATATTGCCTTTCACCATCAAACGCGAACAAACACTGCGCGACATTCCTTTTGCAATTGCAACATCAATTCTTATAGCCGTGCTGGCATTCACTGGCAGCACAAACGGATTGTCGAGGCTCGACGGCATAATTCTGCTATTGATTTTTGCTGCCTACACACTGTATGTCATCAGCAAAAGCCGCAGCAAGGCATCGACTGACGAAAGCGACGAATCTGCGAGCAAATACGACACGCTTGGCACACCGCTGCTCGTGGTCATCGCCTTGGCGGCGCTCGGTTCGCTACTTGGCGGCGGCACGCTGTTTCTCGACTCGGCACAAGCAATTGCTCGTGCTTGGGGCATTAGCGAAACAGTGATTTCAATCACTATCGTGGCACTCGGCACCTCGCTGCCCGAACTCATCACCTGCATCATTGCGGCGCGCCGCGGCAATGCCCAATTGGCTTTGGGCAACGTGCTCGGAAGCAACATCTTCAACATCCTCATGGTGCTTGGCATACCAGCCCTGATACACCCATTCACCACCGAGAGCATACAAATAGCCGATTTTGGAATGCTCATCCTCAGTGCACTGCTTTGCTATATGGTGATATTCACTTTCGGAAAGAAGCGATTCGACCGCATCGAAGGTTTCATTTTCCTTGCACTTTACGTTGCCTACGACGTATACCTCTTTATCCGATAGTTTTTTCATCACGCCACAACATCATGGCTTATTTTGCACTGTCAACCTGTTGGCGGTGACAATATTTTTTTCTACCTTTGATAGCACAAAAAACATTAGCAACATAAAAACTATTCAATAACGGTATGAAAAAATTCTTTGCAACCCTGTTGGGACTTGCGTGCACAATGTTTGCACTCAATGCCCAGCCCTTGCCCTGCGTTGCTCCGCAGCAGGCAGGACTCGATGCCGAACGCATGCTCAATGCCGACCGCATCATCAACGAAGCAATTGCCAACAACGAGATTCCGGGCGCCGTGCTCGCCGTGGTGCGCAACGGCAAGATGGCTTATTTGCGTGCCTACGGAAACCGTAGTGTCTTCCCCAAGGCACAGCCCATGACCACCAACACCATCTTCGACATGGCTTCGTGCAGCAAATCGATGAGCACCGCCGTGAGCGCTATGATTCTAATCGACCGCGGATACATTCGCCTGCAGGACCCCGTGAGCCAATACATTCCCGGCTTTAACAGTTGGAAGAGTGAAGACGGGAAACAACGCCAAACAATACGCATCGAGCACTTGCTCACCCACACTTCGGGCATTCCTGCCTATGTGGCACCTGCCCAACTGCGCAAGCAGTATGGCGACGAAGCCAACGCCGACTCTCTAATGCGCTATATTTCAACTTGCCCTCGCGATTTCAAACCAGGCACCGATTTTCAATACAGCTGTCTGAATTTCATCACCCTGCAAAAGATAATTGAAAAAATCAGCGGAAAAACGCTGCGCGAGTTTGCACAAGACAACATATTCAAGCCGCTGGGAATGCGCCACACCGACTATCTGCCATGCCACCTCGACGAGAAATCGGGGCTTTGGGTAAACGACCAGAACGTGGTGGTGACCGACGACGCCCTCATCACCACCGACGACAAAAAAGCCAAGTCGTCGACAACAAAAGGCTACTATCTTGCTCCAACCGAAAAGCAGGGCAAGGACCGAAAGGTGTGCTTCCTTGGGCAAGTACACGACCCACTTGCCCGCGAAATGAACCTCGGCATCAGCGGCAACGCCGGCATCTTCACCACTGCCGAAGATTTGGCAATACTTTGTGCGGCATTGCAGAATGGCGGCGAACTCAACGGCACACGCATCCTCAGTCCGCTTGCCGTGAAAGCCATGCGCACCGTGCCGCGCGACGAGGCTCCGCTGGGGCGCGCCCTCGGTTGGGACGTATATTCCGACTATGCCAGCAACATTGGCAACATGTTCTCTCCGGAGACCTACGGACACACCGGCTACACCGGCACCAGCGTGCTCATCGACCCGGTTAACGACATCAGCGTGATTTTGCTCACCAACCGTGCACACCCCGACGATGCAGGCGCCGCTGTGCGACTGCGCACCCTGGTGGCTAACGCCGTTGCCGGTGCCCTTATCGACACCTCTACCGGCTTCACTCCCGAGCGCAAAGCTTCAACCGAACTCTATTATCCCTACTACTATACACGCTTTTTGAGCTTCATGAACGAACCTGCAATCACAAGCAACGACATCGTTATGCTTGGCAATAGCCTCACCGAAGGCGGCAAGGACTGGGGCAAACGCCTCGGTTGGAAACACGTTGTGAACCGAGGAATCATCGGCGACGAGATTATGGGCATCTACAACCGTCTGCATCAAATATTGCCCGGCAAGCCCAAGAAAATCTACTATCTTTGCGGCGTGAACGATGTGAGCCACCACCTCACAACCGACGAAATCATACTGCGCACACGCAAGGTGATTGACCGTATTCTCAACGAAAGCCCCGAAACCGAGTTGGTGATGCAAAGCCTGCTGCCAATCAACGAATCGTTCAAACGATACAAAAACCTCGACGGAAAAACTGACCAAATTCCCGAAATCAACGCTAAACTGGCGGCTCTCGCTCAAGAAAAAGGCTTGAAATTCATCAATCTTTTCCCATTGTTTGTTGAGCCCGGCACCAACATTCTCCGCAAAGAGTTGACCAACGATGGCCTGCACCTCAAGGATGACGGCTACAAGATATGGGTTAAAGCCATAAAAGACGCTAAGTAACACCACAACGCCACAAAACACCGACAGCGCTTACGGCACAAATGCAAACGTAAACGCTGTCGTTATTTTTTATTTCTATGTTAAATACTTAATCAGTCGAGCACAGTCACCCAGTTGTGAGTATCGGGTTCATCGCCAAGCTGAATGGCACGCAAGTGGTTGTACAACTTGGTGGTCCAAGGACCGGGGTTGCCGTCCTTCGACATCACATACGACTTACCCTCGTCGATGTCGTCGACCTGCGAAATTGGAGCAGCCACAGCAGCGGTGCCACATTCGGCAGCCTCGTCCATCTCGGCAAGCTCTTCAAGCAAGATTGGACGACATTCCACCTTCATTCCAAGGTCTTTAGCAATCTGCTGCAGACTCATGTTGGTGATTGACGGCAAAATAGAACCGCTCTTGGGTGTAATGTAAGTGTCGCCCTTCACAGCAAAGAAGTTTGCCGGACCACACTCGTCGATATATTTCTTTTCCTTCGGGTCGAGATAAAGCACAGCCGAATAGCCGCCCTCCTTAGCCAAAGCGCCCGCAGTGAGGCTGGCAGCATAGTTGCCACCCACCTTCCAACGTCCGGTGCCGCATGGGGCTGCACGGTCGAACTGACGATAAATTGCCACCTTGGTGGGTTTGAAGCCTTCCTTGAAATACGGTCCAACCGGAGTGACAAATATCAAAAACAGATATTCGGTTGCTGGCTTAACACCCACCTGAGCCGACATGCCGAGCTCAAGCGGACGGATGTACAACGAACTGCCACTTCCATACGGCGGAATAAAATCCTCGTTAAGGCGAACTACCTTCTCCACCATTTCACGGAATTTCTCAACAGGCAGCGGTTCCATTAATATGCCCTCGGCACTGCGCTGAATGCGCTTTGCATTCTCTTCGAGGCGGAAAATGCGAATCTTACCGTCCTTGCCGCGAAATGCCTTTAAGCCCTCAAAAATTTCCTGACCATAATGCAAGCATGTTGCTGCCATGTGCAAGTCGACACGCTCCGAATCGGTGACCTCTATTTCTCCCCATTTGCTATCCTTGAATGTGCAACGCACATTGTAGTGAGTCTTCATATAGCCAAACGAGAGATTCGACCAGTCTAAATTAGTTTCCATCTTTCTGTTTATATTTTTAGTTCGTTTTTTGCCTTATTTAAATTTAGCGACCACAAATTTACAAAAAATTGGTAGCATTATCACTATTTCGCTAATAAATTGAAACTGTCTACGGCATTTTCCCTTACAATCTCTCACCGGCGTCGCAACACTGAATTTTGCAACGCGTACTCTCAAAAACCATAAGATTTTAGAATTATCCCTTTTTGCCACAAACGCGCACTTAGTTACAGCGCCACCTTGAATGTACGGTTGTCAACCCTGACAATGTAAATTCCACGCGAATTTACTTTGAGAATGCTTTCGCCGGGATTTACCACCGATTGGCTCACAAGCTGCCCCAAAATGGTGAACACCCTCACCTGAATGCGCCGTGTTGTTCTTACCACTATCACACCGTCCTTGCCCGTAATTTCCAAATCCGATTCGGTTTGAACAGCATGCTTCGTTTCTTGCCACTGCGTCTGTTGTGCATACACGCCAACATTCACCGAGGCCAAAAACAATGATAATATTACAACAATCCGTTTCAATTAACTATATTATAATAATGTGTATGCCCCAATGTGGGAACCCACTCTTGCCATGCCACAATGCGGCACAGCACAAAAAGCCAAGCACTAAATTATCTACAAAGTTAATCTTTAATTTCAACAAATCAAATGCTAAAGCCTTCAAATATTTAATCTTCAATAAAATATTATCATTTTTTGTCTTTTTCGTCCCATGGATAGGTGCGTTTGGGATTGCGCGGGAACCAGCCCTTGTGCACACGCTCCTGCTGCTCAAATATCTCGAGTATCGACCAGAAGCTCGAAAAGCCCGTAACGCCAAGCAATGCCGAAACCAAGACGCTATCAACCAGCAACGCAGCCACAATCAGTGCCACCCCGGCAACGGCAAACCACCACCAGCATCGGGTGCCGAAATAATATTCGCCCTTAATCACTATTGGGTGAAACAACCCGATGATGAGGAATGTTGACACGCCTATCACTATTCCCATCCAATTCATCTGCGAAATCAGTTCTGTCATATCATTTTGTATTTGTTATGGCAAAGTTACCACAAAGCATCAACATTGCCAAATGCTTGTGGCATGGCATTAAAACAAAGCGCCGGAAAAGTTTTTTCCGACGCCTTGCCTATTTCATCATTTTGTTGATGTTGCACAAAAGAATTACTTCTTCGAAAGCTTCTCCTTGAGAGCTGCCAATTCTTGGATGTCGCCAAGAGTTGTCTTTTCGATAACTGGAGTAGCAGGAGCTTCTTCAGCAGCAGCCGACTTAGCAGCAGCCTTCTTAGCCTTGCGTTGTTCAGCCTTAGCAGCATCTTCAAAGATGCGGCTGTGCGAAAGGATGATGCGCTTAGCGTCCTTGTTGAATTCGATAACCTTGAAGTCGAGCTTTTCGTCTTGCTTAGCAGTAGTGCCGTCTTCCTTAACGAGGTGCTTTGGAGTAGCAAAACCTTCAACACCGTGAGGCAAAGCAACAACAGCGCCCTTGTCGAGGAGCTCGATGATAGTGCCTTCGTGTACGCTGCCAACAGTGAAGATTGTTTCAAACACGTCCCAAGGATTTTCTTCGAGTTGCTTGTGACCGAGGCTCAAGCGACGGTTGTCCTTATCGATTTCAAGAACTTGAACGTCGATGT
>JBJECZ010000203.1:0-3328 GCA_051871555.1 Muribaculaceae bacterium | reverse complement strand
AGTCTTAGCAAAAAACTCCGAGGTTGAGCACTTATATTTGCCCATTCTTCATTATCTTTGCATAAAAATCTGCGAAAATAGGCTACGCCTCGGCATATTGCTCAAGCTGTGCTTGGCGATTCTGCTCTTGGCCTGCGCTATCTTTGCATAAAATATTTGGCAGTAGCACGTCTTGTCGCTCGCAGCGTAGTTGTGCTGTGGGAGGAAAGTCCGGGCAACACAGAGCATCATATTTCCTAACGGGAAGCCATCTGCGAGGGTGGAGTAATGTGACAGAAAACAACCGCCACTTAGGTGGTAAGGGTGAAAAGGCGAGGTAAGAGCTCACCGGATGACATGGCAACATGTTGTGCCGCACATCTTATGAGTTGCAAGGTCAAGTATATCGGCATTCAAGGGCTGCTCGTCCATTGTCGAGGGGTAGACTGCTACATACAATCGGCGTGGCAACACGTCGGTCAGATAAATGACAAGACGGCATTTGCTTCGGCATTTGCCGACATAACCCGGCTTATAGTGCTGCTGTCAATTTTTTTAAATTACTATACCCATCTTACGCCATGTTACGCTACTTAAAACAAAAATACGCCGACAACTTTCTTCACATAAAAGATGTGATGGAAATTCTAAGCCGAGTGGGCGAGCGCTATTTCGATAAAGATTTCCAACAAACAGCCTGTGCACTCACTCATCGCACTCTTTTGGCTATAGTGCCGTTTTTTGCCATGATGTTTGCAATTGCCCGAGGCTTTAATGTGCAAAACTTTCTGCTAGACCAACTCACTCAGCGTTTTATTTCGCAGCGCGACTTTATTGTTCGTGCCGTTTCGTTTGTCGATTCGTATCTTGAACATACCACCGACGGCGTTTTCATTGGTGTTGGCATTGTTGCGCTCATTGTTACGCTTTATTTTCTGCTTAATGCCGTCGAGCGTTCGTTCAACACCATATGGGATTGTCCTGAACGAACATTTGCGCGAAAGTTCACCGATTATACATCGATTCTATTTTGGGTACCAATTCTGATGATTGCCGCATTTGGCATTTCGGTGTGGATTGATAGCGGAATTCGCAGTTTCTTCTCGTTGCCTAACATTTCTACAATAGCCGAAATTGCTTTACGGGTACTCAATTTTGCCATTCAGGTGTTGGTGTTCACTTTGCTTATGAAATATATGCCAAATGCCAATGTGCGTTTGCGTTATGCCTTGTTCAGCGGTGTGGTGTGCTCCATATCGTTTGAGTTGCTGCAGATGCTGTTTTCTTTTTCGCTATATGTGTCGAGCTATAACGCCGTTTATGGCAGTTTTGCTTACATTCCGCTGTTTTTGCTTTGGGTGCAGTTTTCGTGGCTTATATGCTTAGTTGGAGCACAATTAGCGTCGGCAGCGCAAACACAATTTGAGCAAAACCCAAAACAGGGCAAATGATATCAGTTGCTTGAAGTTGCTATTTCCTTAATGAGCTTAAAAAGTCTGCCACAATGAATGTGCTGCCTCCAACAAAGATAATACTGTTTTCTGTTGAGCCGGCAACGGCTGCATGATATGCTTCTTCAACCGATTGATAGCAGTTGCCTTTCAATCCTTTATTCGTTGCTTGTGAGCATACAATCTCAGCAGCCTGAGCGCGTGGTATGCTTGCTTGAGTGAAATAGTAGGTGGCATTGCGTGGCAAAAGGTCAAGAATGTGCTCGATGTCTTTGTCGTTGACAAATCCAATAACCATGCGAAGGTCGGAGCATTTAAGTTGCTTTAGTTGTCCCGAAATGTATTGTATTCCACCTACGTTGTGTCCGGTGTCGCAGATGGTTAACGGCGAGTCGCTGACTTTCATCCAACGGCCCATCAGTCCTGTGGTTTGACAAACGCTCTTGAAGCCTGCTTTTACAGCCTCGTCGGTGATGTCGACGCCTTGCTGCCGCAGCTTGCCTATGGCATGCATAATGGTGTTGGCGTTGTGCCGTTGGCAGTGCCCCGAAAGGTCGCTCTCGATAATTCCGAAACTGCGCGTGTGATATTCAACCGCAAAGCCTTTTGCATCAGCCGAGATGATTTCGTTGCTGTCTTGGGCAAATTCGATAGGCGTTTCTGTGGCTTTTGCAGTTTGCTCGAAAACACTACGCACACCTCCTGTGGCTTCGCCAATGACGCATGGTATTCCCGGCTTCATTATTCCGGCTTTTTCGCCTGCAATGGCTTCAAGTGTGTTCCCCAGAAATTGTGTGTGGTCCTTTGAGATGTTTGTGATTATGCTAAGCAATGGAGTGATGATGTTTGTGCTGTCAAGTCGTCCGCCAAGCCCCACCTCAATCACTGCAAAATCGACTTTTTCCTGACGGAAATAGTCGAAAGCCATCATCATGGTGAGCTCGAAGAATGAAGGCGAGCCATGGAAACCCTTTTCTATGTAGGTCTCTACAAATTGCGTGACATTTTGCTTGGGAATCATCTCACCGTTAACCCTAATGCGTTCGCGGAAATCTACGAGGTGAGGCGATGTGTAAAGTCCTACCTTGTAGCCGCTTTTTTGCATTATGCTTGCTATGGTGTGGCTCACCGACCCTTTGCCATTTGTGCCGGCAACGTGAATGCAGCGATATGCCTTGTGAGGATGTCCGTAAAGCTCGTCGAGTTCAATGCTTGTTTCAATGCCAGGCTTGTATGCCGTAGCACCCACGCGCTGAAAAGCAGGATGCTGATTATATAGATAATCAAGTGTTTCGTTGTAGTTCATTGCAGTTTTTAAAAAATTAAAAGTCCAACAAATGCCGATAGAACAATCACAAATATTGGATGAATCTTTGTGAAATAAACAATCAAGAACGAACCGATGCAGATGGGCACAGTTCTTAGTAGCATATCGGTGTCGTTGCCAAAATTTTCGGCGTTCATCAGAAGCAAAGCCGCCGATGCTATAAGTCCAACAACAACAGGTCGCAGCCCTTTGAAAATACTTTTGATTATTGGACTATCCTTGTGGCGGCGAATAAAGTGCCCGGTGTATAGAATCAGCACAAATGGCGGGGCGACAACCGTTGCTGTGGCTAAAACCGAACCGAAAATCGAGTCTGTGAGCGCATAACCGATGTATGTGGCGCTATTAATGCCGATTGGCCCGGGTGTCATTTGCGAAATTGCAACGATGTCGGTGAACAGTTGACTTGTAATCCAGCCCGAATCGACAATCTCGCGTTGGATAAGCGATAGCATTGCATAGCCTCCTCCAAAACCAAATAAACCAATTTTTAGGTATGCCCAAATTATTTTAATGTATATGCCCATTATTCGTTTTCATTTTTGTTTGTGAGTTCTTTGTTTTTGCCGAT
>JBJECZ010000202.1:0-13766 GCA_051871555.1 Muribaculaceae bacterium | reverse complement strand
ATAAAACAATATTGTTATGCTTCAAAAACGATGCAAATTTATAACAAATTTTTCATCCGCAAGCAATTTTCTCAATAATTTTTTATACGCCATCTTTTTTCGCATTCTCTCCGGCAAAGCAAAACGAGCCATTATCCGCACCTAATACGCTGATTATCAACACAATTAATTCATAGCGCGGCTTAATTACCCTATTTGTTAAATATTGTTATAATAGCTCCGAAGCATTAAACCTTTCATTTTTTGCACGCCCCGCGAGCTGTTGAATGCTAAACAAGGGTGAATAAAAAAACCGGAAAACACGCCGCCATCACTTGTATAGGAAGCGCTTGATGCTGCGTTTTGGAGTTTTTTCGAATTCGCAAGGCTGAATTTCGATTTTCGAAATCTGCTCGTAAGGGGCAACAATCTTGTTCACCTCTTTGCGAATCTGCTCCATAACGGCAGGCAACTGTTCGCGTGTGGTGCCCAATTTGTCCATCACCTCATAGTCGGGGTAAACCAGGGCAACAAACTTACCGTCGCGTTCCACCACGAGGCTCTCGTTCACGTATGCCATATTATTGAGCTTAGCCTCAATTTCTTCAGGATAGATGTTCTGACCGTTTGCGCCAAGCAACATAGTTTTGCAACGGCCCTTGATGAACAGCGTGCCATCGGGGTTGAGCGTACCCATGTCGCCGGTGTGCAGCCAACCGTCGTCGTAGAGCACCTTGTCGGTGGCTTCTTCGTTCTTGAAATAGCCTTTCATCACGTTCTTGCCCTTGACGCATATTTCGCCCGGAATATTTTCGGGGTCATCGCTCAGGATTTTGCACTCCATAAGTCCTGGCAGCACGCGGCCCGACGAATGAGGCACAAATTCGCGCCACGGCGTGTGGCTGATGAGCGGAGCGCACTCGGTCATGCCATAGCCCACAGTGAACGGGAATCTAATCTTCACCAAGAATTCTTCAACCTCAGGATTAAGCGGCGCGCCGCCCACAATCAGTTCCTCAAATTCGCCTCCAAATGCATCAACAAGTTTTTTGCGAATCTGCTCGTAAATCTTGGTGTCGACGTATGGAATGTTGAGTGCCCAGCGCAGCATGGTTTTGCTAATCATAGGCACAATTTGCTTGCGATATACTTTTTCAAGAATCAACGGCACCGACACAATGAGGTGAGGCTTGATTTCTTGCATGGCTTTAATGAGAATCTTCGGCGACGGAATGCGTCCGAGCAGAGTGATGTGCGTACCAACTGCCAATGGCACAAGCAGGTCGAAAGCGCAGCCATAGGCGTGAGCCAACGGCAGGAACGACACTGTGGTGGTGCCGCGATAGTGCAACTTCGAGGCGATGCCATATTCGGCATTTCCGGTGATATTGCCGCATGTTATCATCACGCCTTTGCTGTAGCCTGTGGTGCCCGATGTGTAGTTGAGAATCACCACATCGTCGTCGGCTACGTCAGCGTAATGTATGTCGGCGGTGGTGAACCCGTCGGGATAAGCCTTGCTGAACAATTCGTCGCGATTCGCCATCACCTCGACTACACTCTCGCCTTCTTTCTGGGCAAACACCTCGCCTGTCTCGACCGACACCACAGCACGAATGTTGTGCAGGGCATCAAAGTCGATGGTGTCCCATATTGCCTTGGTAGAAAACAATATCACAGCCTCGGAGTGGTTGACGATGTGCTGCACATCAAGCGGATTGAACTCTTGCAGAATCGGCACAATGGTTGCACCATAGGTCATTGCCGAAATCATCACAGTCACCCATCGGCTGGTGTTTTTGCCAATCAACGCAATCTTGTCGCCTTGCTTGATGCCCAAATTACGGTAAACTTCGTGCATCAACGCTATTTGACGCGCAAATTCGAAATATGTGAGTGTGTTGTTTGCGCCATAATCCGACAATGCCGGCAGCTCGGCGTTCTCTCTGAACGACTTCTCGTATAACTTAATTATGTTTTCTCCCATGATTCTTCGTTTTAGATTTACAAAGTTAACTAATTTAACACTAACAACTGCACAAAACAGGCAAAAATATGCATATTTTATGCAGATGTGGGTGTTAACGCCACTTTCGCTGGCGCAAACCGGCAGAAAACCACGGTTTTATGTCTGCTGACCGGCGCCGCCTGCGCGACTCAGCATCTCCACCACGTCGGCATACACCTCGGTGACGTAGCGCTTGATTTGGTTGCGGTCCTCCCACACACGAGTGCGCAATTTGCCTTCGATGTAAAGCAGCATACCTTTTTTGATGTATCGCTCGGCAATCTCGGCATTTCTGCCCCACAGCACAATGTTGTGCCACTCGGTGCGTTCAGCCACCTGAGTGCCGTTGCTGCTGGTGTAGGCGCGCTCGGTGGTTGCCAACGGAAATTTGGCAATCGCCTGTCCCTGTTGCGGATAGTTCACTTCGGGGTCTCTGCCAACATTGCCCAACAATATTACTTTATTAACCGACATATATCCTGTGTTTATTATCTTGAAACCAGAGTTTTTACTTTGCCGAAGCCTTCAGCCCTTCAATCACAGCACGAGTGAAGCCGTTTGCCTCCATGGCGTTCAAACCCTTTATGGTGATTCCGCCAGGCGTGGTCACGCGGTCGATTTCCACCTCGGGATGGCTGCCGGTGGCATTGAGCAGAGCCACTGCGCCTGCCATGGTCTGCAGCATGATGGTGCGTGCCTGATTAGGATAAAGCCCCAGTTCAACGCCGCCCTCGCAAGCTGCGCGAATGTATCGCATCACATATGCAATGCCGCACGACGAAAGCGCCGTGCATGCGCCCATCTGACGCTCCTCAACCACCATCACCTCGCCAACGGCACGAAGCAGGTCGCACACTGCGGCAACACGCTGCTCGTCGGCACAACGCTGAGCCACGAAGCTCATGCTCTGACGATAGGCAATTGCCAGATTCGGAATCATGCGGAACAATGCGGAGTGGCGGCTATCGGCTCCGGCATACTCAGCCAAATGCTCAAGGGTGACACCTGCCACCACCGACACCAGCGCTTGGTGCTTGAAATCGATTTTGTCGAGCAACGGGTTCATCACTTCATCAATGAGCCACGGCTTTACTACCACAAAAATAACGTCGGTACCATCCACGGCGGCTGCGTTGTCGGTGCTTACGGTCATGTCGGGATATTGGTCGTGAAAGCACATCAATGTTTGCTCATTGGGGTCGCACAACACAATGTCGCGCGCCGTTACAACGCCACACGATGCCAATCCCACTGCTATAGAGCCGCCCATGTTTCCGGCTCCTATAATTCCTATCTTCATATTACCTTATATTATATAATGTATACGTTAATTCATCAACTACAAATTTAGCAATTTTCTGTGGGCTTTAATTGCCGTATGCCACATTTTTTGCCACCGCCAAAGAAAAAGAAATCCCTCAAGCATTTCTGCCGGAGGGATAATATCTGTGTCGAACCATTTATCGGGCTGAGCGTCAAAGCACCTTCTTCAGGCGAGCAAGAAACTCGTCGGCAAGGTCGCGAGTGAGCACCAGCGGCGGCAACAGGCGCAGCACATTTGTGCCCGATGCGCCGGTGAACACGTGTTGCTCTTTGAGCAGACGCAAGCGAAGTTCCTTCACCGGTTCGGCAAATTCAAGTCCAATCATCAAGCCGCGTCCGCGCACTTCCTTGATTTGCGACAACTTCTTGAGTTCTCCAATGAGGTATTCGCCCACTTCGGCAGCATTCTGCACAAGATTTTCGTTTTCGAAAATCTCGAGCACGGCAATTGCGGCAGCGCAACCCAAATGATTGCCGCCGAATGTGGTGCCAAGCTGACCGTAAACGGGCTTAAACTTCGGGCTGATGAGCACACCGCCAAACGGATAGCCGTTTGCAATGCCTTTAGCCATGGTAATCATGTCGGGAACTACGCCCGAATGTTGGTGAGCGAAGAACTTGCCGGTTCGGCCGTAGCCGCTTTGAATCTCGTCGAGGATGAGCACCGTGCCATGCTTGTCGCACTCCTCGCGCAAGCCGTGCAGAAATTCGTCGGTGGGAATCTGCACACCGCCCACGCCCTGAATGCCTTCAACAATCACAGCGCAAACGTCGTCGGCAGCCAACTCGCGGCGCACTGCCTCAAGGTCGTTGAGCGGCAGGAAGGTGACGTGACCGTTATCGTTCACCGGAGCCACAATCTTGGGATTGTTGGTAGCCTCAACAGCCAGCGAGGTGCGTCCGTGAAAAGCCTTGTTGAAGGCAATCACGCGGCGACGGCCGTTGTAGAACGACGCCAGTTTCAACGCATTCTCGTTGGCTTCAGCGCCCGAATTGATGAGGAACAGCTGATAATCGTCGTAGCCGCACACTTTGCCCAGTTTGTCTGCCAAGCGTTGCTGCAGGCTGTTAATCACCGAGTTGCTGTAGAACACCAAGTTCTCGGCTTGGTGCTTGATTGCCTCAACGTAATGCGGATGCGAGTGTCCAACCGAAATCACGGCATGACCGCCATATAGGTCAAGGTATTCGGTGCCCTCGCTGTCGTAGGTGTGGCAACCCTTGCCGCGCACTATCTCAACGTCAAACAGTGGATATACATCAAATAGTTTCATTTCTTTGTTTCAGTTTTGTTTTGTTAAAAAGCCGATGCCTTGAGGCGCAAACCACAGGCTTCGTCGATGCCGAACATCAGGTTCATATTCTGTACAGCCTGACCAACAGCGCCTTTCAGCAGGTTGTCGATGCAGCAAATCATCAGCAGTTGGTCGTCGAATTTCTCAACGTACACCACCGCCTTGTTGGTGTTCACCACCTGCTTCATGTCGGGGCTCTTGGTGGTGAAATGAGTGAATGCAGCATCGGCATAGTATTGCGAATAGGCGTTCTGCACTTGCTTGATTGGGGCATCGCATTTGGCGTAAGCCGTAACGAAAATGCCTCGGGCAAAGCAGCCGCGCTGCGGGATGAACAGCACGCGTCCGTCGTAGCCGGGTTGCAGTTCCTGAATGGTCTGGTTGATTTCGAGCAGATGCTGATGGCGGAACGTCTTATACACCGAAATGTTGTCGTTGCGCCACGAGAAATGCGTGGTGCCCGAAGGCTTCTGACCGGCACCGGTGCTGCCCGTGATGCCGTTAACATGAATGTCGCCGCTAATCAAGCCTGCCTTGAGGGCTGGCAGCAGCGCCAACTGAATGCAGGTGGCAAAGCAGCCGGGATTGGCAAGATGCCGGCACTCGGCAATGGCTTCGCGGTGCGTCTCGGGCAAGCCGTAGACGTAGTCGTGCGTAGGCGCAGCAATGCGGAAGTCTTGTGCAAGGTCGATTATCTTCACGCCCTCGGGAATGGTGTGCTCTTTCAAGAACGCCTCGCTCTTGCCATGACCGAAGCAGAAAAACACCACATCGACCTTGTCGAAAGGCATCTCGCCGGTGAATTCCATCTCGGTTTCGCCAATCAGGCCTTCGTGAACGTCATACACCTTGTTGCCGGCGTTACTCTCCGAATTGGCAAACACAATTTCAGCCTCGGGATGCTGCAACAGCACCCTTATCAGTTCTCCGCCGGTGTAACCCGCGGCACCAAGTATTCCTACTTTAATCATATCCTTTTATATAAATGTGATGAGCATTATCGTTCTTCGTCGGGATGAGCCAGATAGTAGGCACGCAGGGCGGTGCTGCTCACCTTGATGAATCCCTTGGCGTCGTCCGACGACCATGCCTTGGCGGTTTCGCCGTATTCGCCGAGCTTATTCTTCACCAAGTCGTTTGGCGAATCCACGCCAAGCGTCTGGAAGCAGTAAGGGCGCAATTCAAGCGTAACCACGCCGGTGACGTTGCGCTGCGAGCTGGCGAGCATAGCCTCGATATCGGGCATAACGGGTTCGAGATATTGGCTCTCGTGCAGGAACATTCCATACCAGTTGCTCACTTGGTCCTTCCAATATTGCTGCCATTTCGAGAGGGTGTATTTCTCAAGGAAGCGGTGTGCGCCGATGATGAGCATCGGGGCAGCAGCCTCGAAACCAACACGACCCTTGATGCCGATGATGGTATCGCCCACATGGCAATCGCGACCGATGGCGTAGGCAGCGCCGATTTCCTCAACAGCCTGAATGGCGGCAATCTTGTCGTCGTAGTGCTTGCCGTTAACGCTCACCAGTTCGCCCTTGTCGAAACCAAGGCTCAGCACCTCAGGTTCTTGCTTAGTTGGGTGCTTGAGGTATGCGCTCTCAGGCAATCCTTGAGTGGAATCAAGAATCTCGCCACCGCAAATCGATGTGCCCCAGATGCCCACGTTGTAGCTGTATTTCAGCTTGGTGAAATCGGCAAAATAGCCGTGAGCGTTCAGATAGTCGATTTCCTCCTGACGCGAGAGGTTGCCGTCGCGGGTGAGGGTGATTATTTCAACTCCCGGAGCCATCACCAAGAAAGTCATGTCAAAGCGAATCTGGTCGTTGCCGGCACCGGTTGAGCCATGTGCAATGGCGTGAGCGCCAATCTCGTTGGCATAGCGCGCAATGGCAATGGCTTGGAAAATGCGCTCGCTGCTCACGCTGATTGGATAGCAGTTGTTGCGCAGCACGTTGCCGTATACCATATATTTCAGCGACTTCTCGTAATACTCGTGAGTGACGTCGAGAGTTACATATTTCACTGCCCCAAGTTTATAGGCATTTTCCTCGTTGGTTTTCAGCTGCTCGGCGCTGAAGCCGCCGGTGTTGGCACATGCCGCATACACTTCATATCCATCGTTGGCAAGTTTCATCACGGTGTACGAGGTGTCGAGACCGCCCGAAAATGCCACAACCACTTTTTTCTTTTCCATTCTATTAATCAATTTATTTTTTCGTGAAACTAATCTTTTATTATTTTTTCTATCGCATTTTGCCTCTATGGTCGAGGCGAAGGCTCACTTGCCGTCGTCGACGTGCTCTGCCGGGTCGTAGAGCATGCCCGTGCACAGGCATTTTGTGCCGCCGTAGCGCTGAAGGATGTCGTAGTTCACGCAGTTTTCACATCCGCGCCAAAAAGCTTCGTCGTCGGTGAGCGACGGGAATGTAACCGGGCGATAACCCAGTTCGCTGTTCATTTTCATCACCGCCTCGCCTGTGGTGAGGCTAAATATTTTTGCTTCAGGAAACATCTCGCGTGAGAGGTCGAATATTCGTCGCTTGATGCGCTTTGCCAACCCTATTCCCCTAAACTTGGGAGCGACTATAAGACCCGAATTTGCCACAAACTTCTTGTTGCTCCAACTTTCAATGTAGCTAAAGCCGGCAAACTCGCCGTGATACAATGCCAACACTGCCTTGTGCTCACACATTTTCTGTATCACATACTCTGGCGAACGTTTGGCAATACCCGTTCCTCGCACCTTGGCTGCAGCCGTGATGGTGTCGAGAATTTCGTCAACGTACTTCTTGTGCTCGGCATTTGCCACTACAATTTCAATTTCGTCTGAATTGCACATTTCTCTGATTCAAAAAAAATTAGTTTGTTAATAAAAAAATTGTTACCTATGAATATATCAAAAACCTTGGGGCAACACGCCGCGTTCACATCCTGTTACAGGGGGCAACCGCATACGCATCGCTCATGCTGTTTGTTTACCTAAATGTCTTTTTTTGATTGTTGGTTACCGAAAGAAGAACTCTCTCGCCAACATGCTTTTTTCATTGCATTGCTTCGTCAAACTACGTGCACTGCCGGGCGGTAAAGCAACCAGCCCGTGAGTTTTTTTCATTCAGCCTCGCTTAACTCAGGGATGATTACCGACAGAGCACGCGCGGCTCGTCGGTGTGTCGTGCCGTCTCGCAGCACCGCAAACACCGTGTTTGCTCCTGCTATCGTGCCCAAAATTTCATCTAATCCTGCCATGTCAATATCGTATGCAAGACCGCTGGCGTAGCCGTTGCGCGTCTTAATTACTGCAAAATTGCCTGAAAAGTCAAGCGAGATAAAACCCGACTGCCCCGATTGTCTGTCGCCCTCGGGCTGAACGCCACGGCTGTCATAAACATTATCAGCCAGCACATACATATAAGTGCCCTCGCTGTTTGCCACCTTAGTGATGCGAAGCACCTTCAGGTCGCGCGACAATGTGGCTTGCGTAACCACAATGCCTTCATCGGCAAGCAGCTTTGCCAAGTCCTCTTGGCAACCAACCACATGCTCTCTGATAATGCTCTTTATGAGCTGTAAACGCGCCTTTTTCTTCTTCATCGCAAGTTGTTTTATTCGCTTTTCTTACATTTTCTTCGCAAAATTACAAAAAATATTCTATATCCCCTCACATTTTGCCCACTAATACTGCATTTTTATCAACAATCGCACCAATCTCGGGCTACGTGCCAATACATTTTGCTCAAAGCAAACGGTCAATTTATCTTTATCACGTCTTTCTGCGCTGTGACGTGCGGCATAAACCGGCGCATAAACGGAATGATGAGCAAATACAGCATCATGGTGAGCGTTAGGCAAACACTAATTCGCCACCAGCCGCGCGGCACAAACTGCTTCAGCAGCAGGTCGAGCAGCTGATACAGCACTTGATGCGTGCACAATATCATAATTGAATATCGTCCCCAATAGGTGACCAGCGGAATGTGCTGAATCATTTTGGCAAGAAAGATGGTCATTATGGTGCCCACAACCCCGCACAGATGCGCCGTGAGGTAGCATCCTGCAAAATAGTTGCAGCGATAATCGAGCGGATATGCCAGCCAAAACAGCAACGGCACGCACACCAGCACCACCACCCACAGCCATTTGTCGCAGCGCCATCCGTTGTACATCACGCGCGTCTTGCGGTTGAGTATGTAGCCCAGCGCAAAAAACGGCATCGAAGTGAGCGCCGTGTCAATAAAGCAAGGCAGGTTGATGCGGCAGTAGCTCAGCGTCATGCCCAGCGCTCCACAAGCCACCGACATCGCCGCTATCAGGTAGGTAACATGCCAACGTATGCGTCGCGCCACCATAAAGATGACGTAGAATATCATGTTCACCTCAAGCAAGCACATCAAAAACCAAATTGCCGCATTAGGAAATTTCTCGAGCGTCAACACCTGCACAAGGTTTTGCCAAAAATCGAATCGAGGATTGTAGCTGAGCAACTTTATGCCGCACCACTGATATAACGCCCATGGCAGTATAATGCCCAATGTGACGTAGAAAAACAAAAACGGAATGAGCAGTTTGTTGATTTTGCGCTTTACAAAACCGCCAAAGTTCTCGTATTGCTTGAAGAACACCCCCGACAGAAAAAAGTAAAGCGGCATGCGAAAGCACTTCAGAACACTGTCGTAAGGCACCTGAGTGCGATAGAACGCAAGGATGTGCGACGCCACCACCAGCAAAATGCAAAAGCCTTTTGCCAGGTCGATGTATTGTATGCGCTGTTTAGTCGCGGGTGTTGTCTGCATCGTTAATGCTATTATTAATAATGTTTGTTTTTTTCGCGGTGCAAAGTTAGCTAAAATAATCGGGCTGGCATCACATCGGGGCACAGCAATCGCACAGTAAGAATGCTTGCGTCGCTTCATTTTCTTGCGTATTCGGCATAAATAACCTAATTTTGTCGCGGAAAACATTTCCACCATTCCAAACCCACTCAGCTATAGCGCAATGGCACTTTCACAAGACTTCATCGAACAGATACAAACCCTGTTGGGCAGCGAAGCCGAAGCTCTGCTGCAGGCAATCAGCAGCACCGATGCATCGGTGTCGGTGCGCCGCAACCCGCTCAAGACATCAGCCACCGTCCTGAGCCACCTTCAGCAAGTGCCTTGGTGTGCCGAAGGCGCCTATCTCAACAGCCGCTTGCCGTTCACCTTCGACACCGACTTTCAGACGGGGCGCTACTATGTGCAAGATGCATCGTCGATGTTCATCAGTCACGCTCTGCGCCGACTTGTCGACTCGCCCGTGCGCTACCTCGACCTTTGTGCCGCGCCCGGCGGCAAAACCACTGCCGCGCTGGCTGCCCTGCCCGAAGGGTCGTTGGTGGTGGCTAACGAAATTGTGCCCACTCGCGCTCAAGTGTTGCGCGAAAACATCATCAAATGGGGCTATGCGAATGCTGTGGTGACCAACAACCGCCCTGCCGATTTTGCACGTCTTGGCGCATTATTCGACGTGGTGGCTGCCGACGTGCCTTGCAGCGGCGAGGGCATGATGCGCAAAGACCCCGAGGCTGTGGCGCAATGGACGCCTGCCCTGGTGAACGAATGTGCCAGCCGCGACATTGAAATCATCGGCAACGCTTGGCAATGCCTACGCCCAGGCGGCCTGCTTATCTACAGCACCTGCACCTACAACCGCCTCGAAAACGAGTGCATCGTGGAGCACATATGCAACACATACGGCGCCGAAAGCATCGACCTCGGCACGCCGCCCGACTGGCGTATTGCTCCGGGCATCAACTGCAATCATCATTGCTACCGATTTATGCAACACCGCATCGAGGGCGAAGGGCTGTTTATGTGCATCTTGCGCAAACCGCTCAACGGTTCACAACCGGCTGATTATTCGCCAAAACGCATAAAGCCGGCAAAAAAGGCTGCTCCCGCAGTGCCGCCGCAAGCCAAAACGTGGCTGCTTAACCCCGACGAATATGACTTCACCGCCGACGCCACTGGCACCGTGACTGCCGTTCACCATGCTTTTGCTCCGCTTATGCCTGTGCTTGCCAATTCGCTGCGCGTGCTGCACCAAGGCATCACCCTCGGTTCAATTAAGGGCAAATCGCTTGTGCCAAGCCACGCTCTGGCGCTAAGCACGCAGCTCAACGCCCAAGCATTTCCATCTCTCGAAGTCACCTACGCCCAAGCCATTGCCTACCTTCGCGGCGAAGCCATCACCCTAACCGACGCCCCTCGCGGCTATGTGCTGCTCACCCTCCAGGGCGCGCCAATAGGCTTCGCGAACAACCTCGGCAATCGTGCCAACAACCTCTACCCAAAGGAATGGCGCATTCGCAGCACCCACGCTCCCGAGCAAAAACCCGACATATTGCAGTAACACCACAAGTTAATATATGTTAAAACTCAGGTTTGTTGCAACAAACCTAACTATGCCTACGTCTAATTGTCGAATCACGGTTAATAAACTTTATTATTTTTTACAAACAGAAACAAAAGATGAGAGAGAAATTCTATTGCCTGTTGTGTACATTAGCAATTGCTCTGACGGCAAACTGCAATGCTTGGGCACAAACAGTGGCAACCTATTCAGTTAAGGGTGTTTTAGTGGATTCGGTGAGTAGCGAAAGCGAACCGTATGCCACTATTCGAGTTTTCGACATGGCAAAGCCGAGCAAACAACCGGTAAAGGTGGATGTCACCGACGAAAACGGCAAGTTTAATGTAGGCATGAAGGCGGCAGGAAAATACCTTGCCACGTTCACGGTGGTGGGCAAAATGCCTGCCATGCGCACGTTTGAGTTAGATGCCGCACACAAGAGCGTCGACCTGGGCAAGGTGGCTACAAAAGCTGCCGACAATGCCCTCGCCGAACTGGTTGTGGAGGCATCGCGCCCGTTAATCAAGGCCGACGTGGACAAAATCACATACGACATGGAAGCCGACCCCGACGCTAAAACCAACACCATCACCGAGATGCTGCGCAAAGTGCCTATGGTGACCGTCGACGGCGAGGACAACATTCAGGTGAACGGCTCAAGCAGCTTCAAGGTGCTCGTTAACGGAAAGCCCAACACCATGATGACCAACAACCCAAAAGAGGTGTTCCGCAGCATGCCTGCCAACATAATCAAGAAAATTGAAGTCGTTACCGACCCTGGCGCAAAATATGATGCCGAGGGTGTGGGCGGTGTGCTAAACATCATCACCACCGATGCCAAGGTGCAAGGCTACAATGCCACCGTAAATGCCAATCTCGACACTCGCCAAAGCGGCGGCGGTTTTTTTGGCACGGCGCAAAGCGGCAAATTCACCGTTTCGGCTAATCTCAACTATAGCCACCAGTTTAAGCGCAACATCACCAGCGAAAGCTCGCGCGAAGACTTCACAAGCGAAGAGTTCCGCACGCTGAACATGCTATCTTCAAGTAAGAATTGGGGCGATTTTATGTTTGGCTCGCTCGAGGCGAGCTATGAGGTGGATTCGCTGAACCTCATCACCATGTCGGGCAATATTTTCACCGGCAAGTTTAAGATGAACAACATCAACGACACCGAGATGCTGCGCCGCTCAGGCGACCGCCGCTACGCTTACAACCAACGCAGCCTTGCCGACAACACTTTCGGCGGCAACAATCTGGGGCTCGACTATCAGCACTCGTTCAAGAAAAAAGGCGAATTGTTCACATTGAGCTACCGGCTCGATTTTTCACCGGCAAGCAACGGCAGCGACACCCGCTACGACGATGTGCAAGATGTGCCTTACGACTTGTTTGACCAGCGCTTCGACAACAACGCTCACACCGAGGAGCACACCGTGCAAGCCGACTATGTGAACCCGCTCACCGACGTGCACTACATCGACTACGGCGCAAAATATATCTATCGTAAAAACAAGAGCGAAGTGGAACGATGGATTGCCAACCAAGCCGGCGAAATGGTGGAAGACAATTCGCCCGAAAACCGTTACAGCCAACTGCGCAACATCGTGGCTGCTTACGCCGACTATCAGCTGAAATACAAAGGCTTCGGGCTGAAAGCGGGTGCACGCTACGAATACACCTATATGAATGTGAAATACGACCTCAGCCCCGACCGCGACTACTCGGCTAACATGAACGACGTGGTGCCATCGCTGAAGCTGTCGTACATGCTCAAGCCCACCACCACGCTAAAGATGTCGTACACCATGCGCATCAATCGCCCGGGCATTAGCAGCCTCAACCCGTATGTTGATGATTCTAACCCCAACACCATCACATTCGGTAATCCCGACCTTGACACCGAAAAGACGCACTCAATAAGCGCAGGTTACAGCCAATTCGGACAAAAACTTATGCTGAACATCAACGCCAACTACAATTTCACCAACAACGGCATTGAGCAATACAGCACCATTAAGGACGGCGTGATTACCACCACATACGGCAACGTGGCACGACGTCGCACCGTTGGCGGCGACCTGTGGTGCAACTATTCGCCTTGGGCAAAAACGCGCATCATGGTGAGCCTCCGCCTCAACTACAACGACTATAAGAGCGACGCGCTCAACCAGCACACCTCGGGCTTTGCACTCAACGCTTTCACCTCCATTCAGCAAACTTTGCCTTACAACATCAACGTGAGTGTATATTTTGGTGGTAACTCCAAGCAAAAAGGCTTGCAAAGCACCATGACCGGCATGAGTTTCCATGGCTTCACGGTGAGCAAATCGTTCTTTAAAGACAAAGCCCTCACACTAAGCCTTCGCGCCAACTCTCCGTTCCAAAAATATCTGAAATTCAATAGCGACCTCGATTCCGAGACCTTCAGCCAAAAATCTGCCATCAGCGTGCCCATGCGCAGCTTCGGTGTGTCGCTTTCGTGGCGATTCGGAAACCTCAAAGCCTCGGTGAAGAAAACTTCGCGAAGCATCAACAACGACGACGTGACCAAGAGCAGCGGTACCGACAGCCAAACCGGCGGCGTCACCACCGGCACCGGAATGTAGAAAAGCCATTTAGGGCAACCCGCCAAAAAATAATACACAAAAAAATGCAAGGGCAGACAGTTTCATAACTCTCTGCCCTGCTTTGTATGACGGGCACGCCATATAAAAAACTATGTCATTTGTTTTAGGACAAAGTTATGCTTTTGGATTAAAGAAGAATGC
>JBJECZ010000201.1:0-13946 GCA_051871555.1 Muribaculaceae bacterium | reverse complement strand
GCCTTCTTCACCATACTTACCCATTAGGGTAGAAAGGTTTTCCATAGCAGGAGTTTCAATCTGCTGGAAACCGTAGAGGAGAAATACCTCTTTTATGGTGTTGAAAATATAGTTGCGCTTAGCCATTTCAACTGGCGAAAAGTCGCGTGTACCCTTTGGAATAGATGGTTTTTGTGCCATAATACGTATGAACTTTGAAAAAATTATTTGCAAAGATACAAAATTAATCTCTATTTCTGCCAACTAAAATCATCACGTAGTAGAATAAAGTGGCGAGCGAGCTCAAGGCTGCAACTACGTAGGTGTAGGCTGCCGATTTTAGTGCGTCTTTTGCGTCGCTGGTGGTTTGTCCGTAGGTCAATCCTGATGCTTCGAGCCATTTAACGGCACGGACGCTTGCGTTGATTTCCACCGGGAGCGTGATGAACGAGAATAATGTGGTGAATGCAAACAACACCACGCCTACGCCCAAAATGGCAGGGAAAACCTGAATTGTGAGGATTCCGATGAGGAGAATCCATTGCATCCAAGTGGAAGCGAAGCTAACCACTGGCACCAGAGCCGATCGCATCTTTAGCGGTGAATAGCCTGTGGCGTGCTGAATGGCGTGTCCGCACTCGTGAGCGGCAACGGCTGCAGCGGCAATGCTGTTGGTGGCAAACACTGCTTCGCTTAGGTTTACGGTCTTGGTGGCGGGGTTATAATGGTCGGAGAGCGAGCCACGGGTGAAGTTGACCTTGACGTCGGTCACGCCATAGTCGTGCAGCATGCGTTCTGCCACATCCTTACCAGTCATGTTCACCCCAAGCGATTTGCTCGAGTATTTCTTAAATTTCTTTTGAAAAGAGTGTTGCACATAATAGCTTATAGCTGCAATTACGAAAAACAAAATATATGCAAATGCCATAGTTTTATAATGTTGTTGTTTTTAAATTAAAAATGTCATTTCTTTCCTAACCCATCTTCAAGTACCGTGCCAAACTGATATCTATAGCGTGAAATGCACTTTCGGGATGACTAATTGAATAGTGGCTGTGTAAAATTGACCATTATTACGGGCTGGGTGTCATTCTATAAGGTAAGGAATGGAGTCGTCGAGTAATATACGATCGGTATATTCGAGGAAAAAGTGGTTGATTACAAAAGGTTCGCGATAGAAATACATCGACTCGTAGCGGCGGCGCATATCAAGGTAGGGCGTGAGCCGCAGCGACATATTGTCGGACGTGAGAGTTTCTACGGTGTGGGTCTTGGGATCGATGACAAATAAGTAAGCGTTCTGAAAATTGAAAGCATAGCTTGTCATCAGTCGTAGCGTCTCGGTGGTGCCCATGCCGTTGCTGACATACACGGCGAGGTCGTGCAGAAATTGCGAGTCGTTGATGTCGGAATACTGGGTATAGGCTATCTTGTCGTTGAAGTAGAGCGGCGTGTAGTCATCGAGGTAATTCAAGTCGGGACCCACGTAGTGCTTGCGCAGATAGTCGCTGTTGACAAACCACACGCTGTCGTTCACCGATATGGCAAGGGCGTTGTCCTTCAATAGTTTCTTTAGTTTCTTGTCCTTGCCGTTATATGGTTTGAGCGAAACGCAGTAAGGGCTTCGGATGCTGATGCCTACGTCATATACCACAGTGTCGGGGGTGTTGTATGAGATGTTGTGCCAGTTATAGAATACAGCCATTTTCTCCTGGGCAAATCCCGATGAAGCGATTGCGGCTGCAACTGCGAGCAGGACTATTCTAAATAGATTTTTCATTGTGTAGCTGCCTAATTTGTTATTGCTTTATACTAAAAAAGTGCCACTCATGCGTGAAAGTATGAGTGGCACAAATATACGGAAATTTTGTTGATACTGAGTTACATTCATCAAGATTTGATGTGAATGAACTATAAGAGTAACAAAATAAATCTAAAAACTCAGGGTTTATCGGTTGATAATCTTCAAAACCTCTTCCTCGCTGCGGTCGAATGGGCCGGTGTGCTCAATCTTGAGGGTGCACATGGCTGCAGCGTATTTTCCGGCATCCACATAGCTTGCGCCCTTGGCTCGCGAGTAGAGGTATCCGGCAGCGTAGGTGTCGCCGCATCCGGTGGCATCTTCCACCTTGCGTGGAGCGTATGCTGGAATTTCGTAGAATTTGCCCTTTACAAAGATTACCGAGCCGTAGCTTCCGAGGGTCATAAGCACCTCTTTCACGCCCCAGAGGTCGAACTGCTTGGCAGCCATGTGAAGGTCGGTGTAGCCGGTGAGCGACTCGATTTCGTGCTCGTTGACCTTGAGAATGTCGATATACTTAAATGCCTCGAGCTTGTTTTCCCAAGCGCAAGGATATACCTTTTCGCCATCAACGTAGCGCAAAAATCCTTGAGCATCAACCGAAAGGATGCCGTGGCCTTGGAGCGACTGCATCACCTCGATAGAGAAGTCGTCGGCAAGGAGGCTGCCGAGGTGAATGTAGCGGGCGTAAACGTCTTTAAGCCCTTCTACGGTGAACGGGTCGGCCTTGGCAAGCACACGCTGGGTGCGATTGTTCATGTTTGCCTCGTATTTGTTTTCGAAATACACCGTTTTTTTGCTTGGAATCACATCCACGTCGATGCCAACCGCGCGGAGCTCCTCTACGGCGCCCATTTCCGATTCGGCAAGCGATGTGACGAGTTTATATCCTATAGGAGGAAGTTTGCTGATAGCGTGCGAAACGTAGTATGATGTGCCGCCATTAAGGTAAGCCTCTTTGTCGGGGGTGACGATTCTGTCGAGAGTTATGTGCCCGATGCAACAAATATCTGTCATGTCGATAAGTTAGAAAATGTTTTTTTTGTTTTGTTAGAAATTTGGTATTAGCGCTTCAGATTACTATTGCATAAAGATTTATGTAAAATCCTCATCAATCGCCTAAGCGATAATGTGACAAAGGTAGCAATTAATTCTTGCTACGCAAAAAATCATGCAATTAATGTGCCCTCAGGCGCTAAAATAGAAAAAGGGATGACTCACATCATCCCTAAGTGACCCATACAGGATTCAAACCTGTAACCTTTTGATCCGTAGTCAAACACTCTATTCAGTTGAGCTAATGGGCCAGTTCGTTTTGCTTTTGCGAGTGCAAAGTTACGCTAAATTTTTTAATTGACAAAATTTTTTGCCACAATTTTGCATAATTGTGCCTAAAAGTTGTGTGGAATTGGGTATTTGCTTTGCAGCTTACTGATTCAGCGCTTTTGTAATGTGGCATTGTGGATTTTCGGCTATTAACGCACCTTTTAGCATCCCATAGGCTTGTAGCATCGTTGTATTTGAGTGTAGCCCCTCTGTGGCTTTCAAGAATATTGTGCATAAGGATATCGTGTTTGGTTTCGAGAACAATTTCTTGCGTCAAATCTGCGCCAACTTGAGGTAAAGGAGAGATAAGGGTTCGGGAGTAATTTGTCAAAACGTAAGAAAATTTGCCAAAACGTAAATTTATAGCCATAAAAATCCGCCAAAATTACGTTGTTTTTTGCTTTTTGTTGTTTTTCGAAAAACAACAAAAAACAACGGCAAAAAATAACGCTTTTTATTTTCAATTACAATAATTTTACAAATGAGAAAGCAGAAGATAAATCTGCTGCCTTGTGGATAAACTAATGTTAAACAACTTAATTTAAAGCAAAATGAATTACAAACTTTTACCAAAGGAGAGACCTCCACGGTATGTGGAATTACCCCCCCTATGACAAAATGTCATGTGGGAAGGGATGTTAGAAACAAAACGCTGAAGATTATCTTAGCGCTATTTTTTGTGGCGGCTTTGCTTCCGCTGAATGGCTTTGCTGTAGATATTCAGGGTTATGGCTATATGTATAATAAGTGTAGTCCTGAATTAAAACATGCACCTACATTAAACGAGCCATGGACCACTTTAAAAGTATGTATCCGTAATTCTACTTATAATTCCTATTGGAGTAGCGCCCCCAAAATTAAGTATAGTAGTTATGTTCAGGAAAAGGATTTAGTCCTTTGTGAACCTGAAGAACTTGTTTGGCCTGATGAAGAAGCGTTGTCAGCAGAGAGGAAGTATAACACATGGTGGAAAAATACATACTATAAAACTGTTGATGGTATTACATTTACGGTTCGTTTCTGGGACCCGCGTAAGGAATCGGATGGAAATTTTTATGTTGACGTTGTTATTGACCAAGATTGGTGTGAGATAAATCCAGGATTCGATATTTCATATTACGAAATAGAAGGATCTTCTGGTGGATCTTCTTCTTGGGTGAGGTTTTATTATAATGTGTTGAAATCTTCAGAAATTGGAGACAATGTGATATATCCGGAACGCACCGAATATGGCAAAATGAGTATAACCGGAAAGATTCAAGATTGGGGCATTACCAGCGGTACATATTACCTTAACACAAATTTTGGTGATGGAAGTGATAAATTAACTCAATACGGTGTCGGTGAAGAATTTAGTTTTACAGATTTAAGTTGCCCTGAAGGAGATACCTACGGGAATTACTCTGATTTTAAGCTGGAACAAGTATGTAAGGTTCCTGCAAGAGCTTATTCAACTCAATACGGTGACCAAGACCATATCCAAACAAATCTCTGGTGTAATTATTGTGAGCCGTGTGAAGATTATGTTCGAGCCAAGAATTTAACCGGCAAATTTGATCAATGGGATAAGGAAATGGACTTAAGCTGGGAGCTGGAGCCTTCGGTTTTTATATTTTATTGGGGCAAACAAAAACCAAATCCTGGCACATGGACGATTTTTAGTTATCCAACAGATGACCCAAGTCAAAGAGGCTTGGTGGCATCAAATATTCCTGCCGGAACAACAAAATATTCCGTGCCTGCTAAAGATTTTTTTACTGGCTATACCTACGATGTCGCTTTTGTTCCAACCAATACACCTCAAGGTGTTATTTTGGACAGACTTATGGTAAGTGCAGATGCAAGGTCTGATGTTAGTTTTAGTATCAAAACCGACAGCATTGTAGCAGGAGAAAGCACTATCAAGCTCTCATGGCAAGCCGAGCCATATAAAGGCACACTGCCGTTCACATACAATATCTTAAGGCGAGATTCTCAACTTGACGAATGGGAGCAGGTAGGCACCAAAGGCATTACCAGCCAGGAAGACGTGAAATTTACCTACGTTGATAACAAGGATCTTTCGGCTTGTACGGGATATCAATATCAGATTCAGGCAAACCTCTTTAATGGCATTTACACCGCGTCGAGCGACACCACAAAAATGGTTCAGCTTGAAGGACAATCGAAAGTCACCTCGGTATCAACCACAAAAGGCGATTACCAGGGAATGGTAAAAGTGTCGTGGGAGGCAAGGCAGGTTGACTCGAATCCTACGAAGTACGAGCTGCTCCGCCGCGTGAAAGGCACGCAAACCTGGGCTTCAATCTATAAAGTCTCAGGCACCGACACTTACTACAGCTATGAGGACAACACGGCACAGCCGGGACTTTACTACGACTATAAGGTGGTGTCAACAGCGTCGTGCGGCTCAAGCGAGACACAGCTGTATGAAACCGACGAAGGATTCTGCCGTTCAACGGGTATAGTGTCGGGGCGTATTACCTACGGCACAGGCACGGCAGTGAAAGATGCACGCGTGAGCATTGTGAAAAACAGCGAAACGGCGAGCGATGCATCGCAATTCTATGCAATAAGCACACAGGAAGCCGGCGATGGTCTGTACCTCGACCTTGACGGCAAGAGCCTGAACGAAAAATTCCAAGACAAGGACTTCAGCGTGCAGATGATGGTGCGCCCGAATGAAGTTCAAAACGCAGGTAACCCGGTATTCTTCTCAATCGGCGACCAGCTGAGCCTGCGCTTGGGCGAACTCACCGACAACGGCTATAAAGTGCTTTTGGCACAAGGCGATACGGCAGAAGAAACCGGACTTACATTGCCTGCAAATGAATACACATCGCTCACACTCAGTGTGAACAGCTCAAACTGGACACGCCTCACGGCAATCAACAAGCTCGACAGCGTGAAGGTGTCGCAAGAACTGCATATCCTCAGAATCAACTTCGACGAGAGCGCAAAGAGCGGCGTGTGCATGGGTGGCAGCTATGCACTGAACGTGGATAACGCCTTCAGCGGATACATCGACGAAATGCGTTTGTTCAGCGGCAAAGCACTCACCACTGAAGAAATTCTGAAGAACTACAACCACCTTCTTGCCGGCACCGAAGACGGACTGTTTGCCTACTGGCCGGTGGATGAAGGCATCAGCGGACAGACATTCGCCTACGACTATTCAAAGACCAGCGGCGTGGCAAACGGCAATCATGCACGATTTGGCGGCGTAAAGGCATCGGTGACAAGTGAGATAGTGCCTGAAAGCACACAGCTCTCACTCTTTGCCTACACCGATGCACAAGGCAACTTTGTGGTTCGCGGCGTGCCATTCTCCGGCGACGGTACAAACTATATGGTAGTGCCAACACTTGGCATTCACGAGTTCTCACCGCAATACTCCACACGCTACGTGAGCGCATCGTCGCTTGTGCACAGCGGTGTTGACTTCACCGACGTTTCGTCGTTCCCAGTTTCGGGATACGTTTATTACGAAGGCACAGATTACCCAGTGGAAGGATGTAACTTCTACGTTGACGGCGACATCTGCAGCAAAGACGGACAACTCGTAACCTCGGCATCCGACGGTTCATTCACCATCAGCGTGCCTATCGGCGACCACTTTATTGAAGTGAAAAAAGACGGACACGTGTTTGCTTCAAGCGGACGCTACCCGGCAGACCCGAACGAAACAGGCGAAAGACTCACGTTTGAAAAACCGGTAAGCAACCTTGAATTTATCGACAAGACCCTCGTGAACTTCTCGGGACGTGTGGTAGGTGGCAGCACCGAAGGCAACAAGCCACTCGGCTTCGGCGAGAGCGCGAACAACATCGGTATCACCGAACTTGTTCTCACACCTAACGTGGGCAAATATCGCCTCAACGTAGTCAAGGTGCAAGACGGCACAACCTACAGCTACGAGGACAACCCAGAGAAAGTGGATGTAGCATCAGCCACTACCGCTATCAAGAGCCGTTCGTGGCGCGGTGCAGGCGATTTCAACTCGAAAATCTACATCAACACCGACTCCGTCACTGGTGAATTCTCGGCAATGGTTCCGCCATTGAACTATAAAGTTGAATCGATGATTGTAAAGGCAAACGGCAAGACCGTTGGCAGCCCAACAACAGCGGATTTGACAAATGCACGAATGGAATATTCCGACTCGATTGAAGTATCGGAAGGCGTTTACAAGAAATATGATTATCACTATGCATTGAAGCAAACATATCATAGCGAACCGACGTTTATTGTCACTCAAGCCGACCGAAACGATGGCTCATTCGGTATTGATAAATACTCAATCACCGACGAAGAAGGCACAATCGACATCAATGACATCTACTCTGTGGCAGAAGACGGCACTGTGACATATAAATACGGTGGTGCAGTGTATGAATCACTCAACAATTACACATTTAACATTCAGGCTTATGAAGAATACATAAACGAAGACGTGAAAGGAAGCCCCGCCAAATATGTTGTGCCATTGGAAGACGTTGAAGTAACCATCGCCAACGAACTCTCAGCCGAGCAGATGGTGTATGCAATAGACAACACTGCAGGAAAACCTGCCGGCAGCCTCGTTGAAATGACCGACAACAAGGTCACTTTGGACTCCGACGGTAAGGCAACATACATTTGGAAGGCAGGTTTGCCAAACATCACCGCTCCTTACACACGCACTATATCGATGTACTACGACATTGACGAACGCACATACAACTGGAGCGGAAACGGCATGCCGTGCATCGTTCTCGGTTCAATGCCAACAGGCAACAACTTCGTGACAGCCGGTCCGGATATGGTGGAAATGATTCTGCGTGACCCACCGGGCTCACTCTCAAGTGCTGAATGGACATCGGGAACTATCACCTCACACCATTCTACTTCAGGAGCTATTTGGGATTCAGATACCGACATTTCGACACACTGGCGAATAGGACCTGCAATCAAGACAGCTGCCGGATTCGGACTGCAAGTCATTACCGAAGCCGAAGCAAAGGTTGAAATAGATGCCGGATTAACCATCAGGACATCGGGCGAAACGGCCAATACTTACGGCACCCAATTGACAGCCATGAGGGCAATCTCCACATCGGCAGAGCCTGAATATGTGGGTGCAAACGGTGACGTGTTTATAGGCACTTCAAACAACCTCGTATTCGGTTTGGCACGAGAAGTGGGATTCCACCGTGCAGCAGCATCAAGCAATGAAGTGAAACTCGATTTGGAAGACGTTGTAACAACCGGTCTTGAATACAAGACAGCATTCAATTACACAGCATACTACATCGAGAACACCCTCATTCCTAACCTCCGTGCTTTACGCGACACTCATCTGCAGACCGTAACAAGCATTGAAGGTCACGAAAACACCGGCAAGAACCCGATTTACCTCACTACCTTGTCGCCCGACGACGAGCGCTACGGCAGTAACAACCACGACAAGAAAGTGTGGGGAAGTCAGGCAACAAAAGGTCCGTCGTACCAAGGTCCGTCTTACACAATGATTATCCCTAAAGACGACACCAAGAGCTACGAAGACTCCGTTTTGTGGTGTAACACACAGATTGAGAACTGGATAAACTACCTTCGCCTCAACGAACAGGAAAAGGTTAACGCTCACAAGAATAAAGACAAATACCTTAAAGAAAACATTTCTTTCGACTCAGGTACGGCTATCACACACTCTGTTGAGCAAGAAGATTCACGCGGCACAACTCATGAATGTACCGTAACCGCGTCACTCCACTTTCGTGCCGCTACAGGTTTCCTCTTCAACGGTTTCGGCGTTTATGGCACAATTGAAACTGTAACTGGCGGCGGTAGCCACACCACAAGTGAAGATGAAGTAGTGAAATTGGCTTCCATGTCATACACACTTCAGGAATCAGGCGACGATGACGCACTCTCAGTTGACGTCTATAACTATGGCGCTTACGCACCAATCTTCCGCACCGTTGCAGGACAGACCTCAGGTCCGTACGAAGGTGAAGTAAGAACCAAATATCTCGACAAGGAAGAAGTAATCATGGAAGCAACCATGCAGATAGAAGTACCGGAAATCGACGTTGTAGAACCAATGGCACTCAATGTTCCAACCGGTCAACCTGCAAACTTCCGTCTGAAACTCTCTAACAAGTCGGAAATTGACGAAGACGTATATTACAAGCTCCTTGTGATTGACGAAACCAATCCAAACGGCGCAAAAATCTCTATCGACGGTCAAGTTCTCACCGAAAACCGTCTCATCAAGATACCGGGCGGACAAACAGTGGAAAAAGCATTTCAGCTCACCCAGACCAACCTCGGTATTCTTGACTACGACAGCATTGGTGTAGTTCTCGCTTCGCAGTCGCAATACGATCCGACAAGCATTTGGGAACAGATTGCAGACACCGTTTATATCTCTGCAAGATTCGTTCCTTCGTCGTCAGCCGTGACAATGAAACTCGACCACACTACGCTGAACACAATGCTTGGCGACAACGCAGAACTGAACATCTCGTTCAACCAATTCGACCGCAACTACAACAACCTCAAAGCATTCCGCCTGCAATACTTGGCACCGGGCGACCTCAGCTGGACCACATTCCACGAATATGTGCTCAACGAGGAAGACAAGACCGAAAACAACGAGTACTTGCCGGAAACAGCTACCGTAAGTTACAAATTCAACATGACGGATTATGCTGATGCAACATATCGATTCCGCGTACTCTCGGTGGCTACTTACGGAAACGAAGAGGTTTACAACCAGAGCGATGAAATCACCGTAATTAAGGATATGAGTCGTCCGCAGCCACTCGGCTTGCCACAACCAGCCGACGGCATCCTCAACGCAGGTGACGAAATCAGCATCCAGTACAACGAAGATATCCAGAAAGGTATGCTCACCAATACGGCTAACTTCAGAGTAACTGGTGTGCTCAACGGCGCAGCCGTGCAGCACGACGTGGCTCTCGACATGGCAACCGACGACAGCTCAGCCGCTACGGAAGCCGACATCGTGCTCAGCAACCGCGACTTCAGCATCGACGCTTGGGCGAACATCGCAAGCGAAGGCACTATTGTGGTTCACGGCAACGGTACCACCAAATTTGAAGTCGGCGCCGACGCACAAGGACACCTCACGGTGAACATTGCCGGCTCGGTTTATACTTCAGAAAACGTGATGCCGAAAGACAAGTGGATTTACCTCACCCTAAGCTATAAAGCAGGTGCTCAGCCGCTGCTCAATGCAACATATGCACAGGACAGCAGCACCGTCACCCTCTTTGACGACACTCCTGCAAACGCTTACGAAGGTCAAGGCAAACTCAGCATCGGCAGCAGCACAGCAAAGGGCGCCATCCATGAACTCACCCTTTGGGACGAAGCTCACGACGCCACAGTGGCTCTGCTTGACAAGAACAAGACCAAGAAGCCTTCGACACCTCACCTCATTGGCTATTGGAAGATGAACGAAGGCGAGGGTACGGTCATCACCGACTACGCTCGCAACCGCCACATGAAGATGGCTGCTGAAACTTGGAAGATAGACAACGAAAACAAGGCTATTGAACTCGATGGCACATCACACCTCGATATCAAGACCGCTGCTATTTCACCTCTGGCTTCCGACAACTGCGCTATCGAACTTTGGATGCGTGCCGGAGAACAAACAGGCGAAGCCGAACTCTTCCATAGCGGCGAAGTAGAACTCTGGCTCGACGCAGCAGGTAAACTGAACCTCTCGTCGCTTGGCTCAGACTATGCAGCTTCGCAAGCATCTCTGCTCGACAACGCTTGGCACCATGTAGCACTCAACGTACTCCGCACAGGACACGTTTCGGTTTATGTTGACGGTAAACGCACACTTTCAACAAGCGCTGCAAATATCGGTCAGACAGGATCCGACCGTCTCATCATCGGTGCACGCCGCTCGGCAGGTACGGAAACGATGTATGCTTACGACCGCAAGCTCAAAGGCTCTGTTGACGAAGTAAGAATCTGGAATGCTACACTCACCGCTGAATTGCTCAACGAACGTCGCAAGACAAGACTTACTGGCGAAGAAGGCGGACTTGCAGCATACTATCCGTTTGAAACAAAAGTGCTGAACAGTGAAAATCAGGTTGTGACCGAAGGCACTGCAAAAGACCTCATGAACGACGAAAATACGGCAGTTTATGAATCGGGATCAGGCTTCAAATACACCGACGCATCACCTGCTATCCGTGCAGCTCAACCAGAAACTAACTTGAGCTTCTCGTTCACTGCAAGTGATAACAAAGTGGTGTTCGACATCAAGGAAAATGCCGCCGACATTGAAGGCTGCACTCTCCACTTCACGTCGCAATCGGTGCTCGACCTCAACGGTAACCGCTCACTTCCTGTAAGCTGGACCGCATACGTGAACAGCAACGAACTCACTTGGGACAACCCGGTTATCAACATCACAAAGCATGTTGACGAAACCGCTCACGTGGAAACTACGTTTACAAACAACGGCGGTACACAGCAAGTGTGGACTCTAAGCGAACTTCCGTCGTGGCTCACCGCAAGTCAGGAAGAAGGCGCAGCTGAAGCCCTCACCACTACTATCATAGGATTCGACATTCCGAAGAGCCTTGCTATTGGTACATACGAGGGAACAGTATATCTCACAGGCAATGAAGACATCTCATCTGCTCTCACCATCAACCTCAAGGTTACAGGCGATGTGCCTCAGTGGAGCGTAAATCCGGCAGACTATGAGAACTCGATGAACCTCGTGGGAACACTCTCATACCTCGGAAAGCCTACAAACGACTCTGAAGACCTCGTTGCAGCATTTATCGACGGCGAATGTCGCGGTGTTGCTCACCCGGTTTACAATGCTCGCTACGACAACTACTTCGTATTGCTCGACATCTATGGAAACGAAGCCGATGCCAACAAACCGGTTGTATTCTACGCCTACGACAACAGCACAGGCACCAAGTATCCAGAGCTGAGCTCGTCGCAAGAAGTGAAATTCGGCGACAACAAGGTTTACGGCACATTTGCTGCTCCTGTTGAGCTCAATGCTACCGACCTTATCGAGCAAACGCTCAACCTTGTTGAAGGATGGAACTGGATTTCGCTCTATGCACATGCCGAAGATATGTCTGTGGAAAATATCTTCAGTCCGATTGCATCGTCAACCGACATTGTGAAGAGCAAGTTCGACTTTGGTACCTTTGAAAATGGTCAATACTACGGAAATCATTTCGACACCGACAACCGCTCGATGTACAGAGTACGCATGTCATCGCCGCAGACACTCAACGTGATAGGCACACGCCTCACTGATGAGCAACGCGCAATCATCTTGCAGCCTGGCTGGAACTGGGTAGCGTATAACGCAATGTACACCGCA
This sequence comes from Muribaculaceae bacterium, assembly GCA_051871555.1. Lineage (GTDB taxonomy): Bacteria > Bacteroidota > Bacteroidia > Bacteroidales > Muribaculaceae > SFTJ01. The sequence continues at coordinate 1,458 of JBJECZ010000201.1, read as the reverse complement.
AGCGTAGCCGATGCTCTCGCCGCAATGAATCCGCAGAACGGCGACCTCATCAAGGGTCAACAAGGATTTGCATTGTACGACGGATACGAATGGAACGGTTCGCTCAAGGCACTCACTCCTGGCAAGGGATATATGATCCAGAACTCGTCGGAAAGCGAGATTCCATTTATGTATCCTGAACAAACTGCCGTTTCGAGAAATGCATCGGATGCGATGACATCATTCAGATTAATGGCAATGGATAATGTTCAAAGGTCATATGCACCGACAACCTATTACAAGTATCCGGGTAATATGTGTATCGTGGCATCAATCACATGGGAAGGCGAACCAGCCATCGGCAGCGAAGTGGGAGTATTTGACAACACCGAATGTCGCACAGCCGAAGTTGCTGACAACGAAGGTTATGCTTACTTCACAGTGCCAGGCAACGAAAGTCAGACGCTTTACTTCAAGATGGTGCGCGATGGTGTTGAATATGTTTCGAATGTCACTGTTACATACGAAGAAGATGCACTTATCGGCACACATAGTTCGCCGTTTGTAGTTGCATTCGACCACACATCGCACATCGACAACATTCTTGCCGATGCCAACGATTTCGAAACTCAATGGTACACCGTAGGCGGTGTTCTTTTGCCCGCTAAGCCTACAGAACCGGGAGTTTGCGTTTGTCGTACATTGAATAAGAAGACTGGTGCGATGACTACTAACAAAGTGATTATCGCAAAATAATCAGTAAATTAATTCCCATTCCACGTTGATTACGGTGTAATGGGGAATATCGCCCGAATTTTGGGAAAAACAACAAGAGGCTGCGCAGTGTTTAGTTTCACGGCGCAGCCTTATTATGTTGTTGCACATTATTTTTTATAAATTGGCAAAATTTTGCGTAATTGTGAAAAAACGGTGATTTTGAAGATTTAATTCGCTTTAAAACTCGGCTTACCTCCAACAATCGATTATTGAAAATCCGGGTGGTAGAAAAACAAAAAAGGTGGATGTTTTGCCCATCCACCATTGTGACCCATACAGGATTCAAACCTGTAACCTTTTGATCCGTAGTCAAACACTCTATTCAGTTGAGCTAATGGGCCAGTCGTTATTTGCTTTTGCGAGTGCAAATTTACGGCAATATTTTTAATTGGCAAAATTTTTTTCGCTGTTTTTTGACTTTATTTTCTTGTGCAGTGGCTGTGCAGTGGCTGATGTGGAGTTCGGTGGCGGCGTTATGGCTTGATAATAGGAGGATTGCGAGAAAATGCTTCAGGAGAGATTTTTTTGCGATAATTGAAGAAATAGATAAGGTTTTTTAGGCTTCAGGGCGTAATTAATAGTTAAACAATAAAAAAATGGCACTCGGAAAGAATTAAAATACTACCTTTGTAACACATTATAACACGTAAACCTCAAATCCGCAACTACGCGCCTAATATAATATAGCAGCGAAAAGAATCC
>JBJECZ010000200.1:0-3411 GCA_051871555.1 Muribaculaceae bacterium | reverse complement strand
CACAGCCTGTGGCTGGGGTGAAGGTGAATTGTGTCAAAGAGCCATATCGCATGGGCACCATTGGTAGCCTAACGCTCATCGAGGAGTTTCACAACGACACCATACTGCTGATGAACAGCGACTTGCTCACCAGCATCTGTTACGAAGACTTCTACATGGCTCACGTCGACGACGATGCCGACATGACCGTGGCAAGCGTGCCATACATGGTGAGTGTGCCCTACGGCATTTTTGTGCTTGACGGCAACCGCATTCTCGACGTGGAGGAAAAACCCACCTATAACTACTATGCCAACGCCGGAATATACCTCATCAAGCGCCACTGGCTCGACATCATTCCGCGTGGCGAATATTTCGATGCTACGCACTTCATGGACGCCATGATTAAGAAGGGCGGCAAGGTGACGCATTTCCCAATCGAGGGCACATGGATTGACATCGGTTCGCCAAACGACTTCAAGCATGCGCAGGACCTGATGAAGCATCGCAAGGGCTTGAACCAGATATAAAAGGCAATTTTTGCCTATTTTGGAGATTTATTGTAACTTCGCAGTTGCGCTTTGTGCCTAAACCTCGTTTCGGGCAAGTGATGCCGAGAGGTGAGTGGCACAGACGTTAACATAACAAGACATTGATGTGAACTAAGCATAAGGATGATTGAAATTGAAAACATAAACAAGAGTTATGGTTCGCTGCAGGTGCTGCGCGATGTGTGCGTCGACATCCGCCAAGGCGAGGTGGTGTCGATAGTGGGCCCGAGTGGGGCAGGCAAGACCACATTGCTGCAGATAATCGGCACCCTCGACAAGCCTGACAGCGGCTCAATCATCTTCAACGGCACCGATGTGCTCAAGCTCAAGGGTGGCGAGCTGGCGCACTTTCGCAATCGCAACATCGGTTTTGTGTTTCAGTTTCATCAGCTGTTGCCCGAGTTCACGGCGCTCGAAAATGTTGCCATGCCGGCATTGTTGGGCGGCACCAAACAGAGCGAAGCATATAAGCGTGCCGGCGAGCTGCTGCAGTATATGGGCTTGAGCGAACGCATCAATCACAAGCCGGCGCAGTTGTCGGGCGGCGAGAGCCAACGCGTGGCTGTGGCACGGGCGCTAATCAACAATCCGAGTGTGATTCTTGCCGACGAGCCTTCGGGTAGCCTCGACTCGCAAAACAAGCGCGAACTGCACGACCTGTTCTTTCGCCTGCGCAGCGAGATGAATCAGACGTTTGTGATTGTCACTCACGACGAGCAGCTGGCTCAGCAAGCCGACCGCGTGCTGCACATGCGCGATGGCGCCATTGAGAATTTCACCAAAAACAGCGTCATTTGAATTAATAATTATCACACCCCGTATAGATGAAGAAATTGTTCGACATATTGCTGCTGGTTGCGTTGCTTGCCACTATGCTGGTGGCGTGCAGCGACGATAACGAGCCCTCCGACGAGAAGCAGGACAATTTCCGCTACGATGTGGTGACCTACGATGGCTTTTCCGACGGCGTGGCACAGTTCACGTTCATTCCGCGCCTCGATGCGCCGGAAATCACCTATGTTGGGCACATGAGCAAGAAACCCGAGGCTAAAAATGGGCAGCGAGTGCTGCTTAACTATTTTGTGCCTGCCGAGGCTTCGGGTGCCAAGCAGGAGGTTATTGTCAACGGAGTGTCGGCAATCTTCTCCGACACGCTGCGCTATGCCGACAAGCAGCGCATCGACACCATTTCGCGCGAAGCAATTCGCTTGGCAAGCGTGTGGCGCACCGGAAACTACATCAACCTGCATGCCGAGGTGGAATACACCGGCTCGCCGCGCTGGTTCTATATGCTAATGGACAAAGCCACTTGGAACAGCGACACCGTCGACTGCTACCTCGTGCACAACACCTTCGGCGCCACCAAATATTTCTGGCGCCAGACCTACGCCTCGTTCTATGTGGGCGGAGCATGGAAAAAACAATCGTGTTGCGCCCTCAGGGTGCACATCAACGATAACGTCTTTCCGGACACAAAAACATATTGTTTCGGCAAACAGTAGCCGATTTTTCTTAACTAACATTGAATAACAGACTAACAAGATAGGTTATGAACGAAAAGAAAGAAATTAAAATTGAACTCACTCCCGAGGTGGCTCAAGGCAAATATGCCAACCTTGCCATCATTGCTCACAGCGCAAACGAGTTTTTCATCGATATGATTTGCATGGCGCCTAATACGCCGCAGGCAAAAGTGCAAAGCCGCATCATCATGACTCCCGAAAACGCCAAGCAGCTGCTGTTTGCTTTGCAGGAGAATGTGCATAAATACGAAAGCACTTTCGGCGAAATCACCATGCGCAAACCCGTAAATGTGGCTGACGAAAAAATCACTTTCCTTGGTCCGAACGGAAAGGCTTGATTTGCCCGCTTTCACCTTAATCATAACCCCAACAAAAAAATATAATTAAAACAATGACTGACAATACACTTTTGATTTACAATACCCTCACGCGCACCAAGATGGCGTTCAAGCCAATTCACCCCGGACGCGTGGGCATGTATGTTTGCGGCCCTACTGTCTATGGCGACCCGCATCTGGGACACGCTCGTCCTGCCATCACTTTCGACGTGCTTTTCCGCTATCTCACCCATCTGGGCTATAAGGTGCGCTATGTGCGCAACATCACCGATGTTGGACACCTTGAACACGATGCCGACGATGGCGAGGACAAGATTGCAAAGAAGGCTCGCCTTGAGAGTCTTGAGCCTATGGAGGTGGTGCAATTCTATCTGCTGCGCTACCACAAAGCCATGGAAGCTCTCAACGTGCTGCCGCCAAGCATCGAGCCGCACGCCAGCGGACACATCATTGAGCAGATTGAATATGTGAAGAAAATTCTCGACTCGGGCTACGCCTACATCAGCGACGGCAACGTATATTTCGACGTGCCTAAGTATAACCGCGACCACCGCTACGGCAAGCTCTCGGGCCGCAACGTGGAGGAATTGCTCAGCACCACGCGCGAGCTCGACGGACAGAGCGAAAAGCACAATCCCGCCGACTTCGCCCTTTGGAAAAAGGCTGCGCCGGAGCACATCATGCGCTGGCCTTCGCCTTGGAGCGACGGTTTCCCGGGTTGGCACTTGGAATGCTCAACCATGGGCACGAAATATCTTGGCGAGGAATTCGACATTCACGGTGGCGGCATGGACCTCATGTTCCCGCACCACGAATGCGAAATTGCACAGTCGGTGGCTTATTGCGGTCATGATGCCGTGCACTATTGGATGCACAACAACATGATTACTATCAACGGGCAGAAGATGGGCAAATCGCTGGGCAACTTCATCACCCTCGAACAATTCTTCACTGGCAACCACGACAAACTCGAGCAGGCATATAAGCCTATGACCATTCGCTTCTTCATCCTTCAGGCTC
>JBJECZ010000199.1:0-14161 GCA_051871555.1 Muribaculaceae bacterium | reverse complement strand
GCTGAATTCTTCAAATTTATTGCTTAATTTTGCACTTGCAGGTAGAATCTGCGAAAAACCGATGATTTTTCAGCTGCAGTTGCTCTTAGGCATTGAGGTGAGCGTCGAGGTAGTTTTTCACCTGGTTCATCAGCCACATGGGCGTTGAGGTGGCTCCGCAGATGCCAATGTGCTCTTTGCCATCGAACCAGTTGAGGTTGATTTCGGTTTCGTTGGAGATGAGGTAGCTGAGCGGATTCACGCGTCGACATTCCTCATAAAGGATTCTGCCGTTGCTGCTTTTGCTGCCGCATACAAACAGAATCACGTCGTGGTTTTGGGCAAATTGTTTGATTTGCGGGATTCGGTTAGCCACGCGTCGGCATATGGTGTCGAAGCTGCTGAACTGCACGTTGCCTGCCACGCGATGCTGTATTTCGTCGACAATTTTTTTGAAGCCTTCAAGCGACTTGGTGGTTTGCGAATATAGGTAGATGTTTCGCGAGAAGTCGATTTTGTCCACCTCGTCGACGCTTTCAATCACCAGCGCGTTGCCTTGTGTCTGACCCACGAGTCCGTTGACCTCAGCGTGGCCTTTTTTGCCGTAAATCACAATTTGCGGGTTGTTGTCGCCCGGGGTTTCGTGATAGGTGTTGCGAATGCGTTTTTGCAGCTGCAACACCACGGGGCAGGTGGCGTCGATGAGCGATATGTTGTTTTGGCGTGCAACCTCGTAGGTGTGTGGAGGTTCGCCGTGGGCGCGCAGCAGCACCTTCACGTCGTGCAGCTGGTTGAGCTGCTCGTGGGTGATGGTTTCAAGCCCGATTTTTTGCAGGCGTTCCACCTCGTTGCTGTTGTGCACAATGTCGCCGAGGCAATATAGGTGCCCCGATTTGTTGATTTCTTCCTCGGCTTTTTGTATGGCGGTGACCACACCAAAGCAGAATCCCGAGCCGTTGTCAATTTCGATTATAGCCATAGGCGAGAGTGAAATTTTTTTGGAGGGTTATTCGCCCGCTATTTTGTTGTAGAGGTCGAGCAGCCACTGGTTTTGTTCGTCGCGGCTCATGTGGCTGTTGTCGAGCACGATGGCGTCGTGGGCACGGCGCAGCGGGCTTTCGGCGCGGGTGGTGTCGATGAGGTCGCGATGCTTCACGTTTTCAAGTACTTGCTCGTAGGTGGTAGTGGTGTCGCCTTTGCTGCGCAGCTCGTCGAAGCGGCGTTGAGCGCGGGTCTCGGCCGAGGCGTCGACGTACACCTTCATCTCGGCATCGGGGAATACGGTGGTGCCAATGTCGCGGCCATCCATCACAATGCCCTTGTTCTTGCCCATGGCTTGCTGCTGAGCCACCAAGGCGTGGCGCACGAAGGGGATGGCGGCAATGGTGCTCACGCGGCTCGACACGCGCATGTCGCGTATTTGACTTTCCACGTTTGTGCCGTTGAGATATGTCTCGGTTGCGCCTGTCGATGGGTTGACGCCGAATGTGATGGCGATGTTGCCAATCTGAGCCTCGAGGGCGGCGGTGTCCACCGTGCCGTCGTCGGCAATGATGCCGTGGTTGAGGCAGAAGAGCGTCACGGCGCGATACATGGCACCGCTGTCGATATAGGCGTATCCGATGTTTTTGGCAAGCACTTTAGCCATTGTGCTTTTGCCCGACGACGAGAAACCGTCGATTGCTATGGTGATTATTTTTTTTGCCATTGTTCACTTTGTATTGTTGATGAGTTGTTTCGTGCAAAATTACAAAAACTTTTGCATATAGCACGATGCAGGGTGCCGTATTGTTGTAAGCGTGTGCGGTGCGTTATTGCTGAAAACGGAGCAGCGTTGCCACAATCTCGTTGGGGTCGTCGGAAATCGACAGCAGCATGTTGTGGTATTTGCCGTTGTCGGCGAGTTGCTTGAGCATGGGGTAGATGGGCATTTCTTCAGTCCAGAATTTTGTACCGAGGAATGCCATAGGGCTTGCTATGCCAAAGGTGAGATAGTGGTTTTGCACGGCATCTTGAAAGATTTCTTGCACGGTGCCGGCGCTGCCCGGACTGAACACTATTCCGCCGAAAGCCATGGTGAGAATGCCGTCCTCGCGTATGCTGTTTTCAAACAATTTGGCAATGTGTGTGGCAAACGGAGTGGCTGGTTCGTGGCCGTAGAGCCAAGTGGGTACGCCGAGGCTTTGATAGGTGGTCTGCGGGAACCGTTGCATCACCTCGAATGCGGTGCTTAGCCAGAGTGGATGGTTGAACGAAGGCGCTGTGGCAAGTAGGTCTATGGCTTTGGCGAGTTCGCTTGACGAGCGCCCTGCCATCCAGGCTCCCAGATGCGTGGCTTCCATGGCGCCCGGACCGCCGCCGCTCACCATCAGAAAGCCTTCTTCGGTGAGGCGTTTGCTCAGATAAGCCACTTTGCGGTAGGTGTCGTGGGTGCGCAGGGCGGAGTGCCCACCCATCACACCAATGATGCGCTTCACGTTGAAGCTCGACACAAATTCGGTGAGCGCCATGCCTATGCAGTGGTCGTGAAGGGTGCGAGCCAGTTTTTCGTTGGCGCAGCGGGTGTGCTTGCCTTGTGCGAGATAGTGGCGATAGGTGATTGTGTCGTAGCACCCTTCGATGCTTTGCGGCTGCGAGGGGTTGAACCGGTCGTAGAGGTCGGCAGCAGTATACAGGGTGGTGCGTGTGACGTCGTAGGGCACTCGTGACAGGTAGTCGCCGATGGCTTCTATCTCGTGGTAGTCGGGTCGGGTTATCATAGTTTTTCGGGTTAGGGAGGGGTGAAAATCAGCCTATGCCGAACAGATTGTGCGCATTGGCGTCGGTGGCGACCGACACCTCGCCGACGCTCATGCCCAGATGCGAGGCGATGCAGGCGGCAATATGCGGAATGTTGGCGCTTTCGTTGCGCTTGCCGCGGTTTGGCACCGGTGCCAGATAGGGCGAGTCGGTTTCGAGCAGCAGTCGGTCGATGCCTATAACGGGCAGAATGGCGGGTAAGGTTGATTTCTTGAAAGTGACAATGCCGTTAATGCCGAAATAGAAATCGCCGCGTCGGCGAATGGCAGCCACGTCGTCGGGCGTGCCGGTGAAGCTGTGGAACACGCCGCGTGGCAGCGGTCCGCTGAAGTGGTCGAACACTTGCAGCACTTGCTCAAGTGCTTCGCGGCAATGAATGATTATGGGCAGATTCATCTCCACAGCCCAATGGCATTGCGTGTCGAAGGCCTCGAGCTGCTCTTTCACGAAAGTCTTGTCCCAATAAAGGTCGATTCCAATCTCGCCCACAGCCACATACGGGTGGCTGGCGAACTGACGCTCGACGCTCGCCAAAGCGGCTTGGAAGTCGCTGTTTACTTCGGTGGGGTGGAAACCCATAGCCATCGATGTGCAGTGGCTGAACGCGTCGTGCAGGCGGTGCATAGGCTCGATGGTGCTAAGGTCGACGTTTGGCAGCAGCATGTGGCGCACGCCGCTGTCGAGGGCGCGTTGCATCACTTCGGCGCGGTCGGCATCGAATTCCTCAAGGTAGATGTGAGTGTGGGTGTCAATCATTTAGCTGAGGTGCGTGGGATTATTTGTCGCGCTTAACCAGACGGGTGATGAAATTGGCAAATTCGGAGCGGGCTTCGTCGCTGATGGCTATCTTGCTCAGGGCTTCGAGTGCCTCGTCGTTGTAGCGGTTGATGGCGTCGAGCGAAAGGCTGCGTAGGTCGAGGGCATCGTAGATGGCGGTTACGGCAGGCACTTTCACGGCTCGGCTGGCGTTTGGCGTGCTGAGCCACAGGCTGAGTTCCACTTTGTGGTCGCCGGTGGCACGTTGCATGGCGTTGATGAGCAGGAAGGTTTTTTTGTTGTTCATGATGTCGCCGCCAATGGCTTTGCCGAAAGTGGCTTCGTCGCCCCACACATCAAGCATGTCGTCCTGCAGTTGGAAGGCAAGACCGAGGTTTTCGCCCACCTTGTAGAACAGTTGTGCGGTGGCTTCGTCGGCGCCGCCAATGAGTGCGCCCATCTTGCATGCGCAACCCAGCAGCACCGATGTCTTGAGGCGAATCATCTCGATGTATTCGTCAACGGTGACATCGCTGCGTGTCTCGAAGTCTACGTCGTATTGCTGACCCTCGTAGATTTCCATTGCTGTGCGGTTGTAGAGGTCCATCACTTGCGGCATTACGTCGGCAGGAGCCTGAGCAATCAGCTGAGTTGCCATGGTGAGCATGGCGTCGCCCGAAAGGATGGCAGTGTTGTCGTCCCATTTGACGTGCACCGTGGGTTTGCCTCGGCGAATGTCGGCTTTGTCCATCACATCGTCGTGCAAAAGGGTGAAGTTGTGAAACATTTCAAGCCCGATGGCTGGAGTGATGGCGCGGTTGATGTCGCCGCCAACCGCCTCGCAAGCCATGAGCACCAGCACCGGGCGCAAGCGTTTGCCGCCGAGGTCCATGGTGTAGGTGATGGGCTCGTAGAGGTGCGATGGCTGTTGTGGATAGGGTATTGCCTTGATGGCGTTGTTCACTCGTTCGAGATATTCGTTGAATGTATGCATGGCTGTTATGAAGTTTTTTTGTGGGTGAAATTATCGTTAGTTGTATTGATTTGTGAAGAGCCGAGCGTTTATTCAGGCTCGGCGTCGTGAACAAACAACTGTTCGGCAAGGTCGGGCTTGCGTTCGCTTATGGTGGCGCTGAATGTGCGATGGAAGTTGTCGGCAGCCTCTTGGTTGCCGGCTGCTATGTAGCGGCTTTGCGTCGCCTTGGCTTCGAGTATGGCACGCTCAAGTGCAAACGAGTCGACCGGCTCGACGGTGTCGATGGCAAGCACTGCTTCGGCTGCCTTTCGTGCCTCGGCTTCGGCTTCGTGGTTGGCTTGGCGTTGCGACGGACTGGTGCAGGCTGCGGCAAGTGCCAGCAGGGCGGCGGGTACGAGAAGATATTTCATCTTAGTCAATGTTGCTATTGTTGATGTTTGATTATATCTCTACAAAATTAACCATTCCGTTCGGTATAACGAAGCCTATTGCTACATTTTTTTGTTGCAGCAACCCTAACGACGGTGTTTAGCTGATGCTCTTGGCAGGAAGGCGATTGGTGGAGTTCTGAGCGCTGACAATGGGCATAGAAACAAAAAAATGGATAGTCTCACGACTACCCACCTCTTACAAAAATACACAATTATCTATAAAACAACTTTTAAAAACCAATTTATCTAAATATTACGTTGCAAATTTATCTATTAATTTTTAATCTGCAAAGAATTTTTTGTAGAAAATTGAATCTTTTTGAGTGGTTATTATGATAATTTGACGCAATTGTGGCTGTTTTGTTCAATTTGCTTTCAAAATGCCACTATGTGGGCGATTATTTGTGCATCATTGAAGGTATATTGGCAAAATTATTTCGTTTGCTTTGAGTTGACCGCTGATGCCGAGGCGAATGCTTCGCAGCCGCGGTGCCACGATTCGATGGCAGATGGGCGAACCTACGATGCCGCTGATGCTGAGGCGCGACAGTGCGAATCCGTGGCACGACATGCCTCGTTCGCCGTTGATTTGCAGTTGCAGAGCGCATTCGTCGGAGAAGATGTTCCATACCACGCCTCGGGGCTTGGCGTTAAGCGTAGGCGATAGCATGATGGGCTGGCTGAGCCATTGCACTGTCACGGCGGAGTGGGCGGTTTCGCGAGTGATGTCGAGCAGCGTGTTGCTTTCGGCGGCAAAGGCGGCGTTTGCAGCCGAATAGAGCCACGAAGTGGTGATAGTGCGGCAGTAGGTGCGTCCGCCGGGCATCATCACGGTTATGCTACCGTCGGACTTCATCAGCCATAGCTCGTTCTCGGCTTCGTTCCACGCCATCTGCACTGCGCCCATTGATTGCAGGTGGCGCTTGATGATGCCGTTGCCAATGCTCATCACGTCGCCATGGGTGTTGGTGAAGAATATGCCTCGACTGGTTTCGCATGGCTGGCTTCCGGTGGCTATGGTGTGGCGGCTTAACATGCGCACTTCGCCGTAGGTTCCGCTTGAAAGCAGGGGTAGGGCATATATGCCGTCGGTGGCAAAGATGAATAGAGGATATCGTCCCAGCCCGCTGTGATATGCTGGGCTGGTTGCCGAGGCTATTGCTTTGATGGCGGTGCCCGCGAGAGGGCGGCTTAGCTGCCACACGAGCGGATTGCCTTTGCCGCTCATGGCAATCCACCCCGCGAGACTCTCGCTTATGACGCATTGCTGCGGCAGGGTAATCAGCTGATCGCCGGTGATGTTGAGCGGGTGGTTTTCGAGGTTCGCACTTACGGCTGTGGCTTGGCGGCTTGACGCATCGGGCATCATGTCGGCTTGCCATTGCATCACCTCGCCGCTGCCTTGAAGCCATATTCTGATGTGCGTGGCCCGAGGGTCGGGGAATGTGACTATCGGCGCTATGGCTGATGGCGTGAATGGCAGGTTTTCCCAAGTGCTGATTTTGCTGTTGCCTTGGGCTGACGACAACGTGACTTCGATGGCAGCCACGCATGCCGCATTGCTAAGCGGCGGGGCAAAGTATTCGGCTATGTTCCACGGCATGCCGCGATGCACGGTTAAGCCGGCTCCTACGGTGCGCGCGATGTTGCTGCATAGGCTTTGGCAAACCATCTTGCTGCCCGACAATGCCACGGCGTCGGCGCACTGGCTTGCGCTGACGGTGTTGCCGATGGCTGAAGCGGATTGAAGCGAATAGGTGATGAACGGCGGCATGGTTTGCGTGAGCGATTCGGCGCTGTTGCCGGCTATCCATTTTCCTTGGCGGAGGGCTGCAAAGTTGCTTGTCGACGACACAACCTGCCATCGTGGGGCATTGACAAGCGCGTCGGCAATTGATGCATGGCTTCGTGTGGCAGGGGCGATGAGCAGATATTGCTCGCGCGTACCGCTGCTGGTGGTTGCGCAACGCGTTTGCACGTCGGTTGAGGTGTCGAACAGCTTCGGCTGGGGCGCCACCAGGAGGTCGACGGCTTTGATTATTCCGTCCCACGCCTCGCCGAAAGCTTCAACCACGGTCACGCCGAGCCTGAAGGTGTCGATGCTCAGCGTTGCCTGCCGGGTTTGGGTGATGCCTGAGCCGTCTGCCGTAAGATTCACTCGGGTCCATGCCGAGGCAGAGCTGATTAGGTCGGCGCCCACGGTCTGCGGTGCGCTCATCCACAGGTAAGAATCATCGTAAAGCCTTACGCCGATTCGTGCCGCGAGGCATCCGCAATAGCGGCCGTCGAAGGCTGCTGACGAGCACATGGCTTGCAACGCCGAATTCACCATCTTAGATATTGCCGAACGGTCTACCGCCGACAGCGCCGTCCACGATGTGTAGGGCGAGTTGAAGGTGTATTCGCTCAGCTGATGCGAAACCGCGCTGTGCTCGGTGTCGGTAAGCAGAATTAAGGGCTGAATCTCGCTGGTGTCGAGGCGCTTATAGCCATCGGCAAGGCGCTGCAGCACCACCGTTTCGGCTGTGGTGGCTATCACGGCAAAGTTGCCGCAACTGCGTGCGCTCGTCACATAGCCCGCCACGTCGCATAGCTTGACGCCAACAACTGTAACGTCGCCGCCGGCAACGACGCTATGCCAAAATATGGCACCATCAGTGGCGGAATACTCTGCAGAATGTCCCTCTGCTATAGTGTCATCGCTGGCGGTATTCTCCGAGGCTGTGCCTGACGAGTTGGTTGGTTCATTCGGCAGAAAAGTGAGCAGACGCACAGCCTCGCCGCAGTTGTCGGCAAGCACCACGCGCTCGCCGTTACGCAGCGACCCAATGACAGCGCAGTTGCCCACGCAAGCCAAAGCGTCATCACGTTCGCGAAGGTTCTGCACAAACGCCGCAGTGCCGCGCTCAGCAGCCTCGCCGTTGGCAAGCTGCACAGCCCCTTTAGGCGTGATTTTCACAGTGTTTTTCATGATAATGTAGATTTTATATTATGTTCAATAATGGTCTCATGGCAGTTTGCCGTACCGTTTCATCCCTTGCAAAGGATTTCACCTTGGCAGGGCGAAAGTGCTCCGTCTCTTAACCATAGTTCCGTTTTTTCTTTGCAAAGGATTTCACCTTGGTATAGTATGCACCGCCTGCCGGGTGTCCGCAAAGATGCAACCTCCCCGCCTCCAAATTTATGCCAACAAATCCCACGTCCCCTCCCTGTTACATTTATTTTGTGAAAGACACCTTCATACATCGGTTAACTGTTGTGATTTGCTTTCAAATTTTGTATCTTTGACCAGTAAAAGCAATGACTATGCATTATGAGTTATTAAATTACTAACAAATGCCACCAGATGACAGGCAGTGGCAAATCGAACTATATTATGGGTAGGAACAAAATTTCTTTAATGTGAGTTCGACGAAAATAACTAAACGCTCCACTTTAGCGATTAACGGTCGTCAACGTTATCCGTAGCGAAATTTTGCTCAACGGTTTTATCAAATACTTTGCTGAAATCGTCGCAAATTGAGAAAATTTCTATAATCTTGTCTTCAGGGAACATAGCGGTTTTTTTTCTGTTTTTTGCACTTTAGAGCTATTAAAAATATCGTTATTGCCTCATTTTTAATTGATTATATTTTGTCAAACTCACGTTATTTATCTCTATTCGCCTACGGCTGAAGTCGCTGCCTTGAAAATTGGCGAGGCTGTAAAGCCAGGCATCAGCGGGAAATTGTGCAACATCGATGGAGTTCCTTGCCTCACAATTGAATACAAAACATTCGGCAGTCAAATGGAAATACAAAGTCAACGAGTTTACCTCTCGGAACTTACTGATGATTATGTTGGAAAAGTGGTTAAGGTTTATGGTGGAATAATCAATGTTGATGACGACGAGCAAACGCTCACTCAAGGCGAGACGACAATCGTAATTCACGGAATCACACTCAGCAATTTTTCTAATACAGAAACAAACTACGTGGAGGTGATTGGCGTTTTGGGCAAGAACGTCAACAATTACGTCATACAGCCGTTTTCGGTTGTGGCCAGCATCTACACTTCCGACGAAAATATTTCGGCTCAAAGTCCACACGTTACCGTTGTCGGCGGCAACATTTGCATTGAAGGGAATTGGCGCACAACAAGCGTTTATGATAGCGAGGGACGCCTCGTGGCAAAGGATAGGGCAGTGGTTGATTGTTCGCAGGGCATTTTCATCGTCACTGCCGATAACCGCACCATTGCAAAAGTGTTGATTCGCTAATGGGCTTTTATTGGCGTTTCCGGATTTTTTATTGTATCTTTACAAATACAATTTCGACAACACCAAAAATTATTAGATACGATGAAAACATTTAATCTCACAAGGCTTTTATGCTGCTTAGCTACAGCATCGATTCTATTTGCCGCACAAGCAGCCACAAGCGACAATGCCGCAACCGGCTCGGTTTGCAACATCATTCCGGTTCCTGCCCATATCCAATTGGATGCAGGCACATTCACGCTGCCGGAACAGGGCGCCAAAGTGTTCATTCAAGGTGCACCTTCGTCGGCGTTAGCTCATTACATCCAAAATTCAGCATTGCGCGGCACATCCGTGAAAAGCCGGGCAAAGGCTGACGTTGCAATAGTTATTGGCGGTAAAGCAAGCAAAAGAATTGCTCAAGAAGGCTACAACCTAACCGTAAGCCCTAAGCGAATCGATGTGGTGGCATCCACCGAGCAGGGTGCTTTTTATGCCATTCAGACTCTGTTGCAGATGACGCAGATGGGCGAGTTGCGCACCATCGATTGCTGCACCGTTGCCGATGAGCCACGATTCCTTTATCGTGGTTTGCACTTCGATGTCTCGCGTCATTTCTTCTCTAAGGAGTTTCTCATCAAGCAAATCGATGCAATGGCGTTGCTCAAACTCAACAGAATGCATCTTCACCTTACCGATGGTGCAGGCTGGCGCCTTCAAATCGACCGTTACCCACGCTTGACATCGTACGCTGCATGGCGTCCGGCAAAGACTTGGCAAGAATGGGCTAAGTGTGATACAAAATACTGCGACCAAAATGACCCTAATGCCCATGGCGGATTCTACACAAAGGACGACATTCGTGAGGTGTTGGCTTATGCCGAGTCGCGCCACATAACCGTAATACCTGAGATTGAGATGCCGGGACACAGCGAAGAAGCCGTAGCTGCTTATCCCGAGGTGTCGTGCGACGGTACAGGCAAGGGTGGTGATTTCTGTCCTGGCAAGGAAGCCACTTTCCAGTTCCTCGAGAACATCCTGAGTGAAGTGATTGACCTTTTCCCCTCGCACTACATACACATTGGCGGTGACGAGGCTGGAAAAAGCGCTTGGAAAACTTGCCCGGATTGTCAGCGAAGAATGAAGGAGGAAGGCCTTAACAGCCTCGACGAACTGCAGAGCTACCTTATTCGCCGCATCGAAAAGTTTGTCAATTCAAAAGGCCGTGACATTATAGGTTGGGATGAGATTCTTGAAGGTGGTTTGGCGCCGAACGCCACCGTTATGTCGTGGCGTGGAACAAGTGGCGGCATCAAAGCCATTAAGGCAGGCCACGATGTTGTGATGACACCCGGAGAACTTTACCTCGACCACACACAAGATGCACCGTTTAAAGAGCCAATGTCGATTGGCGGTTATGGCTCGTTGCAAGTAACCTACGACTTTAATCCTGTTGACCCAAGCCTCACTCAGCAAGAACTCAAACATCTTTTAGGTGTACAAGCAAACCTATGGACAGAATATGTGCCTACACCCGAGCATGCCGAGTATATGTACTACCCCCGCACCTTTGCTGTGGCTGAAACAGGTTGGAGCCGAGCTGAAGACAAGAATTACGAAAAATTCCGACCTCGTGCCGTCGTTCTTTGTAATATGCTGCAAAAGTTAGGCTATAACACATTCGACCTATCTAACGAATATGGCAATCGCCGCGAAAGTCTGCAACCTGTACAGCATCTTGCTAAAGGATGCAAAGTCACTTATCAACAGCCGTTCAGCAAAGCATGGCCATCGCATGGCGCCACCACGCTCACCGATGGCGAACTTGGCGGCTGGACTTATGCCGACCATAAGTGGCAAGGTCTGCTTAAAGACTTGGATGTTGTAATCGACCTCGGCAAACTACAACCAGTGCATTATGTAGGTGCCACCTTCATGCATCTGCCAGGACCAGGCGTATATGTTCCACGAAGCATGCAAGTTGAAGTGTCGGCTGACGGAAAGAATTACGAAAGCATCGGAACATTGTGGAACGACATCGATGACAAAATTCCCGACTTGCTTTTCAAAACATTCAGCCTCACTTGCAATCGCCAAGCGCGCTATGTGCGGGTGCACGCTGTCAACGGAAAAGAATTCATCTTTGTTGACGAGATTATTGTAAACTAATCTTGCCACAGAAAGTTTTCATCATTTTATGGCTGCGTCGATGGCTTTTATGCTTACGGCGCAGCCTATTCTTTTTTGTTATATGGACCTAAATAAGCATAGTCAAGCTATATATGAATTCGTTGTTTGTATGATTTGCAATGTCATAAAAAAATTAATACTCCTTTTCGTTGCCAGTGCATTTACTTTGCACTATCTTTGAATTTGAATAAATACAGAAATATGAATAATGCAAAAGAATATCAGCGTATAGTTGTGAAAGTGGGCAGTAATGTGCTTACACGAGCCGACGGAACTCTCGACGCTACACGAATGTCGGCTCTTGTCGACCAGATTTCGGCACTGCGTTCGCGTGGAATTCAGGTCGTTCTCGTATCATCGGGCGCTGTTGCAAGTGGCAGAAGCGAGTTGCACCTCAGCGCAGAATCGTACCAAAAGATGGACAGTGTCGACCAGCGTCAACTGTTTTCGGCGGTTGGGCAGGTGAAACTCATCAATCGCTATTTTATGCTTTTTCGCGAATATGGCATTGCAGTGGGGCAGGTGCTCACCATGAAGGAGAGTTTTGCAACTCGTGGCCATTATCTTAATCAGCGTAACTGCATGATGGTGATGCTCGAAAATGGGGTGCTGCCCATCGTGAACGAGAATGACACAGTGAGTGTGACGGAACTCATGTTTACTGACAATGATGAACTGTCGGGCTTGATTGCCACAATGCTCGATGCCGATGCGCTAATAATATTGAGCAATATTGATGGAATATACAACGGACATCCCAGTTCTCCCGACGCTGAAGTTATACACTTGGTTAATCCCGACGACGATTTGTCGAAATATATCAGCACTGAAAAATCGGGGTGTGGCCGTGGCGGAATGCTTACCAAATGCAGAATAGCCCGCAAACTCGCCGATGAAGGCATTGAGGTGATTATTGCCAACGGTAAGCGCGACAACATTCTCGTCGACCTCATTGAACACAGTGCCGAGGTTCAGTTCACTCGTTTTGTCCCCCGAAGTAGCGAGGTGTCGAGCATCAAAAAGTGGATAGCTCATAGCGAGAGCTTTGCTAAGGGCTGTGTCACTCTAAATGCCAATGCTGCTAATGCAATTGCCGGTGCTGAAAGGGCTGTAAGCTTGCTTCCGGTGGGAATAACACGCATTGAAGGCCAGTTTGAGAAAGATGACCTTATACGCATCCTTTCGCCTGACGGCACTCTGCTTGGAGTGGGGCGTGCCTCTTATGGCAGCTCTGAGGCTTTGGCATTTATGGGAAAGCACGATTGCCGACCATTAGTGCATTACGACTATCTTTACATTGAACAGCAATGATTATGACAACATACTTACAACTTGAGGGAGTGCGAGAAGCATCGCGCATACTTACAGAATATTCCCCAGAACAAATTGATGCGCTTTTGCGCGAATTAGCACATGAAATAGAATCCAGCATGCCTGCACTGCTTGAGGCAAATGCTGCAGACTTGTCGCGAATGGATGAAAGCAATCCAAAATACGACCGCCTGAAATTAACCGACGCCCGCCTGCGCTCGATAGCTGCCGATATGGCCAATGTGGCATCGTTGCCGTCGCCTTTGGGGCGAGTGTTGTCTCAAGCCACGTTGCCAAATGGCCTGAGACTGGAGCGTGTAAGTGTGCCGTTTGGTGTAATTGGCGTAATATATGAAGCCCGACCAAACGTCACGTTCGATGTTTTTTCGTTGTGCCTAAAGGCGGGAAGCGCATGCGTGCTGAAAGGCGGCAGCGATGCTGAATGCTCTAACCGTGCAGCCATACAGCTTATTCACCGTGTACTTCGTAGAATGGGCTTCGATGAGCGGGTGGCAAGTCTGCTGCCATCGTCGCACCAAGCCACTGAGCAATTGCTCAACGCCCGCGGGATGGTGGATTTGATTATACCGCGTGGTGGAAGCAACTTAATCAGATTTGTGCGTGACAATTCCAAAGTGCCAGTGATAGAAACCGGTGCTGGAGTGTGCCACACCTATTTTGATGCTGCCGGCAATGTTCAGATTGGAGCTGACATAGTTTGTAACGGCAAGACCCGACGCGTGAGCGTGTGCAATGCACTCGACTGCCTGCTGATTTGCCGCAACCGCATTGGCGAGCTATCGCAACTATGTGCTCCGCTTGCCAGGCACAACGTAGAGATTTATGCCGACGACGAAGCTTTTGCCGCTTTGAGCAATACTTATCCACTCAATTTGTTGACCCACGCACAAGACCACGATTTCGGACGTGAATTCCTCGATTATAAGATGGCTGTGCGAGTGGTGGCTGATGTAGACGAGGCCATAAGGCACATTGCACGATATGGGTCAGGACACAGCGAAAGCATCATAAGCGATGACGAAGTAGCAGCCAACCGATTTTGTCGACTTGTTGATGCAGCATGCGTGTATGTCAACGCCCCCACATCGTTTACCGACGGAGCCCAATTCGGACTTGGGGCAGAAATAGGCATCAGCACTCAGAAGCTGCATGCACGAGGACCGATGGCACTGCAAGAAATCACCACTTACAAGTGGCTGATTCACGGCAACGGACAAATACGGCAATAATTATCAGGCGCAATTTGCAATCAAAGACATACAATATCTGTATTTTTTGACGACATTTTTTGACCAGTAAAAGCAATACTCTTATCTTCATTCTATGTAATCTCCGCGTTGTGATTTGCTTTCAAATTTTGTATCTTTGACCAGTAAAAGCAATTGCGTTCGGCTAAGACCAGCAGTGGACAAGGTTGTGATTTGCTTTCAAATTTTGTATCTTTGACCAGTAAAAGCAATT
>JBJECZ010000198.1:0-3509 GCA_051871555.1 Muribaculaceae bacterium | reverse complement strand
ACAAACCGAAATTGTAAACGAAATAATCTATTTTTAACCTTATATATAAATAATAAGTTAGTGATGTAAAATTAGCCGAGAGGCAGAAATAAAATTTAGTTATCTATGGATGAGAATACTGAAAAAAGGGTAAAGAGACCGCGCATTGGAGACAACAAGGGCGAGGCTATGGAAAATGAATCGCGTTACTCAAATTATGAGACGCGTGGCGCTCAGGGTGCCGACGACCAACATGAAGCAGGCACTGGTTATAATCAAAATTACAACAGACAAAGAAATTATGGCACTCAGGGAGGTTATAATCGCCAAGGTGGCTATAATCAGGGCGGCTACAACCAGAACCGTCAGGGCGGCTACAACCAGAACCGTCAGGGCGGCTACAACCAGAACCGTCAGGGTGGCTACAACCAAAACCGTCAGGGTGGCTACAACCAAAACCGTCAGGCTGGCTACAATCAGAACCGTCAAGGCGGCTACAACCAAAACCGTCAAGGCGGCTACAACCAAAACCGTCAGGGCGGCTACAACCAAAACCGTCAAGGTGGCTTCAATCAGAACCGTCAGGGCGGCTACAATCAGAACCGCCAAGGGGGCTACAATCAGAACCGTCAGGGCGGACGCAAGCAGGCACAGCCAAAGATGCAGATGCGTTTCACTCCGCGTCCACAGCGCATTGAATATGTATTGCCGGAAGTTGACCCGAACGAACAATTGCGCTTGAACAAGTTCATGGCAAATGCTGGCGTTTGCTCGCGTCGCGAAGCAGATGAGCTGATTCAAAAAGGCTTGGTTAAGGTTAATGGTAATGTGGTTACTGAGCTCGGCGTTAAGATTACGCGCAACGATGTTGTTGAATACAACGAAAAGGTTGTTGTGGCTGAAAGCAAGTGCTACATCCTGCTCAACAAGCCAAAGGACACTGTTACTACCAGCGACGACCCTAACGGCCGCAAGACTGTGATGGACCTCGTGAAGGGTGCTTGCAACGAGCGCATCTATCCCGTGGGTCGTCTCGACCGCAACACTACGGGCGTGCTGTTGCTTACCAACGACGGCGACCTTGCTTCGAAGCTCACACATCCTAAATATGTGAAGAAGAAGATATACCAAGTTTGGACCGACAAGCCAATTAGCGAGGAAGACATGCAACACATTGCCGATGGTGTAGAGCTGGAGGATGGCCCAATCCACGCCGATGCCATCAGCTATGTTTCGCCAACCGACCGCAAACAGGCTGGCATCGAAATCCATTCGGGTCGTAACCGCGTGGTTCGCCGCATATTCGAGTCGTTAGGCTATCATGTGGTTAAGCTTGACCGCGTTTACTTTGCTGGTCTTACCAAGAAGAACTTGCCTCGTGGCCGTTGGCGTTATCTTACACAAGAAGAGGTTAATTTCTTGAAGCAGAATTCATTTGAATGATTTAATGCAATGCCTTTTTGATGCGTGGCATTTTAATTAATATAATCGGTTGAGTTGCTCGTGGCTGCGTTGCAGAGGAGTGACTCAATCGTTTAAATTGAGCAAAACATTTTTATAATATTACAACAATGGCAATTAAAAGAACTAAAGTAGTTGACATTTTCTCTCCCGAATTAATTGGCGAGAAGGTGTGCGTTAAGGGTTGGGTGCGCACTCGCAGAGGTAACAAAAACGTGCAATTCATAGCACTCAACGATGGTTCTACAATCAAAAATATACAGATTGTGGTTGACCTTGCCAAGTTTGCCGAAGATGAACTGAAAACTATCACAACTGGCGCAAGCCTTTGCGTTGAAGGCATGCTGGTGGCATCGCAGGGTAAAGGTCAGACTTGCGAGATACAAGCCGATAGCATTCACGTTTACGGTACCGCAAGCGTTGATGAATATCCCCTTCAGAAAAAGGGACACACAATGGAGTATCTTCGCGAGATTGCGCATCTGCGCATCCGCACAAACACTTTCGGTGCAGTATTTCGCATTCGTCATAATATGGCTATAGCCATTCACAAGTTCTTCCATGAACGTGGCTTCTTCTATTTTCACACTCCAATCATCACAGCCAGCGACTGTGAAGGAGCAGGGCAGATGTTTCAAGTGACAACAAAAAACCTTTATAACCTAAAGAAGGACGAGTCGGGGAGCATCATCTACGACGACGATTTCTTTGGCAAACAGGCGAGTCTCACCGTGTCGGGTCAGCTCGAGGGCGAATTGGCAGCAACTTCGCTGGGCGCCATCTACACTTTCGGTCCAACTTTCCGTGCCGAAAACAGCAATACGCCTCGTCACCTTGCCGAGTTTTGGATGATTGAGCCGGAAGTTGCATTCAACGATATTGCCGATAACATGGACTTGGCTGAGGAATTCATTAAATATTGCGTTAAATGGGCGTTGGACAACTGCAAGGACGACATCCAATTCCTCAATGATATGTTCGACAAGGGCTTGATTGAACGTCTTCAGGGCGTGCTCAAGGACGATTTTGTTCGCCTGCCTTACACCGAAGGTATCAAGATTCTTGAAGAAGCTGTAGCCAAAGGCCACAAATTCGAATTCCCGGTTTATTGGGGTGTTGATTTGGCAAGCGAGCACGAACGCTTCTTGGTTGAAGAACATTTCAAACGTCCTGTTATCCTCACTGATTATCCGAAGGAAATCAAGGCGTTCTATATGAAGATGAACGATGACAATAAGACAGTTCGTGCTATGGATGTGCTCTTCCCGAAAATCGGTGAGATTATTGGCGGTTCGGAACGCGAGGAGAACTACGACAAGCTACTTGCTCGCATCACCGAATTGAACATCCCTATGAAGGACATGTGGTGGTATCTTGACACTCGCAAGTTCGGCACCGTGCCTCATAGTGGATTCGGTCTGGGCTTTGAACGCCTGCTGCTATTTGTCACCGGCATGACAAATATTCGCGACGTCATTCCGTTTCCGCGTACTCCTAAGAACGCTGAATTCTAAACTATTATTTAGCATATTTATTTATAGCTCGGAGACTTTTCTCCGGGCTATTTATGCTTATATTAGCTCATGTTTTTAATATTAAAATTGTGGCTATTATGAGTAAAATCAGAATTTCTTCGAATTTTTGAAGTTTTTGTGAAAAAATATTGCGAAAGATTTTGCCAATTCGGGGAAAAGGTGTAATTTTGCACTCGCTTTCGGGAACGACGGGGCGCGAGCCGCGTTAGGGAACGGAAGCAAAAAAGGTCATTGAAATTCTTGCAAACAAGACGAAAGTAGTACGAAGGAAAAAGTTTGGAGACAAGGTAAAAAAACAATGTCGAAAAGAAGTTTCCGTCAAGAGCTTGAGTTGAACACGAGACAGGTCATACTTTAAAAAAGTAGACGCAATAAACGAAAGAAGCGATTCTGGAGCGGGGTTCGGACCGACGGCGCTGTGTCTGAGGAGACTGCGGGGCGCTTCCGGGGCAAAAAAGCCGCGGGGCCGCGTAGACGAGAACAAGAAAAAAGAAAAAGACAAGATACAACAACGAAGAGTTTGATCCTGGCTCA
>JBJECZ010000197.1:0-14458 GCA_051871555.1 Muribaculaceae bacterium | reverse complement strand
AGTTAAGCCTCACCACGCCGATGGTACTGCGAAAGTGGGAGAGTAGGTAACCGCCTCCTGAGCCCCGAGCTGAAAAGCCCGGGGCTTTTTTCATACCCATACTCCGCGCCTCCCCCCGTAAAAGTTCTGCCCCGTCAGCCCGGTCTGACGAGTAAGACAAACAGGTCGGAAAACGTAAGCTTTCCGACCTGCTATAATTCTGTTATAACTTGTTAGTTATCACTTAGCTGCGTTGGCGATTTTGGTGTTGAGCAGCGCTTGCTTGTCGCTATCCCAATATTTGCAATCGAGTTCGAAGAATGTTGAAGTATATGGTTTGGTGAGCGGTGTTTTTATGATAACCACTTCAAAGAGATTGCTGACATTGTCGAGACGGGCGATTAGTTGTTCGTGGTCGACGGGCGTAACGTCGGCGTTTGCCAAAGCTTTGTTCATGTCGGCTTTGAGTTCGTCGATGCCGGGGCAGATGTCTTCAGAAAGGAACGACAGCTCTTTGTCCTGATAGACGTGCGCATAGACGTGTGGTGTGGCTTCAATCATTTGTGCTACGGTGCTAAGTACTTCGGCGTAAGGTTCAGTGGCATAGAGAGTAGTAATTCCGTCTTTGGCTTGCAGAGGATATGCCATATCGGTTATCACAACCCAGTTGCGGTGTCCCAGCAGAGGCATTTTTTCTTGAAGTATGGTTTGCCAGTTCCAGTTTTGAGCAGGTGTTGCGGTGTTGTCGGCTGATTGACCTTGCGGCGTGCAGCTGCTCAAAAGCATTTGTGCAAATATGCACGACAGAGGAAGTGAATTTTTCATAATGGAAATGTTTTTAGTTGATTATTGCTTTAGTTTTTTCGGTTATTTATATAGTGCGAATTTAGCGAAATATTCTGAAATATGGTGCAAACAGGAGTTGTATTTTTCAATGTATACGTGTATGTTGTAAGTTGAAATGGTGTGCAAAAAGCGGGGCTGACGTGCTGTGAGGCTCGTCAGAAATCGGGTGGAGTGAGATGAAAAGATGTTTATTATGATGCTTATTCGGCTACGGGGATTTTGTCGATTCGGCGTTGGTGACGACCGCCTTCGAAATCGGTGCTGAGGAACACTTTCACAAGCTCGATTGCTTCATCGTTGCTCAAGAATCGTCCGGGAAGAGCCAGCACGTTAGCGTCGTTGTGGCGTCGTGCAAGGCTTGCAATTTCCGATGTCCAGCAAAGGGCTGAGCGTATGCCTTGATGCTTGTTTAGCGTCATGTTGATGCCTTCGCCGCTGCCGCAGATGCCAATTCCGGGGTAACATTCGCCGCTTTCAACTGCTTTTGCGCAGAGGTGTGCAAAATCGGGGTAATCGCAGCTGTCTTCGCTATAGGTGCCGAAGTCTTTGTAGGCGATTCCTTGCGATTTTAAGTAATCAATGACAGCCATCTTAGTGGCATATCCGGCGTGGTCGCTGCACAATGCAATTGGTTTGTTAGGTTGTAGTATCAACATGATGTCGTGTTATAGTTATGAATTATATGCAAAGTTATAAAATATGGCAGAGATTTGCGAGATTGAGGAGCGAAAAGTTTCAACGGCTTCCGAGGACAAGGCAAATTAGTCCGACAAGCAGCACCGAGAGGTCGATGAGTTTGAGTTTCACGTTCTTCTCGTGTAGGGCAATCACGCCGTAGGCAAACGACACGAGCACGCTGCCGCGCCGAATCATCGAAACGACAGATATCATTGAGCCGGGCAGTGAGAGCGAATAGAAGTAGGCAATGTCGGCAACGGTGAGAAAAATGGCTATGCATGGAATTGTCCAACGCCACACAAAGGGAGTGTTTTCGGCAGAAGTGCGTTTGATGATGAGAATGGTGGTGCCCATGATGATGCATTGATAGAGCGAATACCATGCTTGCACTTGCAGTGGGTTGTAGATACGGAGCAGATATTTGTCGTAGAGTCCGCTGACGGCGCCCATCACTGTTGCGCCCATGATGAGCCAAATCCACAGGCTGTGCCGAATTGAGAATCCTTCTTTTTTGCCGAGCCGGCTCACGAAAAACAGCGAGCAGAATCCGAGCATTATGCCCAGCCATTGCATCAGGTTGAGCCTTTCACCAAAGATGAAGAGAGCGCCCAAGAGCACGAGTATGGGTCGCGTGGCGTTAACAGGTCCGGTGATGGTGAGAGGCAGGTGCTTGACGGCATAGTAGCCCATCACCCACGACGACAGCACGATGAGCGATTTGACCACGATGAAGGCGTGTCCTTCAAAGTTGCCGCCGAATCCAAACGAGCCATCGGCAATCGACGAAGCCCACACCGGCGACATCAGCAGCGTGCCGAACAGGGTGTTGAGAAACAGCACCGTGAGCACATTGTTGCCGTTAAGCGAAATTTTTTTGAATATGTCGTAAATGCCCAAACAAAGCGACGATGCAATTGCAAGAAAAATCCACATACTAAGCCTAAAACAATAGTTATTAAATAATTCCGATGATTAGCGAATGCAAATTTACGCAATTTATTCCACACGGTTGCCACTCATTGCAGGATATATTTGTGCCTATGGTTTTGTGGTTTACTCAGTTTTTGCTATCTTTACATAGAAAAATGATAACTTTAGCTAAACAAATTATGAAAAAATACATTATTTCGGCGCTATTAGCGACAATTACAATGGTGGGAAATTCAGAAGTGTTACCAAAACCAAACATTCAAGGCGGCAAGCCATTGATGGAATCGATTGCACAACGCAAATCGCATCGCGACATGACAGCCGACGGCAAGGTTAGCAAACAGCAGCTCAGCGACATGCTGTGGGCGGCATGGGGCATCACGCACGACGGTAAGCGCACTGTGGCAACGGCGATGAACCGCCAAGAACTGTCGATATATGTGGTAACGCCCGACGGTGCCAGCTTGTATGATGCTGCAGCTAACACGTTGGAGAAAGTGAATGATGCCGATGTGCGTGCATTGGTGGGCATGCAGAAGTTTGCCACAGAGTGTCCGCTGAACATAGTGTTTGTGGTGGACAACGAATTGCAGCCCGATGCTTCGATGCAAGGCTACACCGCAGGCGCTGCGTCGCAGAACATTTATCTCTATTGTGCTTCAGAGGGCTTGAAGACAGTTTTACGTGCAAGTTTCAACCGCGAGGAACTGCCAAAGGCATTGAAGTTGCCGTCGAATAAACGAGTACTTTTCATTCAGACGGTAGGAAAGTGAGCAAACGGTTATGCGTAAGTTGTCGATGATATTTCTCTGGCTCCTTCTTCTGGGCACCGTGGGCTGCGGAGGAGGCGGTGAGGGACAGAATGACGCAGAAGATTCGATTGTCAACGAGCAGTGTGAGGTGGTGAAGCCAGATGTCGGGTCGGGCAAGACCGTTGCCGACACGCCGAGCGCTCAAGCGAAGATGATTGTTCACAGCATTCCGGTGCATATTGTGCCGGGCAGGCTTCGCAGTATCTTCAATGACACCAACGGTATGCACATCTCGGCAGCCGAAAGCATTGGCATTAAGCCGATAAAGAGCCTGCGAGATGCCTATAATCTGCAGCGCCCTGTTGTGAGGATAGCCACCAACGAGCATTACACGGTGGATTCGCTCACGCACTCGATGCCGTTTCTGGTGCCCGAGGCAGCACAACTGCTCGACGACATTGGCAGACGATTTGCCGACACCATACGCGCCAGAGGTGGCCATGAATATCGCATAAAGGTGACCAGTGTGCTGCGCACCGACCGCTCGGTGGCAAAGTTGCGACGCCGCAACCGTAATGCTTCGGAGCAGTCGGCTCACTGCTATGCCACAACATTCGACATCAGTTATGCCAAGTTTATTTGCCTCGACTCAACTTTCATAGTGTCGCTTGCCGACCTTAAGAACATCCTCGGCGAGATACTTTACGACGAGCGCGACAAGGGCCGATGCTATGTGAAATTCGAGACCAAACAGGGATGCTTTCATATTACTGCACGCAAGTGACGCCCAAACCGTATGATTGTGATTGTATTAAGAAAATAGATGGGAAAATACGACGAAACGATAAGGCAATATCTCGCCCAGCGAGGTGCTGAACGGCTCAACATAAAGGCTGCATTGATTGATATGGACGGTGTGCT
Organism: Muribaculaceae bacterium; assembly: GCA_051871555.1. Lineage (GTDB taxonomy): Bacteria > Bacteroidota > Bacteroidia > Bacteroidales > Muribaculaceae > SFTJ01. The sequence goes on along the minus strand of JBJECZ010000197.1, from coordinate 10,352 downwards.
CTACGATTCGATGCGCAACCACACAATTGCCTGGAAGATGATGTTCGACAATCTGGGACTCAACACCGACCGCGACGAGTTCTATTTGTATGAAGGCATGACCGGCAGGGCAACCATACAGCTGATTTATAAGCGCGAGTTGGGCATTGACATGAGCGACGAAGAAGCACGTGAGATGTATAAAATCAAAACTGCCAACTTCCGTTCGTTGCCACGCGTTGAAGCCATGCCCGGTGCATACGACATGCTAACCGCCTTGCGTGACAACGGCGTGGAGCGAGTGTTGGTGACCGGAAGCGGTCAAGCCGATGTGATTAACCGCATCGACCAGGAATATGCCGGGCTGTTTGCTGCCGACAAGCGCATCACTGCCGCCGAAGTGACGCACGGCAAACCCAACCCCGAGCCCTACATCAAGGGTCAGCAACTTGCCGGAGTGGCGCCGGAGCAAGCCATAGTGATTGAAAATGCTCCGTTGGGCGTGCAGGCAGGCAACGCCAGCGGCTCGTTCACGATAGCCATAACCACCGGACCGATTCCTCGCCAGACGCTTATCGACAACGGTGCGCATATAGTGTTTGAATCGATGCCGCAATTTGCTGCCGAACTGCCTGAATTGATTAATGCACTCAACACAGCGACAATATAACAACTAAATAGGATTGACGTTTATGGAACATCAAAACATTATATTCACCAATGCAGTGAGCGATGCGTTGACACGCGTTTTGCAGGCCAAAAAGTTCAATAAACTGTTTGTTATCACCGACAGTAATACGCGCCGTAAGGTGCTGCCTCGGCTGACTGACAACCAATATGTAGCCGAAGCTGTGGTGGTGGAGTTCCCCGCTGGCGATGTTAACAAAAACATCGATTCGCTCACTTCGGTGTGGCAACAAATCGGCGAATCGGGCGGTACGCGCCATTCGCTGGCAATCAATTTGGGCGGCGGTGTGGTGACCGACCTCGGAGGCTTTGCTGCAGCAACATTCAAGCGTGGCATTCCATTCATCAATATTCCCACCACGCTGCTCAGTGCCGTAGATGCTGCCATTGGCGGAAAAACCGGAATAAACTTCAACGGATTGAAAAACGAAGTTGGAGCTTTTTGCGAAGCAAGCGATGTGATTATCAGCACTGCTTTTCTTGACACTCTGCCTGAAATTGAAGTGAAATCGGGCTATGCCGAGATGCTCAAGCACGGCTTGCTAAAGAGTCGCGACTGCTTTATGTCGCTTGTGAGCTTCGATGTGGTTAACGGAAGTAAAGACCGCTTGCTTGAGCTGCTGAAAGAGTCGGTTGAAGTGAAAGCTGATATAGTGCGTCAGGACCCTCACGAGCATGGCATACGCCGTGCGCTGAATCTTGGTCATACAGCAGGGCATGCCTTCGAGAGCATGGCAATGGCTCGCCAAACGCCCATCCCTCACGGCTATGCGGTGGCATACGGCTTGGTGATTGACGCTGTGCTGTCACATTTCAAGTGCGGATTCGACAGCGCCGATGTGCATCGCATTGCCGACTATGTGCTTGGCAATTATGGTGCATTCCACATCACTTGCGACGACTACGACGAGCTGCTGCGACTGATGAAGCACGACAAAAAGAGTAGTCATGGCGAAATCAATTGCACATTGCTTGGTGCACCTGGCGATATTCGCATCGATTGCATAATCGACGACGACACCATGAAAGAGGCATTCGACCTTTATCGCGACTTGATGCACATATAAAAACGCAACAGTCGCCACATATAAAAAGGCTCCTTGACATCGCTGTTGAGGAGCCCTTGTTTTACTATAGGGATATATTTAGATGAAATACTCTCAAAACAAGATTATTCGATTTTGCGCTGATGGTCGACAAACCGCAGCAAGAGGTATGAAATCATGAAATAGGCTGCGGCGAGTAGCCATAGCGCCAGATAACAGGTGCGTTGTTGTGCGAGCGTGGCACCCATATTGGATATTCCCCAAAGACCTTGCACAGCCCAGGTTGATGGGATGGCGTCGCCTACGATGGTCCAAAACGGATTCATTGCAAACCGAGGCCAGGAAATGCCAGCAACAAACAAAAAGAACACCGATGTCACTACAACCACGCAAAACACGGCTTCGCGTTTTCTGACGAATGTCTGTATGGTCATGGCAAAGAATATCACAGCGAAGATGAAAGGCACAGCAAGCATGAACACGTCAATTAGATTTCCGTTTTGCGGGAATGAGAATGCTATCGGAATGAATCGCCATAGATAAATCATCGGGGCAATCATAATTGTGAAGTAGCACAGCGACTTGCCTATAAGCAGTGCAAAAGCACCCACGTTGGCAGCCTGCGGGTCGATGCCGCCATTGGCACGTTTACGCTCACGCGAGGTTGCCATCACCATGCAAATGCATAGCAAAAACACTTGCTGCAGAATCAGTGCTAATATGCCTGGCAGGATGGATGAAGCTATGCCCATGGTGGAATTTCCAAGAGGCACAATCCTGAAGGGCACCGGCATTGCATTGGCAGAAGGCGCATTTTCAAGTCCGGTGAGTTTGCTGCTTTGGGCTTTTGAGCCCAGTTCGTTGCCCACCACAGTTGTCGCCGACATGATGTTTTTATATCGCAAAAACACGCTCATATCGGCATATACTTCAATGTCGGCTTGCTCGCCGCGTCCCACCTTTCGCGAGAAGTCCTCTGGCAGGTGAACCACGCCAAAAACATCTTTGCGGTTGAGCATCGTTTTGGCTTCCTGCATGTTGGCGGCATAACCAGCCACTTTCACCAGGTCGGTGGCGTCGAGCATACGGGCATATTGTCGCGACATGGGGGTGCGGCAATCGTCGACCACAGCCACCGGTATGTCTTTCATGATTTCGGGGTTATAAACCGACGAATAGAGCACCGGATAGGCAAGCGGCAGGAAGATGATGAACAGCAAGGCGCCGGCATCGGTGAACAGCAGCTTGTATTCGGTGACGAATGCCCGCGATATGTCGTGTAATATTTCAGTTAATTTGTTCATTTTTGCAAGGGTGAGGTTAGGGTTACGGCACATACACCGGATTCAAGCATTTGCGCTTCAGGTGCCAAAGCAGGGCTGATGGAAGAATCGCAAACACTATCATTGCGGCATACCAGGGTGCCGAATAGGCAAACGGCAGCCCGTTAAGCGCTTGGTTGCAGTAAATCATAAAGTAGTAGCGCGACGGCAGAATCCAACTTACGATGCCCACGCCGCTGTACATTTGTTCCACCGGGAACGACAATCCTGCAATCGAAAAAGCCAGAATGCCAGTGAGACAGCACACCGACAGCGCCATGCGCGGATTTACAATCAGGCTCGACACGGCGAGGGCAAATCCTTGCGACGCCACCACAAGCATGAGCACTGCCAGCACCATTTGCCACATCGGGCAGTTGAGCGGGTAGCCTGCAAAGCCGTAGAAAATGAGTTGCATTGTCCATCCCGAAAGGAAGAATATGAGCGTTTGTGGCAACAGTTTGCCCAACACAGCCATCCACATGCTGCTACCGGCACTTTGCAGCCATTGCTGCGATGTGTGGTTTTTAATTTCCACTGTCACCGAGTAGGCTGTGAGAATCATCACCATGAGTGCAAGCACAGTGCTGCCAAACGAGTTGCTCAGATATAACCCATAGTCGAGCCATGGGTTGCCAAGTGCGTGCATGTGAGTGACATAGGGCTGAAGCATGGCGCTTATGGCGCTGTCGGTCATGCCCATGTCCGACATGGTGCCGTGCATAACGCCTGCATTCGACGTCAACGACACGGTGGTGTAGCCTTTCAGCATCAGCGAAGCCGGTGTGATGCACGAAAAATTGATGTAGAAACTCAGTTCGGGTTTGCGTTGTGCAAGCAAGTCGCTGGCAAAGCCTTCGGGTATGATTACGAATCCCATTATCTTGCCTTGGCGCAGATAGTCCATTGCTTGGCTATAACTGTCGAGCTGATATTTCACATCAACGCTCTGGTAGGAGTCGATGGTGCGCGCCACGCTGCGCGATGTCGGGCTTTGGTCGAGGTCGACAACGGCGCTGGGCACATTGTCGGCAACGCCGTCGGCAAGCAGGGTGGTGAAGAACACAGCTGTAAACACGGGCACAGCCACCATACACCCCAAATACATGGGATGGTGCTTCACCTCATTCAGCCCGCGAGCCACCGAGCTACGCAATATTTCAAAAAATTCTTTAATCACCGTTAGTTGAGATTATTTTTCGAGAATTACCGACATGCCGGCACGCAGATTGTCAATCGGTTTGGCAGGGCGTGCTTTCACTTGAAATGTTTTGCTGTCGTATTGTCCGGTCGACTTGGTTGAGCTCCACACGGCGTAGCTGCCGAGGTCGTGAATGTAATATACCTTCATGGTGGTTTGCATCTTGCCCAAAGCCGGTATCATCACCTTTATTTCCTTGCCGTTCTGCAGGTCGTTGAGCAACTCCTCGCGCACGTTGAAGGTTGCCCAAAGGTCGTCCTTTTTGAGGATTGACATCACTGGCGTGCCCACGCCCACCAGTTCGCCAACATTGGGATAGATGTCGGTTACTTCGCCGTCGCACGGAGCTATTAGATATTGGTCCTCGAGCAAAGCCTGCACTTCGTCGACGGTGCCTTTAGCGGCGTCCTTCATGGCGCGTGCTGCCACCTTGTCCTCGTTTTGAGCGCCTCGTTTTGCCATTTCGTATTGCGATTTGGCAGCGTCGGCTTGCGCCTTCGAAGCGTTGTAGAGGGCAAACGCCTCGTCACGCTTCTGCTCTGATATTACGCCCTCATTGAAAAGGTTTTGCATGCGGTCGTAGGTCTTCTTTGCAATTTGCTGGGCAGCCAAGGCTTGTTGCCAAAGGTTGTAGGCGGTGTTGATGATTTCAACGCGTGTGCCGCCTTCGGCTTTTTGGCTTTGAGCCGATGCAGCGGTTTCCATCGACTGCGCCTGCTGCAATTTAGCGTCGGCGAGCGACGAGTGGATGTGTGCCAACGTATCGCCGGCATGCACCATTTCGCCCTCTTCGACATACACTTCAACCAATCGTCCGGGCAGCTTGCCCGACACTCTCACGCTGGTGCCCTCGATTTGTCCTTGCACCGATTCGTCGGCAGGCTTGATGAGCAACAGTCCGGCTATGCACAACGCTGCCACCACGAGCCCGAAAATTGCCACGCCAGCCATGATTGATTTATTCTCTTGTTTGATTTTGTTTGCCTCTTCCATTATGTGATATGTTTTTTGTTTATCGTGATATTGTATCCTCTCTCTCTAAATTAATACTTCATTGTGCCAAGCACCTTCGACAAGTATACGTTGCACAGCAGCACGTCGATTTGCGCATCGATGGCTTCACTGTTGGCTTTGAGCCATGCGGTGTGGGCAGCCATCACGTTGTCCACCGGCATCACGCCTTCTTTGAAGCCCACCTTGGCAATGCGCAGGTTTTCGTTAGCTTTTTCGAGGTTCGACATGGTGGCAAAGCGGGTTTTCACGGCTTCTTGGGTCTTGAACGAAGCCTGATTCACTTGCAGCTCAATCTTGTCGCGAGCATCGGCGATTTCGATGTTTTTAATCACTGCCTCGGTGCGGGCTGCGCGATATTTGTTGTAATTGCCGCCCCAGTGCCACAAAGGCACCTTCAGCACAGCGCCCACGCTGAAAGCTCCGGCAAATTTGTTGGCGTAACCGTTGAACGAGTTCGGGTTGCTCACCGAATACATTCCCATAACAGCCAGCTGCGGCAGCATCGACGCCATCTCCACCTTTGCCTTTTGCTCGTAAATCTTGGCACCAAGCTGCAGTGCGTTAAGGTCTTGGCGGCGAGCATACACGTCGTCCATATTATAGGCGGTGGCAGGCATCGATGTATCGTCGATTTGCTGTTTGCCTTCATCGGCAAGGGTCATCACGGTAGTCGATGGCAGTCCGCACAGCTGTGCCAGCAGCATTCGCGATAGTGCCAGCCCGTTTTTCACCTTAGTCAAATCTACGTTTGCCTCGTTGAGCTTCACAGCCACGCTCAAGGCATCGGCTTTAGTGGCAACGCCTTGTTTCACCATGGCATTCACGTTGTAGTTGAGGGTGTCGAGCAGTTGCACATAGCTTTCAGCCAAATCATGCTTGGCGCGCAGCGACACCACTTGCCAATAGGCGGCGTCAACCTGATAAACAACGTCTTCCATAGCCTTGTTGCGCATGGCTTTGGCAAGGTCTTCGGCATAGCGCGTAATTTCGTTCATTGCCTTGATTTTGCCGCCGAAATACACTGGTTGGGTGAGTGTTAATGCTCCGGCAAACACGTTGTGAATGTCGTAGGTGAGGGCGCTTTTGGGCAACAATGCCACTTGGCTGGGAACCGGCTGACCATTCACCGTCACCGGTTTGCCCGTTGGGTCGGTGAGGATGTTGAAATCGTAGCCTCCGGTGGCTGGGTTGAACGATTTGGTTGGCAGCAGTGCATCCTCGGCAATCAGCGAGATGTTTTTTTGATTGTAGAGGTAGGTGGCTTGCAAATCAAGCGCCGGCAGGTAAGCCGACTTTGCTTCGGAACGCTGATAGCCTGCGGCGTTTATCTTCTCGTTGGCAATGAGTATCGCCTTGTTGTTTCGTAATGCCATGTTCCGGCACGAGTCGAGCGGCACTTGCGCCGCCATTGTCAAGCCGGCAATCATCATAAGCATTAATAGTTGTTTTCGCATAATGTATTGGTGTGATGATTTATTTTTACCTATTGTTTTTTATAATGATAAAGCAAAATTAGTGCTAAAGGATTTGTGACAAATTGATTATGGGATTGTTGAATAGAAAAATAATGAATTATTGACCAAATTTTAAACACTTTTCACACTGCAGGTGCAGCCTTTTCTGCCAAAATATGCGAAAATGATGACATTTTAGTAAACCGAATAATGATACCTTGAAAAAAATAATTAATTTTGTTATTGTTCACGTCATGTGAATTCAACTGAAGATATTATTGGCAATTGCAAAATAACAATTAGATATAACAATAAAAACGTATGGGTGAAAAGAAGAAAGTTAGCCGTCGCGATTTCTTGCAGCTGATGGGTGCTGGAGCGGCTGTCACTACGGCAGCGCTTGCCGGATGTCGCACCGAAAAGACGAAAGAGTTGTCGACCGACCGTGGCGAAGTGCCTACCGACAAGATGACTTATCGTCACATGCCAGATAGCGACCGTCCGATATCGTTGCTGGGCTATGGCATGATGCGCTTGCCAGTGCTCGACGACGACCAGCAGGAGGAGGGAAAAAGCCACATCGACCAAGACGAGGTGAACAGTCTGGTGGATTATGCCATTGCTCATGGCGTTAACTATTTCGACACATCGCCGCGCTACTGCAAGGGTTTTTCCGAACAGGCTTTGGGCATTGCTTTGAGCAAACACAAGCGCAGCGAATTTGTGGTTGCCACAAAACTGTCGAATTTTGCCACCGAGGACCAAACACTTGAGGCAAGCATTGCCATGTATCGCAACTCGTTCAAGCAGCTGCGCGTCGATTATATCGACTACTATCTGCTTCATGCCATCGGCGAAAAGGAGAACTATCTGCAGCGCTACGTCAACAATGGCGTGCTCAACTTTTTGCTTAACGAGCGCGCTGCCGGACGTATCAAGTATCTTGGTTGGTCGTTCCACGGCACAAAGGAGTTTTTCGACTATATGCTTAACGAGCAGCCGGTGAAGTTCGATTTTGTGCAGATTCAAATGAACTATAAGGACTGGCACTATTCGCAGGAGGTGAATGCCGACTATCTCTATCACGAACTTGCCAAACGCAACATTCCGGTGGTGATTATGGAGCCGTTGCTTGGCGGCGGCTTGGCTAAGGTGAACCACAAGGTGCTGGCTATGTTCCAGCGCATTGCGCCAAACCTGTCGCCTGCCTATTGGGCATTCCGTTTCTGCGGCCATTTCCCGGGCGTGCTCACTGTGCTTAGCGGCATGACATATATGGAGCATTTGCAAGAAAACATACGCACCTATTCGCCACTCGAGCCGCTGAGCGACGACGAATTGGCGATGCTCGAAAAGTCGGCGAAGCTCATCAACGAGTTCCCGCTCATAGGCTGCACTCATTGCGAATACTGCATGCCGTGCCCCTACGGACTCGACATCCCGAGCATCTTTGCTCACTACAACAAGTGCCTGAACGAGGGCACGTTTGCCGACGATGTCACCAACGAGGACTATCGCACCAATCGACGTGCCTTCCTCATTGGCTACGACCGCAAAGTGCCGCGCTTGCGTCAAGCCGACCATTGCGTGGGTTGCGGAATTTGCAAGCCTAAGTGCCCGCAGCGAATCAACATTCCTGAGGAGATGCAAGCCATCGACCATTATGTGGAAAAACTTAAACAGAATCCTAACGACTAATCTGCCCTATGTTACGAAAAATTAGAATCATTCTTGCCGCGATATTTTTTATTGCCATCACCCTTTGTTTCCTTGATTTCACAGGCACTGTGAGCCGTTACTTGGGTTGGATGGAAAAATTGCAGTTTGTGCCTGCGGTGCTGGCGCTTAATGTGGGCGTGGTGCTCGTCCTTTTGGTTCTCACACTTTTGTTCGGACGGGTTTATTGCTCGGTGATATGCCCAATGGGCGTGATGCAGGACATCATTTCGTGGCTGCATAATCGCAAGAAAAAGGCGCGTGTGCGTTTTGGATACACAAAGGAGAAACGTGTTTTGCGCTACGGTTTCCTGGCTGTGTTTGTGGTGCTGATAGTGATGGGCTTCACGTCGATTGCTGCACTGATTGCACCGTATAGCGCATTCGGACGCATCGCCGCCAACCTCTTTGCTCCGGCTTATGCATGGGTGAACAACTATCTGGCATCGATTGCCGAGCACTACGATAGCTATGCGTTCTATTCGGTGGATGTGTGGCTGAAAAGCGGCATTTCGCTGGCTGTGGCTGTGGCTACGCTGCTGGTGGTTGGCTTCTTGGCGTGGCGTGGCGGCCGCACCTATTGCAACACGGTTTGCCCTGTTGGCACCGTGCTGGGCTTTGTGTCGCGTTTCGCCTTCTTGCGCCCGGTAATCAACACCGAGAAATGTGTGGGCTGCACGCTGTGTGCCCGCAAGTGCAAGGCATCGTGCATCGATGCCAAGAACCACAGCATCGACTATTCGCGCTGTGTTGCCTGCATGGATTGCATTGGCAATTGCAGTTCGGGTGCTATCACATACGCTCGTCCGAGCAAGGCGGCGCATGCCAAGGCTGATGTCAAAACCGATGAACCCAAGGCTGATGCCGACACCTCGCGCCGCTCGTTCCTCACGCTTGCTTCGCTCTTTGCCGTTGGCGCTGCTGTGAAGGCTCAGGAGAGCAAGGTTGACGGCGGTCTGGCGGTTATCGAAGATAAAAAGATTCCTGCCCGCAAGTGCAAAATCACGCCTCCGGGTTCGAAAGGAATAAAGCACCTTTCGCAACACTGCACGGCTTGCCAGCTTTGCGTGGCAGCCTGCCCTAATGGCGTGCTTCGACCATCGAGCGATTTGTCAACCTTGATGCAGCCCGAAATGAGCTACGAGCGCGGCTATTGCCGCCCGGAGTGCAACCGCTGCTCGCAGGTGTGTCCGAATGGCGCTATCCGTCCGATTCAGCTCGACGAAAAAACGTCAATACAGATTGGACATGCCGTGTGGATTCCCGAAAACTGCATAGTCAACACCGACGGCGTGCGCTGTGGCAACTGTGCCCGCCATTGCCCTAACGGTGCCATCAAGATGATGCCTAAGGACGAAAACGACCCCGAATCGCCATGGTTCCCGGTGGTTGACGCCGAGCGCTGCATAGGCTGCGGAGCCTGCGAATATGTTTGCCCGGCACGTCCGTTCAGCGCAATCTACGTCGAAGGCAACTCAAAGCACCGCGAAGTGTAATGCTTGTTTTAGTAGATACATTATGAAATCAAGAATAACTCTTCTCCTCTCTCTGCTGATGTGCGGCATGGCTGCCGTTGCCCAGTCGCTGTCGGTGACGTCGTTCAAACCGCTGCCCAACGACCTCACGGCAAACAATGCCGGCACTATGGTGAAAGACCAGAACGGCGAGGTGGCTGCGCTCATTAAGGTGGTGACCACGCAAACCGGTTTTGCCTTTGAGGGCGGCATGGCGGGTATTGTAAAGACACAGCAGCGCACAGGCGAGATTTGGGTGTATGTGCCGCATGGCATACAAAAAATCACTATTTTGCACCAAACACTTGGCGTGCTGCGCGACTATTATTTCCCGTGCGCCATTGAGGAGGCGCGTACCTACGAAATGGTGCTTGCCTCGGGCGAGGTGCGCACAGTGGTTACTCAAGATGCCGGTGGCT
>JBJECZ010000196.1:0-55677 GCA_051871555.1 Muribaculaceae bacterium | reverse complement strand
GGTTAGAATACATGCCTGTCACGCATGGGGTCGCGAGTTCGAGTCTCGTCCGCACCGCAGTGGAGAGAGGAGATGAGCAACAAAAGGACTTCGGTCCGGGTTGCTCATTCTTTTTTTGTATACCCATGTTTTTATGGGTAGGCATCCGATAATCGGGGCAGCGGATTTCCCCTGTTGGCGGTGAAGATGTCAAGAGTATAGTGTTACCTCTGCTGCAGACCCAACCGCAAGGGCATATTCTTGCTTTTATCGCCACAAAGCGAGTGATATTTTTTGAGAATACAAAATTTTGATACACCATCAGCGCCCGCAGCGTGTGTTTTGTGATTTCTTTCTGCTACATCCGCGGTTTCTACGAGAGGCTCCTTCGCCTTGCTGTGGTCGATGGGTGTGCCCTACACTGGAGATGCCACATAGCCTACGCTCTGATTCTTGCGCGGCTTGCGAATATTGGGCAGATTGCTTATATTTGTGTCCAGATAATTATTTGAGGCTGCGCGTGTTGCGGCTTTAATGGCAGAAATATGAACATAATTAAACGGACAATAGAGACGCTCGGGCGATGTCGCGTAGCGGTTGAGACGAGGTTGAATAGCGTGATGCGGCACGTGACGGTGCGCCTGAGGCTGTTCAAGCGTTGGCAGCGCAATCCGTTCGCCTATAAGCGCGAGGGCTTCCCCCGGGTGGCGTGCATGAATTGTGGCAACGAGTTTGAGGGCGGCTATTGCCCGGTGTGCGGACAGGCTGCCGACACGCCGCGCATCACGGCGCGCACGATGCTGCTGCGCACGCTCGACGTGTGGGGCTTAGGCAACCGAAGCATGCCGCGCACAATGCTTCACTTGATTTTGCGTCCGGGTTATATGATTTCCGACTATATAAAAGGCCGTCGTCAACCCTATTTCCCGCCCATGAAGATGCTGTTTGTGCTTGGTGCTTTTTATCTGCTCAGCATGGCTGCCGTGAGCTTCGGCGAGAGTTTTGCAAGGGGCAACGAGTCGCTCACCGATGTGATGCTGAAGTGTGTGGGCGTTACAGGAATGGAAAGCGGAAGTGAAGTGGCACCTGCCGACTCTGCCAAGCAATCTGCCGAGTCGTTGGGTAACATTCTCGTAGGGTCGCTTGTCGACCCTGATAGCACTATGATAACTACCCAGTCGGGCAACTCGCACAGTAAGGTGTCGATTGACGAGGATTCGGCGCTGATGCGTTCGGTGAAGAAAATAAAGGGAAAGACCTTCAATCAGGTGTTTGACGACGTGCTTAGGCGAACGTTGGTGTTGCGCATGTTTGTGCTGTGCCTGCTGTATGCTTTGTTCACAAAGGCGTTTTTCCGCAAGTCGGCAGAGTGCGAAGCTATGAACTACACCGAGATGTTTTTTGCGCAGGTGCTGATGTTCTGCCAGATGCTCATTGTGGGCATCGTGATGGTGCTGATGGGCAGCAAGCTGGAGCTGAGCGCGTTCTCGCTGTTGCCGTGGTGGCTGCAAGTTACGATGTTTTCGGTCAACTATAAGCAGATGTTCGGGTTGGGCACGCGCAGCGCTTTGTTTAAAACCGTGGCACTGACGCTCACCGTTAATTTCATCGTGGTGATGATGATAGTGATTGTGGGCACGCTCATGCTGCTGTCGGTGATGGTGTTTGAATAACCATAATCGGTCGGTCGACCGCAAATAATAGCGCAAGGAGGTTGTGACATAATTGATAATCTCAAAAAAACATCACACATTTTGTCGCCTTAAAGGCGTTAAGTCGGGCATAGGCGAGGCACTTAGCCGGGATAAGCGAAGCGCAACCCCGTGGCAACAATTCCCACTCCTACGGCGTCCATACAGGACGCGAATCACTTGCCGTTGCTGGGTCTGCAACCGCTCCACGGTTGTGGTATTTAGAAGCCTGTGCCTATCCCCACATAGCCGCCTACGGCGTCAATGCGGGGTTATTGACGCTGTAACCGCTTCGCGGTTAATATTCTGGATATCAATTGTTTATGACGCGGTGGGCGAGGACGTTATTTCTTTTCGCGGTTGATTATTCGCAGTGTGTTGTTGAGCAGGTTCACAAAGGTGTCTTTGTCCTTGAGCGACGACACCAGGCGCTTTGTTTCGTCGCCGTGGAACAGCAGACCCGATTCGGTGGCGTTGAGTGCCGTGAGCAGCGCCTGAGCGCCTTGAGCCGGTGTGCTGATGAGCGGGCGGAACAGGTGGTCGGCAATGCGGTCATACCAGCGGTGCATGGTAATCATGTTTGTGTTCACCACGCCGGGGTCGGCGCAAGCCACAATCACTCCGGCGGTCTTGAGCACAGTGGTGAGGTAGATGGCAAAGAGGGTGAGCGCCAGTTTGCTTCGGCCATAGGTGCCGAGTTGCGAGAAATTGCTTTCGTGCGGAAATTGCTCGGGGATGCGGCTCACCAGTCGGGTGAGCGAAGTGGTGAACACAATGTGTCCGCCTTTCACAATCAGCGGTGCCACCATGATGTTGAGCAGAGCGGTGCCGAGGTAGTTGACCTGCACGGCTTGTTCAAAGCCGTCGTCGGTAATCATGCTGTTTCGCGTCATAACGCCAGCCACGTTCATAACGCCAGCCACAGGGCGGTTGAGGGCCTTTAGGTCGTCGACGAAGGTGCGTATGCTGGCAAACGAAGCCAAGTCGAGGCGTAGCACGGCGATGTCGTCGTTGCCGGTTTTTGCAATCAGTTCGCGAGCGAAGATGGCTGCGGTGTTCACGTTACGGCAAGCAAGCACTAATGCTTTGCCTTCGAGGGCGAGAGCCACAGCGGTGGCTCGTCCTATGCCGCCGGTTGCGCCGGTGACAATGAATAATGGTTTATCTTGATTCATTGTTTATCGAGCATTTTGTGTTTGACAATCAGGCGGATGCGGTCGGGCAGAATCGAAACCGTCACGATTGCCAAACGGTTAATAAATCCGTTAATATATTGTTTTTTGCGATTGAACATTCGTTTGAGTGCATTACGCACAAAACGCTCGGGCGAGGCGAGCGCACCCACCTTCACGCCCAGGTGCTGCAAGTTGCGGGGCAGCCCGAAGAGGTCGGTGGCGATGCCGCCCGGGCAAGCCACGGTCACGCCCACGCCCGACTCCTTGAGTTCGAGGGCAAGTGTGCGCGAAAACACGCGTATGTAGGCTTTGGTGGCGGCGTACATGCCAATGCCAGGCATAGGCATCCAGCACGACATCGACGACATGTTGAGTATGTAGCCCGTGCCGCGGCGCTTCATGTCGTTGCCAAAGCGGTGGCACAGAAGGGTGACGGTGCGCATGTGCAGGTCGATGAACAGGTTAAGGCGGTCGGGGGTGGTGTCTGCAATGGTTTTAAACGAAAATATGCCGGCGTTGTTTATGAGGATGTCCACCACTATGCTGTTTTGCTCGCAATAGGCGTACACTTCGTCGGCAGCGTCGGGGTGGGCGAGGTCCTTGAAATGAGCCCAGAAGCGTTGGTTTGGATACTTTGCGGCAAGAGCGTCGCGCGCCGAAGCCAGTTCCTGCATCTGATTGCTCACCATCAGCAGGTTTATGCCCATGGCAGCCAGTTGGCGGCAGAATTCCAGCCCGATGCCGCTTGAGGCGCCGGTAACGAGGGCTGTCATTGCCACATCGCTTTGCAATATTGCAGTTGGGCTATTGGGCATTTCGTTGTTTGATTTTTTCAATTTCTTTAATGATGCTCTTGGGCAAATCGGTGCAATGCTGATGGCACTTCATGTCGATGGAGTACATCCGCGCAATGCAATAGTTGGTGTGGTCGCATCCGCAGCGTTCTTCGCCCTGAGCCATGCGGTTCACGAAGTCGGGCTCGTTTACCAGCGCACGCGCCATCTGCACGGCGTGGAAACCGCTGTGCAGCACCTTCTCGATGCCCGAGCGCGACACGCATCCGCCCACGTAGATGAGCGGCAGTTTCACGTTGCGGCGCACCTCGAGGGCGTCGTCGAGGAAATATAGGTCCTTATAAGGTTCGTTCTTAATCATCAGTTGACCGCCGCCGTAGCGCACGCCGTATTTCAGCCACCAGCAGTCCATGTAGTGCGTCATTGTTTGAATAGGCATTGAGCCGCGCATCACATACATTGGCGCTTTGCTCACGAATCCGCCGCTAAGCACCAGTGCATCAACGCCTAAGCGCTCCAGCTCTTGCGCTATGACTATGCCTTCAGGCAGGTCGTTGCCGCTCTTGAAACCGTCGCGCATATTGGTTTTCACCACCACGGCAATATCACCATTGGCAGCCTTGAGCACCTGCTCGATGCACAGGCGCATGAAGTTCATGCGATGGTCGAGGTCGCCACCCCAGCCGTCGCGGCGATGGTTGGTGTAAGGCGAAAGGAATTGACTGATAAGGTAACCGTGGCCGGCATGAATCTCCACGCAGTCGAACCCCGAATCTTTGGCGAGGCGCACGGCGTTGCCAAATTCCACTGCCATCTGACGGATTTCGTCGTCGCGCATGCCGCGAACTATGGTTGGCGAATAGAGGTTGAAACCGGTGCTCGCCGAGATGGGTATTTGTCCGGCGGTGCTTGGATGCGACATATTGCCGCAGTGACCCAGTTGAATCGATGCCTTGGCGCCGGTGCTGTGAATCTCGTCGGTGAGGTTGCGCAGTTCTCCCACGATTTCGGGCCTCAGCCACAACTGTTTTTCAAACGACAGTCCGCTGCGTGTCACGGCAGCATAGGCTATGGTGGTCATGCCAATTCCGCCTTCAGCCACGCTCATGTGATAGTCGCGCAACTGCTTGCTGGGGCTATTGCCGGGGCACATGTCCTCGAAAGCGGCTGAGCGGATGGTGCGGTTGCGTAGCGTCACGGGTCCGATGGTGACGGGCGTGAACAGCAGCGAGTCGGGATATTTGTTGTTTTGATTGTCCATAGTTGAAGAACTCCATTGAAATTAATAGATGAACGGAATCATTCGCTTGAGCTTCAGGCGGCGGAAGTCGTCGCCGAACTCCTGCTCGTAGCGGCGGTGTATCTTGGCTGTACGCGGAGCCAGGTTGGCAAATGTCCAAAGGGCAAACACGGCGCCGGCAGCCGACCAGGTGAACACGGCGAAGCCAATCCATTCGAGCCATTCGCCGAAATAGTTGGCTGACGACACATATCGGTACATACCGCCGTGCGGAATGTAGTGGCGAGTGTCGCCCGGCTTGCGCAGGTGGCGAATGATGTAGTCGCTGTTGAGATTTATCACCAGCCCTACAAAGAAAATCACCACTCCCACGATGAATTGTGGCGTGTAGAGCCAGTCGATGGTGTAGGTGCCGGCAGGCGAGATGTGGAAAATCCATGCGCCTTGAATGAAGGCGTTAGCCACGTTGAAAATCCATCCAAACAGAATGATTATCAGCGGCATACGGTTGCGCCCGCGCATCAGAAAAGGGAACACGAACGTTCGCTGCACGTAGTGGAACTGAAACAGGAAGAAAAAGATGAACGGAACCACGTCGAATGTACGCGACGATGTCCACCACAGCACGCCCATCACTATCACTGTGGGCAGCTCCATAAGCATCCAGCCCAAGCGGTTGTTCACGCTCAAGCCCCATTTTTTTGTGTACATCATGCCATATCCGGCATTGACAAAGTAGAGTGCCACAAACACCACCACAGCTATGATTGACATTGCTGCAAGCAGTGTGTTGAAATTATGCGTTGAGGGAATTATTGTAGTTATATCCATCTTATGGTCGGGTTTTAAGTGTTGATGCTAATCACAAAGTTAGCAAAATAATCGGATATAGCTGCTATTCGCCAATAAAAACGTACCCAATGCCACTAAAATGCATCAGCCGTGATGTAATAGCCAATACCTACGACGATTGTGTTGCTACAAATTGCCAATCGCTATGTACTCTCGCAGAAAACGCGCCAACTTGCCGAACCGGGATGTTGAATTATAGGATTTGCCTGCGATTTCTGCTATATATTATTAGCTGTGTGGGTAAGTGCTTTTTGGGGGGACAACAGATTATTCGGCTAATTCACATTGCATAACTGTAATTCCTAAGGCAAGTTCTATTTTTGCCACGGTTTCAAGCGAGAGGTTTTCACGACCTTTTAGGATTTTAGACACATACTGCTGACTGCAATCCATCCGCTCTGCAAGCTGCTTTTGAGTAATGCCTTCAGCTTCCATTTTATCAAGCATAAGCATTGCAATATTTTGAGAATAGCGAAGCCACTCTTTGTTTGCTCTTCTTTTTTCAGCCTCTTCACGCCATCTTGAGTGAGAAGCCGATTGATGTTGTCGAAGTCTGTTTAACGTTGTATCCATAACCGTATGTATTAAAGTTCGCTAATATAATCAATAAAACCATCGTCATCAACAATGCCCTCGTCAAGTAAGAAACGACGCACTTTTTCTATTTTGTCGAGTTCCAACTGTGTATGTGGCCGTTCTTGCATCGTTGCAGTAAGTTTTATTGCACCTCCTGTGATAATATACTTGCCATCGGCAAGTCGGATTGCGTATATTCTTAACCAAGAATCATGACGATTTGTTCTTTCCCCTCGGGCTTTCATTTTTTCTAACATCTCGGCAATGGTTCGATTGTTGCTTAATGGCCGAAAGATTAAATCAAGGTTAGCGTCTGGAGAAATATCAAGGATAACGCCTTCAAGTATCTCACTATCTTCTATTGTGTCGCTAATTGCTTGGTTTAAATCGGTTATTTTGAAATAAGCGCTAAGGTCGTTAATGTTTTCTTTGAAAAAATCTCGCAACCATGCTACATCATTCCATTGGTCAAACAATCGAAACAATTCGTTATCGCTTGTTCCGTCATACCTCACCGCCCAAAGGCGACCGTCGCCAGTTATATCGTCGAAAGTCATATCTTAATTATTGTGGTGCAAAGATAGTGCATGCCGAGTGCAGAATCGCCAAGCAAAACTTGAGCGTTATGCCGAGGCGCAGCCTACTTTCGCAGTTTCTTCTGCAAAGATAAAACCAAAATTCAACAAATACAACTTATAGGTTGTATTATTTTGGTCGATGGCACATATTTTTTTGTTGTGAATAATCTTGAAATTTTTCATGAGAATAATAGATGGTTAAAATGATAATTACGTACATTTTTTTTGTTATTCAAGGATTTCAAACAATCCGCCACGATAGATAAGTACACGACGCGAGTCACCTTTGCTGCTGAATCTGCAACCGCTTGGCGGTTGATGTTTCTGGGTTACATCGGTTTCCCCCATGTAGCAGGCTTCGCTTGCCGTCAACATGAGGTTACACGAGTTGCAACCGCTCGCGCGGTTGTGCGACGGATTGTATGCTGTTATAATCGCTTGGCTGACAGTGCCATTAACCGCGGAGCTGTTACAGCTTCTGTAGACCCCATATTGCCGAATAGCCTATCAATAGGGTGATTTTGACCACTTTTTTGTGCTGGCTATTAATATGTATGTGCGATATTTTCAATAATTTTGCATTCTGAATAAAAAATTAATCAACAGAAAGCTATGATTCGTAGAAATAAATTCATTGCCTTGGCGGGTTTGCTGATGGCGCTGCTTGTTGGCAATAATGCTGCTGCTCAGGAGCTTATTAAGTATGGCAATTTCAATTCGTGGATTACACGCAACATCAAGGAGTCGAGCGTGCTTGGCGGCAACACCAAGCAGGTGTACGAAATAGGTCCTACGCAAACCATCAACGGCGCCAAAGCCTATGTGAACTTGGGCGGTTCGCCGTGGGCAACGTCGAATGTCTATTGCAAGGTGATGGGCATCACCAAGTGCAGCAACGCTGTTGTGCCCGATGTGCGCAGTGGCAGCGACAAGTGCGTGAAAATGAGCACCATATTCGAGCACGTGAAGGCTATGGGCATGATAAACATGGATGTGCTGGTTAGCGGCAGCATTTTCTTGGGTCAGGTGATGGAGCCAATCACCAGCAGCAAGAGCCCTTACAGCAAAATGGAGATGGGCGTGCCGTTCACCCGACGACCCAAATACTTGTCGTTCGACTATAAGGTGCACATCCCCGAAGGCGGAACCAGGGTTTATAGCAGCGGTTTCGGCAAAAAAAAGACGCTCTCCGGGCAGGACTATGCCGAGGTGTATGTGCTGCTGCAGCGTCGTTGGGAGGACTCGAAAGGCAACATCCACGCTGCTCGTGTGGGCACCGCTCGCGAGCGCTTTGGCAAGAGCACCAGTGGCTGGGTGAATGGTCACAAGATGACCATACATTACGGCGACATCACCGGCACATCGTACTATAAGCCATATATGGCGCTGCTCAATGGCGAGGTGGTGTATTATGCCCGCAACAGCAAGGGCAAGATGGTGAAAGTGATTGAAGAGGCTTGGGACGATGCCAACGCCACTCCCACGCATGTGCTCGTGATGGCTTCGTCGGGGTGCGGTGTGGCTTACACCGGCACTGTGGGCATGGTGCTTTGGGTCGACAATATGGCTTGGGGCTTTTGATGAGCCAGTTTTGCCGGCAAACACCCACATGTGGGAATTAGAGTCTTGAAATAATTGTATAAATAATTTTTATCCACCGCAAGCAATGACAACCAACAATGGCGGCGACGCAAACGCGCATACTGATGGCATACGGCGTTTTGGTGTGGAGGTGATGAACAACCTCCCATACGAGCCTAATGCCGACCAGATGATGCTTATTGCCCAGTTCGGACATTTCTTGTTCCATCGTGCCGACGATGCCGTGTTTTTGCTGGGAGGTTATGCCGGTACGGGTAAGACGTCGATGACCGGTGCCATAGTGAAAACTCTCACCGAACACAACATCAAGTGCGTGCTGTTGGCTCCAACGGGCCGTGCCGCCAAGGTGTTCACCGAGTATTCGCATCACACAGCCTACACCATTCATCGTAAAATCTATCGTCAGAAGGCTTACGGCACCGAGGGCTTTGGCATTGCCGACAATCGCCACACCGACACGTTCTTCATTGTCGACGAAGCGTCGATGATTTCAAACACTCCGGGCGACAACAGCGTGTTTGGCTCGGGCCGCTTGCTCGACGACCTGATTCACTATGTATATAGTGGCACCGGATGCCGCTTGGTGCTCATTGGCGACCGCGCACAGCTGCCGCCGGTGGGGCAGACCGACAGCCCGGCATTGAGTCGCGCCGTGCTGCAAAGCTATGGGTTGACGGTGTTCGAGACGTTCCTTGCCGACACTCGCCGCCAGTCGGCTCATTCGGGCATCTTGCACAACGCCACGCTGCTGCGACAGATGATGGCTGAAAACCGCTTGCAAAAGCCTGTGCTCAACTTCACCGGGTTCGACGACATCCAATCGATTTCGAGCGAGTATCTGCTTGAGCAAATATCCGACTGCTATGCCGCCGACGGACTGAACGAAACCATAGTGGTGACGCGTAGCAACAAGCGGGCAACCATGTTCAATATGGGCATACGCAACCAGATTCTCTATCGCGAGGACGAGCTGGTGAGCGGCGACATGCTGCTGGTGTCGAAAAACAATTATTTCTGGAGCGAGGAATACGACGAACTCGATTTCATTGCCAACGGCGACGTGATGCGCGTGGTGAGGGTGCGCGGCGAGGTGGAGACGCGCTACGGGCTGCGTTTTGCCAACGTCACCGTGGAGTTCCCCGACCACAACAATCTGGAGCTGGAGGTGAAGATTGTGCTCGATGCGCTGGTGAGCGATGCCCCGGCGCTGTCGCGTGCGCAGAGCGAGCAGCTGTTTGCCGACGTGATGAGCGAATTGGAGGGCGACAAGCGTTCGCGCTATCGTGCGCTGAAAAAGCATCCCTATTTCAACGCCCTTCAGGTAAAATATGCCTACACAGTCACTTGCCACAAAGCGCAGGGCGGTCAGTGGCGAAATGTGTTTATCGATATGGGATACATAGCCGACGAGGCGTTTGCTCAGCTCGATTTCTTTCGATGGCTCTACACAGCTATCTCGCGTGCGCGCGGACATGTCTATCTGATTAACTGTCCGCTTGAGAGCACATAAGCACGTTTGCTGTTCCTGTTCAGTCTTTCTTCAGATTCTTGCCTTTGTGCGGAATGCGGAAGTGCATCTTGTCGAGCTCGAAGCGCAGGTTGAAGTTGAACGGCAGCAGTGAGATTATCGACGAAGCCAGTGCGCAAATCATCAATCCGTAGCTGATGTTAAACCCGATGCCGATGCCGGCATAGCGATATACATCGGGCATTTGAATTAGCACAAAGTGCTTGGCGGCTACATAGAATGTCAATCCCAAAGCAATCAGCACTGCCACGCCGAAGCCCCAATAGCGGTGCTTGAGGCAGTTGAGCGCAATCGCGCCAAAACAGCTCACAAAGGGCAGCAGGGCAAATAGTTGCTTGAGCAGGTCGTCCGACTCGCTGATGGTGTACGATGAATAAGAGAATCCGGTGATACCTCCGGCAAATTCTATGTTGAACAGCGGCAGAAACACATACACAATGAGTGCTGCCACCAGCAATATGTTAGTTATTATCTTCATGATAGTTAGCGTTTTAATAATGTGCGGCGGCGCGGCAAGCCATTAGCCCGTGGCGCTGCTTCAAATCACGAAGTTAGCAATTTAATGTCTATTTCGCAACTTGCGCCCGCTTTTTATGCTTTTTTCACGCAATCTGAATACGCCCTAAATATCCCTAAATATATGGCAATAGTATTACATTAAAAAATCTATGATTCAGACCAGGATATGTTAAAATATGCAAAATATTTTTGAATATAAAAAAAGACCGCTATATTTAGCAAAATTATCATAATACTCCACGAAATATGAAATCAAAATTTTTATTCTTATTATCGTTGTGGTTATTGGTGTCTTGTGACGACACTAGTAACTTTTACAATGTATTTGATGAAAATAATCAACAAAAAGTGTTGATTAATTCCGATAGCGGGAGAAGTAACTATAATCTATCTGCAGAAACAGTTCTAAAATACTTGTCAAAAAGGAATAAATCTGCAATAATTGTTTTTAAGCCAATGATTGATGGTAGTGATACGTTAGCATTTTATGTGGAATACGAACGAGGATGGGAAATAGTTGCTGCCGATAAAAGACTTTCTCCAGTTATTATGAAAGCTGATTCTGGATGTATTGATTTTTCTAAAAACGATATGCAGATTGATTGTATGTTGCGCTATATTAAAAAAATCAAAACTGACAACAATAGTAATGATACAATAAACCGTGTGTGGGAGTTCTTTGATCTACCATCTCTCAAACATAAAGTTAAAACTCGTGGATATGGACAGGGGATGTGGATTGCACAAGATACAATAATAGACGAATCTACAGAAGCATTTCCGAGAATTGTCTCTACTCAATGGGGGCAGCTTTATCCATGGAACTCTTTTACGAAAATAGAAAATGGAGAGAAGTGTTGTGTGGGTTGTGGTCCAGTTGCGGTTGGACAGGTAATATATCACTTTAGAAAGAACAATCCACGTGATTGTCAGGTTCCCACATCTGCTTACTATCCTGACGGAAGTGAATATCCGCAATTTATGACATTTTCAGCAACAGGATGGAGTGACATGGCTGAATCAATTAATTCATTAAGTGGGCATAATTATACAGCGATGTTTTTGGCAAAATTAGGCATAGATATGGGAGTAGATTATGGCTTGAATGCTACATCGGTGACGGCTACACAAATGGGTGATTCATTAAGGGCATATAAGTTGAAGTATAATCATTCCATTACTTATGATTTTGAATCGATATATTCAAATTTGCAGGCCGAAAAACCTATAATTGTATGTGCATCTTCTTCTAGTGGAGCTCACGCATTTATAATTAATGGGTATGCAAAAGAGTGCGTAATTGCACGGATTTCATATGTATGGGATTCTGAACACCATGTAACAGAATGGGAATTTGACCATTACGATCAAAGTATGTTCATGAATGACAAAGGATCAGATACTAAAGAAGAAGAGATTAATATATCGGAAAATGTTTATTTTGGAATGAATTGGGGGTATTCAGGCTATTATGACAACAGGTTATATAATGTGTCATATACAAATTTTGCGTTTATTGAGGATGGAACAATCGTAAGAGAATATAACAGTGTGGTTTATGCACCATATTGGGCTTGTGGCGATGTGATATATAATAGTGTTAACCATATATTTTACAATATACAAGAGGAGAATTTATAACTAATATTTAATTTTATTTATGAAAAGCGTAAAAATAGCTGCAATTATGCTGCTGGCGATGGTGTTGCCGGCATGCTCTGATAGTGATGAAGGTAAAGGCGAAGGTGACAACAGCTTGCAGCCTCGTGTTGAAATCACACTCACTCGAAGCGAGAGTGTGACGATGAACAAACAAAACAATTTCGGTTTCAAAATGCTGAAGAACGTGGTGAACAACAGCACAAACACCAATGTGGCGGTTTCACCATACAGCATGTCGCAGGTGCTTGCCATGTTGGCTAATGGTGCTAAGGGCGATGTTCACAACGAAATTGTGGGTTTACTTAGCGATGCGGGTACGAATATCGATGAAATCAATGGCTATTACAAAAAACTCAATGAGGGTATTGCTACAACCGACAAGACCACAAAGATTGAAATAGTGAATGGATTGTGGGCTGCAAAAGGCTATCCGTTCACGCCCGATTTCGAAAAAGTCAATACCACTTATTATGGCGCTATAGTGCAATCATTCGACACTTATGGCGATGTGATAAGTTATTACAAAAAGAACATGAGTGAGAATATTTCTTCGGCTGTTGCCGAAGTCTTGAAAAACATGGATGAACAGCCTGTAAAAGATTTTTCATTGAACAACACCACATATTTCAAAGGCATTTGGAAGAATAAATTCAACGTGGAAAACACCTCGTCGCAGCCATTCTATGGCGAAAACGGCGCAGGTGTTGCAAAAATGATGTCAAGAAGTTTAAGATGCCCGTTGTATGTTGGCAAATGCAGCGAAGCCGTGCAGCTTGACTATGGCAATGGCGCATTTTCGATGTTGGTGGTGTTGCCGAACGAGGGTTCTTCGGTCAACGAAGCATTAGCTGAACTTTGTGAAGATGGCTTCGATGCCATGACTTGCCAAGACAATGCATTTGTGGCATTAAAACTGCCGCGCTTTGGCTATGAGGGCAATATTAATATGCTTGACGTATTAACTACATTGGGTATTAAACATTTGAAGGCGGGTAATTACACCGGCATAATCGGCGGCGCTGATGTTGTTGACAGTGCAAGCCAGTATATGAAGGTGACCGTTGACGAAGAAGGCACAGTGGTGAAGACGTCGACAATTATTGGTGGCGACATTATTGCTCCGATGCCAGAAAAGCAATTCCAGGTCAACCGCCCGTTCATTTGGGTGATTAAGGAAAACACCACCGGCACCATCTTGTTTGCAGGAAAGCAAGGAGCCGTATAACGGCGCCGAGGCGTGAAAAACTCATTTTCAGGGCTGCGTGTAGTGATGAAATTATCACGGCGTAGCCTTTTTTGTTGTCATTAAGTGGCGAAGTGTCGGTTAGCGGGGCGAAGAAAAGATGCGTGGTTGTTGTCGCAACACCCACGCATCGGCTATTAATAGAGTCTATAAAATAATAATTTGCAAAACAATAATGAGTTAAAGTAGTGTTCGTGCAAAAAAGAGATAATCAATTGTTGTATGTTAGATGTTATTAGGTTTCATTCTGCAATGCAAATTTCGGTATAATTAGCGAAAAATTAATGTTCGCAATTTCCACAAAACTTGTCAAAAAGCGATAAAATACAGTCAAATGGCGTTTTTAGCATAGCTTAATCGCCGATTTAACTATTTTTTTTGATTTGAAATATATATCTTTGTGGTACGGCATAATTACAGTTATTAGGACTATTGATTATGGATGAGAAGAACCAAATAAAAGATACGGAGAAAAATTTTGATATTGTATTGTCGACTCGTGACATTTCGTTCTTTCGTAGCATCAGGCATCTTGAGAAATCAAATAACTTCGACTCAAGGCGCTCGCTCACTTTCTTGTTTGTAACAAAAGGCAAGATAAAACTTGAAATGAACAAGATGACCATAGTGGGCAAGCGTAACGATATGATTGTGTGCCCTCCGAATCTGGTTTTGAGCAACAGCAAAACCAGCACCAACTTTGAGGGTAATGCCATAGTTTTGTCCAACGATTTTCTGCTGTCGATTATCAGCAACGAGCGCATCAAGTGGGCAAAAGTCTTCAATAACCGCATATCGCCGCTTGTGCACCTCGATGAAGAATTCATACGGGTGCTCGATATCTATGAGAAGCTGCTGCTCAAGCGAGTAACCGTATATCACGGGCGCATGTTTGAGGCGGTGGTTTCGCACCTCACCATGGCATTCCTTTGCGAACTGCAGTGCTACACCGAAAAGCAGGGGCTTGACGGATACGACTCGCCGGTGCCGGTGCGCCAATGCGATGTGCTGTTCAAGAAGCTCATCACCATGGTGAACAACAACATCTCGTCGAGCACAATACCCAACCGCTCCATTCAGTACTATGCCACCGAGCTGAATGTCACGCCCAAAT
Organism: Muribaculaceae bacterium; assembly: GCA_051871555.1. GTDB lineage: Bacteria > Bacteroidota > Bacteroidia > Bacteroidales > Muribaculaceae > SFTJ01. The sequence continues at coordinate 41,124 of JBJECZ010000196.1, read as the reverse complement.
ATCTCACCCATGTGTGCAAGCTGTGCAGCGGGCAAACCGCCAAGGAGCTCATCGACAGCATTCTCATCAACCGCATCGAATACTTGCTGCTGCGCTCCGACCTGTCGGTGAAGGAGATTGCCATGCAGTTGGGGTTCCCCGACGTGTCGAACTTTGGCAGATATGTCAAGACAAAATTGGGCGTTTCGCCGCGTTCAATTCGCACCAAAGCGGGCAAATAATGGCTTGCGGTGTGTGCTTTTTGAGATTTATGCAAGCATTTTAGCGAGTAATTTAGTAACTTTGTGTGCGTAAACAGCAACATTAATGAGGGGTTGTGACTATGACATAGCTCCGCAACTTGCGTGTAGCGTGAAACAGATTTATTTTTTTGCACTTATCATATTCATGCTTGCAGTGAGTGGTGCCGCTTGTGCCACCCACGCCAAAAAGCGTGCCAAGACTGTCGATGTCGACGGCATCGACATCTCGCACCACAACGGCAAAATCGATTGGAAAAAGGTGAAAAAAGGTCACCCCGAAATTCGATTTGTCTACATCAAAGCCACCGAGGGCGCTTCGTGGGTCGACTCAAACTACGAATACAATCTGAAGAATGCCCGAAAAAAAGGCTTCAAGGTGGGCAGCTATCATTTTTTCAATTATCGGGTGAGTGCTCGCGAGCAGTTCGACAATTTTGTGAAAAACGTCGACCGCAATAAGCAGGACATCATTCCAATGGTTGATTTTGAAAAATATGGCTCGGCAAAAAATGCCCGTAACGCGGTGGCTCAGCTCAAGGAGTTCTGCCAATTGGTGAAGCAGCATTTTGGAGTGTATCCGATGATTTACACCAGCGAACGCATCTACAACGAGCACCTTTCTAAGGACTTCAAGCAATATCATCTGTTCATTGCCAACTACAAGCAGCGCCGACCCGAACTGAAAGGCGATGCCCGTTACACAATTTGGCAATTCAGCGAGCGCGGACGCATTGAGGGCATCAAGGAACGTGTCGACCTCGACCGTTTTCACCCCGACTTCTCGCTCAACAGCATAACCTATTCAAAAAAGAAACGTAAGAAATGAAGCATATTTCACTCGCTATATTGTTCGCCGTGTTTGCTGCCGCCGCATTTGCGCAGATTCAGCACATCGAGGACCGTGGCATCGTACCCGGCGAATCGAATGGGCTTGCCGACACCTACGACGGCATCGACGTGTCGAAGTATCAGGGCGACATCGATTGGGCTGCCATTGCCCGCAACAAAAACATCAAATTTGCCTACATCAAAGCCACCGAAGGCGCCACCTACGTCGACCCTCGCTTCGAGGAAAACATTGCCGAGGCACGCAAGCATGGCGTGAAGGTGGGATGCTATCACTTCCTGCGCTCGTCGTCGACCATTGCCGACCAGTTTGAGAACATGAAGCGCTATGTGCGGCGCGACGAGCAGAACCTGGTGCCGATGATTGATGTGGAGTCGATGGGCAAATGGAGCCAACAGCAGCTGGTGGACAGCCTGCATGCTTTTGCTGTGATGATTTACGAGCACTATCGCGTGGCGCCAATCATCTACACTTATGTGAATTTCTACAACCGCAACCTTGCCGGCCGTTTCACCAACTATCCGCTGTTCATTGCCCGTTACACCGAGCCGGAGCCGGAGCTGAGCGACGGTACGAAATATGTGATATGGCAATACACCGAGCGTGGCAGAGTGAACGGAATTAAGGGAAACGTCGACCTTAGCCGATTCGGCAATGGCTATTCGGTGCACGACATATCAATAAAGAGCCAGCACATTGTTGGCACCACTGGTCTCGACATCAAGCCTGAGGATTTGGTGCTCGACGGCTCGGAAATCAAAGCCATCACGCCCGGCAAGTTCAAAACCGCAATTCCGAAGGAACGAGAGGAAGACCTGTTGAAACTAAAGCGCCAGCAAGCCGAGGAGGAAAAACGCTTGCGCAAGGAGCGCGAAAAACAGGCTAAGAAGCAAGCCAAAGAGGCTGCCAAGCGTGCCGAGCAAGAGGCTAAGGCGCGACGCCTGGCTGCCGAACGCGGCGAGCTGACCGACGATGCCGAGGCGGCGGAACAAGTTGAACAGCGCGAGGGCGGTTCGACTATTGAGGTGGTGAAGAAAAAGTCGGCGTCGAGCACGAGCAACGACAAGACCATACGTTTTTCAACGCGCCGGCGCACCGACTGACGCCCACGCCACGAAATTGATTTTGAATAATATTAAATAATACGAATAGATATGGCAGAGATAAAAAACTTGTTATTCGACCTTGGCGGAGTGATTGTTAACATCAATCGCGACCGTTGTGTGAAGGCTTACACCGAAGCCGGTATGCCCAACGCCAACGACTTGCTGGGCGTGTATAAGCAGAGCGGCATTTTCTTGGCGCTCGAGGAGGGAAAGGTGACTCCGCAGCAGTTTCGCGACGAAATTCGCAAACATTTCACTTGCGAGGTGAGCGACGACACCATCGACTGGTGCTTCAAGCAGTTCTTGTTAGGCATTCCGGTTGAACGCCTGCGTGCGCTTGAGCAGCTGAAGCAGCGCTATCGCATCTACATCTTGTCGAACACCAATGCCATAATGTTCGAGAGCATCATCAAAGAATATTTTGAGGGCGACGGCCACGACATCAACTATTATGCCGATGGCGTGGTGGTGTCGTACGAGGAATTGTGCTGCAAGCCCGATGCCCGCATCTTCATGCGCTGCGTTGAGAAGTTCGGCATCAAGCCTGAGGAAACGCTGTTTTTCGACGACGGTCAGGGCAACTGCGACGCTGCCGCCGAGCTGGGATTTGCCACCTATTGCGTGAAGCCCGGCACTGAGTTCTACGACTATTTCAATAAATAAAGATGAAGATAATCAACCATCCGCAGCAATGTCCTCCTATGACAATTGCAGCCACTATTGGCATGTTCGACGGTTTTCACCTCGGACACCGCACGCTTGTTGAGTCGCTCAAGCACGAGGCTGGCAAGCGCGGCTTGGCTACTGCCGTGGTCACGTTTCGCGACCACCCGCAGAATGTGCTGCACAATGCCGGACAGAAGTGGATTTGCACCCTCGACGACCGTATACGCTGCATCGCCGACCAGGGCGTTGACTATCTCATTCTCATGGATTTCACTCCCGAGCTGGCTGCGCTCGATTCCACAGCGTTCATGGCGCTGCTGCGCGACTGCTACGGGCTGAAGGCGCTGGTGGTGGGATTCAATCACCGCTTCGGGCACAACCGCAGAGAGTGCTTCGACGACTACCGCGCTAACGGCGCGCGGCTGGGCGTTGAGGTGGTGCTGGCTGCCGAATACACAGGCAAATACGCGCCGGTTAGCTCGTCGATTGTGCGCCGCTACATTGCCGAGGGCGACGTGGAGGCTGCCATGCTGCGGCTGCATCATCCGTTTTGCCTGTCGGGCACGGTGGTGCATGGCTTGAAAAACGGCAGGAAGATTGGCTTCCCAACGGCAAACGTGGGTGACTATTCGCCGCAGGTGATTATGCCTGCCAACGGCGTGTACGTTACGCTTGCCCAAATCGACGACGGCGACTGGCTGCCCTCGATGGCTAACATAGGCACGCGGCCTACGGTACTCGCCGAGGGCGGAATAAGCGTGGAGGTGAACATCTTCGACTTCGACGCCGACATTTACGACCGCCGCTTTGCCGTGCGGTTCGTCAAGCGTCTGCGCAGCGAGCAGCACTATGCTTCGCTCGAGGAGCTGAAGCAGCAGCTGGCTGCCGACCGCGATGCCTCGCTTTGCTATTTCCTTGAAAAGAATATTAATCAAAAAATCTAAATATATGGAAATCATTAATTTTGCCGACCACAATTCGCTGGTTGGACAGTTCCTGAGAGAGATGCGCGACGTGAACACACAGGGCAACCGCCTGGTGTTTCGCAACAACATCCACCGCATCGGGCAGGTGATGGCTTACGAAATTTCGAAGCGCCTCGAATACCAACCTGTAAAAACCACCACATGCTTGGGTGTGGCTGACGAGTTTGAGTTTGCCGACGATGTGGTGATTGCCACCATTCTGCGTGCAGGACTGCCGTTGCACGAGGGCTTCCTGTCGTATTTCGACAAGGCTGAAAACGCTTTCGTTTCGGCTTATCGCAAATATCACGACGGGTCCGACGAGTTTGACGTTAACATCGAATATATCGCCTCGCCCAACATCGACGGCAAGGTGCTGCTGCTCGTCGACCCAATGCTTGCCACCGGCGCATCGATGGAGCTGGCATACAAAGCACTGCTCACCAAGGGCACGCCAAAGCATGTGCACATCGCCTCGGTGATTGCCTCGCAGCCTGCCATCGACTATGTGCGCGACCATTTCCCTGCCGAAACCACCACAGTGTGGGTAGGCGCTGTCGACCCTAAGCTGAATGCGCATTTCTACATCGTGCCGGGCTTGGGCGACGCCGGCGACCTCGCCTACGGCGAAAAAGAATAACCCCGCCATCAGCTTCCATGGTGATAAGGGGCGCTGTCGCTAAAGGTGCTTCCACGTCTGAGAGGACGTTGTTTTTAATAAATAACTAATTATTAGCACATTATCATTAATTGGCGTCCTCTACGGACGCCAATGATGTGTTACCTTGATTGCCAGCGATATTAACCGCGTGAGCGGTTACAGCCTTTATAACCCCGCATTGGCGCCGCAGGTGACTATGTGGGGAATGCAAAACGCTTGCCACCTCGCACAACCGCGGCGCGGTTGCATACCCGGCAGCCAAGGCGTCGCACAGGATGCGAATTGCTACCATTAAAGAATGTAGCGGTATCTACTTCGTGTTGGGTGCTTTATGGGTCAATTTTTGCATAAATATGGCATAATCAAGGTATATATGCGCGTTTTGTGTTAAAAAGACTTAAATCGCGAGAAATAATGCTCGAAAATTATGTTATATAACATATTTCTTATAACTTTGCATCAAGTTTTTATGGTATTTAGATTTTAAGGAAATCATAAGTCGTGACGATGATGTGATTTATCTCAAAAAGGTTTAGTTTTAAGGTTTATGTATATAGCCATCTACAAGGCTGAAAGATTGTCTTCTGCGTGATGCAGAGGATTATTTTTTTATATACCTACGGCAAATTCCGATTATATACCACGCAAATGTCCGCCCAATTAGATAGCCACAAGCACGTGGCGCGATGCCGATGCTTGTGGCATGATATATCACCCTTCGTCAGGAGGTGAAAGTAAAGGTCCTCGGTTTTTGATGAGCTGTGCTGCTAACGGTCGATGTCGAGCGTTTCGGTGCTCTTGTTGCTGCTTTGGGTTGATGACTTCGTGTGTTTGCCGCGTTGCGATTTAGGTCGTGAATCAATCACATCTAATAGATTGTCGGCGTCTTCAAGGTTAAATTCCAATCCATCTTTCTTCCACCTTGCAGCACATTCATTCGCTTCTTTGACCGATTTAACCATTTTATCGTATAATTCCATGTCGACTTTTTCGGCTTCGGCTTGCTGTTTGGTCATTTCAAAATAAACGATACCGCCTTCGATTCGCAGGTATTTGTACATCTTTATAAGGTCGGCTTTCGTCTTTTTGTCCTTTTCAGACATTTGCCGCAATTCTTCGACGGTGCAAAGGAGGGCATCGGCTTCTTTTGCTTCATCAACAAAGGCATCTTCCTTGGTTTCGCAAGCGCCGGGTTCGGTGTTAGCGCTCGGCGAGCAAGAAATAAAACATATTTGCAGTGCCATAAACATAACGGCGAAAATGGCAATAATAGCAATAATGTTATTTAATCGTTTCATAGTTTAATTACCTTAAATGGTTAATTGAGAAATAGTTTAGATATCAATTTAAAAATCGCCGCCAGGAGTTACGCTTGGCTTTGAGAACCAGCTGCACATTCCTCCGTAAGAGTCAGTTGTTCTAAAACTAACGGTTGCTACCAAACCACATCCATAAGCTGCCACGGGCACTAATGTTTCAGTAAACGAAACAACACCACAAGCCCCAGATGCTATCTTAGTTTCTCCAAATACGCTTACTGAACAGTAAAATAATGATGCTGGTGTGGCGTTTGCTCTACATCGGAATAGTACTGCCTTATCATTTTCTTGTGGTTGGAAATAGTCTCGTGCTTCATCTTGGTCTATAGTGTTTAAATTACCAAAAGCATAAGTTGATGTGGAAAGACCTTTCGTCAATATTTGTAAGTTATTTTTCTTTGGTCGGGTGTCTATGATGTCCAATATATTCTCAGGGATTTCCAGATTTATTTCCTCACCATCTTTCTTCCATTGATTTATGGCCACATTCATATTATTTGTTGCTTGAACCATTTGATAATATAAATCCATGTCGACTTTTTCGGCTTCGGCTTGCTGTTTGGTCATGTCAAAATAGGCGACCTCGTCTTTGAATCGGAGGTGCTTATAAACCTTAATAAGGTCGGCTTTGTATTTTTTGTCCTTTTCAGACATTTGCCGCAATTCTTCGACGGTGCAAAGGAGGGCATCGGCTTCTTTTGCTTCATCAACAAAGGCATCTTCCTTGGTTTCGCAAGCGCCGGGTTCGGTGTTAGCGCTCGGCGAGCAAGAGGCAAGTGCCACCACCATAATTGCAATTGCGATAATAGCAATAATAAAATTTAATTGTTTCATAATGGTTTCGTTTTAGTGGTTCGACAATCAGATTATTTGTTTGTTCTGATGCGAAATTACACCGGGTAAAGTTTTCTGTCAAGCAAAAAAGTTTAACGGTGTGAAAATTTTTATTGTTGATAATCAGCAATTTAAGCGCTTGTGAGCGTAAAATTCTGGCGCAAGTCATTAAATTGTTTCACATCGATGCAAACAGCAATGCTAAAATGCCAAATTTCAATGCAATGCGCTAAAGAGTTTTCATGAGTTTGCGCACATAAATGCCTATGTTGGTTTCGTGCTCGTCGATGCCGAGTTTGCGGCGTATTTCGCTGCTGATGTTGTAGTGGCGACGCAGCTGAATGTATTCGCCCACCTCTTTGCCACGCAGCCCAATTGCATAGAGGCAAAGGTAGTTGATTTCCGATTCGTTGAGCCCATGCTCCTTAAGATACTCAATGAAACGCGGATGCGAAGCCGTGAAAGCGAGGCGGTTTGAATTCATGAATTTGTCTTTGTCCTTCACCACGCGGTCAATCCATTCGCTGTAAGGCTTGGCATAGGCGTCGTTTTCCGAAATTTCTTTGGCGAGCAACCCGTTTAGCAGTTCAATGCGCTCCTTTATGGCAGCCTCGATTGGTTTTGCCATGTTAGTTTGGCTATGCAACAATTCTTTCAGGTTGTCGCGTTCGAGTGCAAGTTGCTCTTTGTCGCGCTCGGCAAGGCGGCGTTTGGCTTGACTCAGGCGATAGCGATAATAAAGAAACACAGCCAGCAAAGCCAGGGCAAGAATGCAACATACGCCACTGAGAATCAGCTTCTTTCGGTGCTCAACCAGCAGTGTGTAGTTAAAAGCTATGTTTTCGAAGTTTGAGTTGGCTGAATTTGATTGGCTAAGAATAAAGGCGTTGATTTCGAGCAAATGGCTGACGTATTGTTTGTGGGCAGCCATTGCGGCAGCGTAGTTGCCTTGTTGCTCAAGCATCGCCGACAACGTGGCGTTGCGACACATGGCATAAATCGGGTCGTCGGTCTGCGCCATTCGATTGAGAATCGCCATTGCAGCATCTTGCTTGCCGGTAGCCGACAAGTGCCCAGCCATGCTCAGCATAACCATTGGGGGAACGTCGGCAGCACTTTCCAACGCTTGCAACGCCGACGATTTAGCCTCGTCGTCGCCAAATAGCATATTATAGGTTTGTGCATAGGCATAGAATGGTGCTTCAAGTTCGGGATGCTTGGCAACGATGTCTTTGCCCTTGGCATAGAGCGTGCCATATTGGATGCTGTCGTTATTGACAAGCGCACCGTTCATGGCTCGGGTGAGGCACCGCATTGCGCGGTCGGGATGCCCGGTGAGCTGGTAATTCTTGGCTGCCAACTGGTTTGCAGTTACATATTCGGTGATGTTGTTCAGCCTATAGTGTTCGGCGCCTAAAGCCACATACAGCCGCGCAACGGCGAGAGTGTCGGCGCAACCTTCGATATATATCTGCGCACGCCGAAACACAGCCATTGCTTGGGTGTGCAAGCCCATGTTTTGGCAAATGCGACCGTAATAGTAGTTCATGCGCAGGCGGTCGGCATCGGTGCCGTGAAACAAATAATACGACGTTGCAGGTCGGATAATGCTGTCGGATGCGATGTCGATGCAGTTTTTATCGAGAGCCATCGACATCAGCAAGGCGTAGCGCGCCTTTGCCTCGTCGCCACGCAGCCCATCGGGGTTGATGGTTTTGAGTATGGCAAGCGCCGAATCGGGGCGTTGCTCAATTATTTGCTCGGCATGGCTCATTTGTTGCCATTCGGCGGATAACTTGCTGCAGCCAGCAAGGAGCAGCACCGCAGCAGCGCCGAGCAGAGGGATGAAATATTTGCGAAGTGATAGCATTTCTGTGGGCGTGTTTATTGACAGTGTAATACATTAATTATATAGCATCCGAGCGTTGGCACCACCGAGCCGGTGCAAGGCATGCATGCACAAAGGTAGCAATAATATTGCACATACATGATGTTTTGCGGAGCAATGTTGCGGAATATTGTGGCAATGTGCCGCTATTCGAACAGTTGGTGGAGGATGTCGGGCGTGCGCAGCGTGCCCATGGTGTTGTTGTGAATGCGGAAGTAGGTGAGCATGATGTCGAGAATCTCGCTGCGCTGCTCGCGCGAATAGCGGAACAGATGCATATTTGCAAAACTCATGCGCGAAAGCAGATACAGCGCACGAGCCTGCGACGGCGCAAGCCTGTGACTGGTGGGCGGGGCGTATGGGGTGAACACGCCTTCTTGCATGTCGAACCAAGCGCCTTCAATGTAGCTCTCGGCATCGGGCTGAATGCCGATGAAGGGTCCCAGGTTGTAGACAAAGCAGATGTGAAAGTTGGCAACGCCTTGCGTGATGGAGTTGAGCAGCATCACCGACTGGCTGATGTAGCGAAACAGCGACTCGTTGCGCTCGCTCTCCTGAATGACGTGCGTGAGAAACTCGCTGATGAACATAGCCACAGCGCTGCGCACCGGGTCGCCATAGATGCGCGTGAGTGGATGCAGCACGCGGGCGTCGCGAAACGAATAGATGTCGTTGCCCGGCACGATGCGCGCCTCCAACTCCACCACCGACAGCGGCATGAACGCCGCGTTGCGCAGCCGGGCGCCGCGGGTGCTGCCCTGCGGCAACAGAAATGCCATGCGTCCGCGCCGGTCGGTGTAGACGTGAGCAATGGAATTCTTGTCGGAATATTTCAGCACATTAAGCACTATGCATTGCAGTTTTTCGTACATCTTTCTTGCTCAATTGTTGGGCGGCGTTCGCAGCCTTGTTTTTGCCAATTTTCACTGCTAAGTTAGTGAAAAAGGCACTGAAAACGGTCTGTTTTGAATAAAAACATCGTAAAATAGCGAAAAATCACGCGGAAACTTGTGGAATTGAAAAATAGTTTCTATATTTGCACTCGCTTTCGGGCAACACGCCCAAACGATGGCCCATTCGTCTATCGGCTAGGACGCAAGATTTTCATTCTTGAAAGAGCAGTTCGATTCTGCTATGGGCTACAAATTAAAGAATTAGCAAACATATAAACAAATAGGTTTTTTAGAAATGGCAAACCATAAATCATCAGAAAAGAGAATCCGTCAGGCAGCTGCACGACGTCTTCGCAACCGCTACTATGCTAAAACAGCACGCAACGCTGTTCGCAAACTTCGCAAGGCTACCGACAAGGCTGCTGCAGCTGAAGATTACAAGAAAGTAGCTGCTATGCTCGACAAGTTGGCTCGCAAGGGCGTTATCTCGAAGAACAAGGCTGCTAACTTGAAGTCGAAGCTCGCTAAGGGCGTTAACAAGATTGCTGCCTAAGAGTAATCCGAGTTAATTTCGCACTTGCCCTCGTTGGTGAGTGCCTACATAGATGGCCCATTCGTCTATCGGCTAGGACGCAAGATTTTCATTCTTGAAAGAGCAGTTCGATTCTGCTATGGGCTACCTAAAGCGTTAAGTGATATGCACTTGACGCTTTTTGTGTTTTGTATGTCTGTTGGCTATTAGTCGCCGGAGCTGTTGTTTACACGGCAGCGGCATACGACGCAAATCGCCCATCGCGGCTGGGGCTGCAACCGCTCCACGGTTGTGATAATCGGGGAGCTTTCTACATCCCCATATAGTCACTTCGCTCCAATGTGGGGTTATTCATGCTGTAACCGCTCCGCGGTTAATATTGCTGGTTATCAACTTATTACACTCAGATGACGCCTGATGCACAACCGTGGAGCGGTTGCAAATTCAACCCAATATTGGCGCCGCAGGTGGCTATGTGGGGCGGCAGACGGCACACAACGCTCATTAACCGCATGGAGCGGTTGCTGATTCAGCAAACTTGCTTAATAAAAAGAAAGAGGCTGCGTTTGAGCAGCCTCTAAAACATTTTCTAATAATATTGTGAGTTGCTTAGTCGAGTTGAGGTTTCTCGATTTCGGCAGACCATTCCTTAATCATCTTCACATTGTCGAGGCGGCAGATGAGCAGCGAACCGTCCTTCTCAGCCACAACAAAGTCCTCCAGACCGTCAACCACAGCCACCTTGGCGTCGGGCACCTCGATGATGCAGTTTTTGCAGTTGAAAGCCTTCACATTGCCCACCTTGAGGTTGCCGTAGCGAGCCATCGACACGAACGGCAGCAAGTCGCTCCAGCGTCCGAGGTCGCTCCAACCCATGTCGGCGCAGAACAGATAGATGTTATGAGCAAATTGCAACACAAGACGCTCATAGGAGATTGACTCAACGCTGTCCATCACTTCGCTGAGCATATATTGCTCGCGTGGCGAGAACAAGGCAGGGGTGAGAGTGTCGAATTTGTCGGCCATTTCAGGAGCATATTCGCGGAACGAGTTTTCGAATACGTTCACCGAAGCCACCATGATGCTGGTGTTCCAGTAGGCGCGTTCGTTGTCCATGAATTCCTTCAGCTTGTCGGCGTCAGGGCGACCCATGTAGCGTTCCACTTTGTAGATGTTGCCTTCGCTTGGCTGGGCGGCAACTTCGAAGAAACCGTGAATTTCGTCGCGCGTAGGCTTGATGCCCACAGTCACCAGCGCATTGTTTTTCGAGGCGAAGTCAATCGATTCGTTGATGGTGTTTGCAAAGTAGTCGTAGTTGGTAACCATTTGGTCGCTGTTGGTGAGCACCACCATGGCATTTGGTGCAACAGCCTTTATTTTCCATGTGAAATAGGCAGTGGCAGCAGCAGTGTTTTTGCTCACCGGCTCAAGCAAGATGTGGTCGTCGCGCAGCTGAGGCAGTTGGGCGCGCACCAGTTCGGCATATTCGTTCGAAGTCACCACCCAAAAGTTGCGTTCCGGGCAAATAGATTTCAGACGGTCGAAAGTGAGCTGAATGAGCGTGCGGCCGCAGCCAAAAACATCTACAAACTGCTTTGGAGTTGATTGATTACTAACAGGCCACAGGCGCTTTCCGTCGCCTCCTGCCATAATTACTACATGAACATTTTCCATATATATTTCGTTTTTTTGGTCAATAGCTATTTGTTATATTGCTGTGGAATAATGCAAAACGCAATACTCTTCAACGGCAAAGATATAGTTTATTTTTTGTATTTCCCATCTTTTAGCGAAATAAATGCTATAAAATAAGGTTTTCAGTATACTTCAAACTCATATATTCGTGCTGCAAAGCCCTCGCTTTGGTCGGGCTTGGTGATGTAAAGTCGCACGTATCGGGCGTCGACGGGCTCAGCGAGCAGGCGGTCGGTTTGCATCTCGGTGTTGTCGTTCACCGAGTCGACGGTGCGCCATTGGTCGGCTTCGTTGGTTTTCACTTGCAGGCAGAATTCTTTGGTGGTGTAGTTGGTGTTTTCGAGGGTGGCGTGGGTCACGCACCAGCCTTTCAGTCGAGTGGTTGCGCCAAGGTCGAATGCCACGAACTTTGTGCGTTGGTCGGTGGCGTTGTCACACCATTTGGTGTCGCTCATGCCGTCAACGGCGAGCGGTGCGCATTCGCGCCCGTTCACCTCGCCGCTTTTTTCGATGCACGGCCGGTTGAGCAACAGGTTCTTGCGCAGTGCAGCTCCTTCGTCGATAGTCTTAACGGGCAGATAAGCTTTCATCACGTCGCAAGCCTCGCCGAGGGTGTTGTTGGCATCGTTGGCGAGGGTGATGGCAAACACTGCTATGCCAGAATTCTCGGGCAACTTGATGGCTGCGGCACCGGCGGGTATTGCCAGTTTAATCATATAGATATACGAGAAATCGTAGAACAAGTCGCCGTTAATCACGTTGTGGCGGTGGGTGCCTACATAAGCCACGTCGGCATCTCGGATGAACGCTTTGCTGAAGTTGTGCTGTCCCCATTGCCCGAAGAACCCTGAATAGCAAGGCACGGCAACGATTTGCTCAGCCAGCTGATTAGATTTGCCATCGGCAAAGGTTATCAGTCCTGAGGCATCGTGGTTGGTTGAGGCAGCCAGCAGATAGGCATTGGTGTATCCGGCAGGTATGTCGATGGTTTGCCCTGCGCATTTCACGGCGTTCAGTGTGTCGGCAGCGGCGAGGGTGAAATTGATGCCTCGATGGCTGATTTGCTCCTTCCACAACTCGGCGGCAAACGAGTTGCCACGACCGTCGAAATTGCCTTCGCGGGTGAATGCGTTGTAGGTGGTGGCGCGGTGAGTGTAAGGTAGCGGCAGTTGTGCCTGTGCCGGGGCTGTCAGGGCGGCGGCAGGCGAAGCCAGTTTCACCTTGAAGGTGCGTATGCCAAACGGTGAGATGTCGAAGCTGATTGATTTGCCGTTGTGGGCAACGGTGCCGATGCGGTCCTCAATGCCGTTCACCTCGTCGGCGCTAATCACCTCGGTTGGGAACGTAAACACCTGCTGCTGAGTGGCTTTGCCCGAGGTCTCCACGAAGCGCAGCACAAAGCAGTCGCTGCCGTCCTCGGCTTTCTTGAGCGACTTCAGAAGCACGTTGTCGTTGGAACCCGATGCAAACGAGTAGCAGCGGCCCAACGCTCCGCGGTGCTTTGGGGCGACGAATGCCTTCACGCCTTGGTTGAGCACCTCGGCTTTTTCAACGATTCGGGCAGCGGTGTAGTCGCCTTGGTGGGCAACAATCGAGTAAGTGAAGTGATGCACACCTTGGTCCTGACGGCTTTGATAATGAGCCACTTGCTTCGAGCCGGGCGTGTGCATTAGGGTCAGACGCAAAGTGTTGTCCGACGGCTTGTCCCAACCATATTTGCCGTTGTTCATCACAGCCACGCCGTAGGACCCGTCAGGCATGGACAGGTCAGCCCATTGCTGTGCAGGCACCTCGTAAGCCTGGTCGGTATTGTTGCCGCGCTGCACTACGCCTATGCCCAGGTCGTAGGTGGCTTTGGCGTTAGCCACCGACATCGGGAACTCGGCTTTAAGCAGCGAGTTGGTTTCTTTCCAATCGAGTTCGGTGCGAATGTCGATGCGGTCGGCAAGTGCGCCCTCATTGAGGCTGATGTATTGAGCGATGTGAGAGTCGGCGGCGCCAAACGTGCGTGTCACCTTTAGCGTCTTTCGGCAAGCGCCATCCTCGCACAGCGTAATTTCGGCTTTGCCCAGAGGTTTGCCTTCCACCTCCATAGTTGAGCGCATTATCTCCCAAGCAGGCCAGCTGTTCGACATGTTAGGCGTGAAAAGCGCCAAGCGGAATGCTTTTCCGTTTGCCACCAGTTGACGGTTGGTGCGTTTGTCGATAATCGAGCAGATGTCGCCATTTTCGTCGAGGGTGAGGCTGTACACGCTGTTTTCAATGGCATTAGCAGGCTTTTTTACATCAATGGCTTTGCCCGATGATGTGCGCAGGTTGTAAACGGCATAGCCCAATGCAGGCAGCTTTGCAGCCACCAGCACGCGAGCCTTGCCGCCCTCACAGTCGAGCACTTGGGCAGCAACCCGTTTGCCGTTATGGTCGGTTACTGTGGCTTGCCGTATAGGCTTGGGTGCATCGATGGTGAGTTCAACAATGTCGCTGACGGCGAATGCCGATGGGTTGAACAACACCAGCGGAGTGCCTGACACTTGGGTGTCGAGTGCACGGCTCACGCCACCCACCGCAGTGCTCAGGGTGTTGGCAAACAGCGACATGCTCAGCAGCTCGTCGTTCCACGAAAACTCGTAGGCTTGCGGGATGCTGGTGCCGGTGAGGTCGTCGTGAAATTGATGCCAGATGAATCGTTTCCATGCTTCGGCAAATTCCTCGGTGGGATAGGCAAATGCGCCCAGCCAGCTGGCGGTGGCAGCAGCGCCTTCGGCAGCCATTGCCAACTGCTCGTTACGGCGGTTGAACCATTTCATGGCAGCCTGCGAAGTGTAGCAACCAGTGCCGTGAACATCCATCAGCAGTTCGCCGTCGAACACCTTCAGTTCGGGGTGCTTGTCGAAAGGCAGATAAGCGCGAAACAGGCTGTCGCTGGTGGCGCTGATGATGTTGATTGCGCCGTTGGCATTCACGCCGCGTTGCACCGCGCGCACGCTCTCAAGCGTTGGGCTGCCGCCGGTGTCGCCTGTGCCGTAGTAGTGATACACAGCCCCGATGCCGGTGTTTTCGATGCTTTTCAGCAGACTCTTGCTGTTGCTCAAGTCTTCGCCTTCCTTGAAGCGTGATGTGTAATTGTGAGCGTCAGCCACAAGCATGATGCGCTTGCCGTCGACTCCTTGCCACAACCCTATTTCAAACGGAATCTTGCTGTTACCGTAGAACGGATGGGTGCGCCATTGCAGCTTTTGGGTAGAGAAACCAATCAGCCCGCAATGGTTGGCTATTGTGGGCAGTGTCCAGCCAAAGCCAAAACAGTCGGGCAGAAATATGTCGGTGGAGAGCACTCCAAACTCGTTGCGATAGAAGTGCTGACCATACATGATGTTGCGAATGAACGATTCTGGCGAGGGAATGTTTGGGTCGGTAGCGTCCCACGATGCGCCGGCAATGTGCCAACGTCCGTTTTTCACGAATGGTTTTATCAGAGAATACTCGTTGGGATAATATTCCTTCATCCACTGATATTTTATGCCGCCCTCGAAGTTGAAAACGTAGTTGGGATACTTATTGAGCAGCATCAGATTAGTGCGAAGTGTCTTGGGGATATATTCGCGAATCGAGGTCTTCACGTCCCAGTTCCATTGCGAGTCGAAGTGGGCGTTGCTCACCATGTAGGCTTGAGGCTTTTGCTGTGCAACAGCAATAAAAGCAAATGCAGCTATTGCCGCCACAATAAATCGTTTAATGTTAGTCATGTTATAGAGTTTTTTTTCGTATTGGTTATTGTGAATTCGATTTTGGTAATTCAAATTTACTCATAATCGGTTTGTTATGCAAGTGAAAGCCATGTTTTGTGCCTAAAAAACAGCGACCTGCTGCGAGACGCCAACGAGTGGCGCATGTCATTTTGCCACGAAATGGCTGATGTTTGGCTAATTATATGGTTGTAAAGATTTGGTGTTGGGAGGTTTTGACCATTATTTGCGAACATTTTGCCATCTGCTTTTAACAACATATAACATTGATTCTGCGCTAAACACACCGCAATATGTTTATCTTTGCCATAACTACATAACCCAATAACGACTTAAACTACCTTTATTAACACAAACTCGATAACAATGAATACACAACACTCTTTCAGCCCCAACAAAGTTGAGGCTTATTTAGGAAAGGCCAGTGACAAATTCACAAAAGCCGACATCATAAAATATATTGTCGACAACGACATTCGCATGGTTAACTTCATGTATCCGGCTGGCGACGGCAGACTCAAAACTCTGAACTTCGTGCTTAACAGTCTTGAATATCTCGACACCATACTGTCGTGCGGCGAGCGCGTTGATGGTTCAAGCCTGTTCTCGTTTGTAAGCGCCGAACGCAGCGACTTGTATGTGCTGCCACGCTTCAAGACGGCGTTTGTCGACCCCTTCAGCGAGATTCCCACACTCTCCCTGCTATGCACCTATTTCGACAAGGACGGCGAACCATTCGATGCTGCGCCAATACAGACTCTGCACCGTGCTTGCTGCGCATTCCACGAGGTTACCGGAATGGAATTTCAGTGCATGGGCGAGTTGGAATATTATGTTGTTGCGCCCGACGATGGCTTGTTCACCGCCGCCGACCAGCGCGGCTACCACGAGTCGGGACCATTTGCCAAGTTTGGCGATTTTCGTCAGCAATGCATGTCGTATATTGCCCAGGCAGGTGGCAAAATCAAATACGGACATAGCGAAGTGGGCACATTCACCCATAACGGACAACTCTACGAGCAGAACGAAATAGAATTCCTGCCGGTTTATGCCGAGGACGCTGCCGACCAGCTGGTGCTTGCCAAGTGGATTATCCGTAAAGAAGCACAGCGACGCGGACTCACTGTGACGTTCGCACCGAAAATCACCACCGGCAAGGCGGGTTCGGGCATGCACATACACATGCGTATGGTGCGCGAAGGCAAGAGCATGATGGTGAACGCCGACGGCACACTCAGCGACATCGCTCGCCGAGCTATTGCCGGACTGATGGAGCTGGCGCCGTCAATTACCGCCTTCGGCAACAAGACTCCGACGTCGTATTTCCGCCTCGTGCCGCATCAAGAAGCTCCAACCAACATCTGCTGGGGCGATATGAATCGCTCTACGCTGGTGCGTGTGCCTCTGGGATGGCAGCGCGCCACCGACATGTGCCAACTTGCCAACCCGCTTGAGGACACATATATGCGCGACCGCTCAATGAAACAGACCTTTGAGATGCGTTCGCCCGACGGCTCGGCTGAAATCTACACCCTCATGGCTGGGCTGGCTGTGGCTTGCCGCTATGGGCTGGAGATGCGCGACGCCCTTGTGGTGGCTAAACACACCTATGTTGATGTGAACATTCACAACAATGAGCATGCCGACCGCCTGCGCACTCTCAAGCAGCTGCCCGACAGCTGCGCAGCTTCGGCTCTCTGCCTCGCCAACCAGCGTGCCGTGTACGAACAATACGGCGTGTTCTCGCCGCAGATGATTGACGGCATCATCAATGAGCTGAAAGCCTACAACGACCAAACCCTTCGCCACGATGTAACTGGCAACCTTTCCGCCATGCAACAGCTTGTTGAGCGCTATTTCCATTGCGGCTAACCAATCACACTAAGGTTGACGGCGAGTCCGCTCCTCGCAAACAAAGCCTATTCATCCCCAATACCGATTCCCCATCGATATTGGGGTTGTTTTTTCCAAATGACAATCTTAAATTAATCGGGAAAATGTGATTTTAGCCCCGGAAAACATCCGAAAAATGTGATTTTAGCCTTGAAAAACACCTGAAAAATGTGAATTTTGCTTCGGAAAATGTCCGAAAAATGTGATTTTTGCCTTGAAATACATCGGAAAAATGTGATTTATCATTATCTTTGCATCACTAAATCATTATAATTATGCTTCGCAGAAAAATAGATAACATACTGATTGAATGGAAAAACCGCATTGCGCATAAGCCGCTTATAGTGAAAGGGGCAAGACAAGTTGGCAAAACCGAATCAATTCGCCAATTTGGCAACACCAACTACAAATATATGGTGGAAATAAATTTTGCGTTGCAAAAAAAGTATATGTCAATCTTCGATGATGGTTATGAGGTGGAAGATATTATCAAAAACATAACATTCATTGAGCCAACTATTAAGTTTGTACCACACCAGACACTAATATTTTTCGACGAATTGCAAGACAATCCCGATTGCGCCACCAGTTTGAAATCATTTATGATTGATGGTCGTTTTGATGTTATATGCTCTGGGTCGCTAATGGGCATTAATTACAACAAAATAGAGTCGAACAGTGTTGGTTATAAGGAAGATTACGAAATGCACTCGCTTGATTTTGAGGAATTTCTTTGGGCAAACGGGTATAGCGACAGTCAGATAGAGAATCTTTACGACCATATGCGAAACCTAAAGCCTTTCTCACAATCGGTGCTTGATGCTATGTTTGAAATGTTTCGCACTTATATTACAATAGGAGGAATGCCTGAAGTGGTTAACCTTTTTGTTTCCCAACGCAATTTCACCAACACGCTAAATACACAGAAACAATTGCTTTTAGACTACGAAGAAGATATAACCAAATATGCATCGGGCTTCGACAAGGCAAAGGTGCTTGCCGTGTATCGCCATATTTCAACATTCTTGGCGAAGGAAAATAAAAAATTCCAGGTCACAAAAATTTCGCTGGGAGCGAGAAACAGGGAATACATGGGCGCAATAGAATGGCTTGAAAATGCTGGCATAATTAACGTGTGCTATTGCTTAGATAATGTGGAATTGCCACTAAAAGGGAACTATAATCCAAAGCAATACAAAGTTTATTTTAAAGACACAGGGCTGCTTGTGGCATCGCTTGACGAGGAAGCACAGGACGACCTTCGCATCAACCGGAATTTCGGCACTTACAAGGGCGCTTTGTATGAGAACATTGTTGGAGACATGCTTGTGAAGCAAGGCTACAAACTATACTACTATAAGCAGGAGAAAAATGCGTTGGAGATTGATTTCTTTGTTCGCAACGCCGATTCGCTTATCCCCATTGAGGTGAAAGCAAGCAATGCTGCCACCGCTTCGCTGACAAAGCTGACCTCTGGGAAAAGCAATAACAAACATCAAGATGTGCGGTTTGGTATAAAGTTGTGTATGGCTAATATAGGGTTCAACGGCAGTATTTACACCTTTCCCTATTTCCTCACTTTCTTGCTGAAGCGCTATTTGCGAGAGAATCTGCTGTGATTCCTCCAGAGGGGTGGATGTGCAGTTACTTGTTGCATCAGTGAGAATTTATTTGTAGATTTGCGTAACTTTATTGGCGAAGGCTTGTATTTACTGAAATAGACGACTAATATTAACTGAAAATAATGAAAACTCTTGTTACGATGGCTGCATTGCTCATTGCAAGTGCCGGCGCACAGGCGCAAAAATTGTTTACGCTTGAGGATTTGAACTTCGGCGGCAAAAACTATAAGCAAATGACGCCTGAGCGCATCGATGCGCGCTGGTATGACAACGACCTTATTCTCAACGAAAAAGATAGCTATTTCCGATATGAACTTGCCACAGGCAAGAAGGTGGCTGCTGAAAAACCTGTTGACAACGCTGCCAAGGCGCCTGAGGGGTTTCGCGGGCTTGAGTGGAACGAGGCTGGAAAGGTTTGGGCTTTGCTCAAGGACGACAACCTGTATGTTAAAGCACAAAACGGCGAGTTGCATCAGCTCAGCACCGACGGCTCTCGCGAGATTGTATACGGGCAAAGCGTTCACCGCAACGAGTTTGGAATCTACAAAGGCACATTCTTTTCGCCCGACGGCAAGCAGTTGGCGTTCTATCGCATGGACCAATCGATGGTGACCGACTATCCGCAGGTCAACACCTTTGAGCGCGTGGCTGCCTATGCTCCCGACAAATATCCTATGGCTGGAATGACTTCGCACAAGGTGACCATCGGCATTGCCGACGTGGCTACGGGTGCCACCCGCTATCTCGACCTTGGCGATGTAACCGACCGCTATTTCACCAACATCGCATGGTCGCCCGACGGCTCTACGCTCTATCTAATTGAAGTGAACCGCGACCAAACCGACGCCCGGCTTGATGCCTATGATGCCGCCTCGGGCAAGAAAATAAAGACTCTCTACAGCGAACATAACGACCGCTACGTTGAGCCTCTGCATCCCATTCAGTTCTTGCCTTGGGACAGCACGAAGTTCATTTATTGGAGCCAGCAAGATGGCTTTATGCACCTTTATCTGATGGACATTCAGGGCAATATTGTGTGTCAGCTCACTAAGGGCAATTGGGTGGTTGATGCTGTGGTGGGCTTCAACGCCAAGGCAAAGAGCGTGATTTATGTGTCGAACGAAATCAACCCGCTGCAGATGAACATTTTCAGCGTAGATGTGGCTAAGGGCACTCGCCGCCAGCTCGACAATGGACTGGGTGTGCACAGCGCCACACTCAGCGCCGACGGCAGCTATCTGCTCGACAGCTGGAGCGAACCCGATGTGCCTCGAGCCTATGCCATCACCAACACCCGCACTGGTAAAAGTGTGGAAATTCATCGCAGCGCCGACCCATGGCAAGGCTATCAAGTGCCCATCTTCGAGTCGGGAAGCATAAAAGCCGCCGACGGAGTCACCGACCTCTATTGGCGTATGGTAAAGCCAGCCGATTTCAACCCGGCAAAGAAATATCCTACGGTGGTGTATGTCTACGGCGGTCCGCACGCCCACAACGTGGCTGCTTCGTGGCACTGGATGTCGCGCTCGTGGGAAACCTATATGGCTCAAAAGGGATTCATCGTTTACATCCTCGACAACCGTGGCAGCGAAAACCGCGGCTTGGCATTTGAGCAAGCCACTTTCCGCCAGCTTGGACAGATTGAGATGCAGGACCAGATGAAAGGCGTGGAATATCTCAAGACTTTGCCGTATGTCGATGCATCGCGCTTGGGCGTGCACGGCTGGAGCTTTGGTGGATTCATGACCATCTCGCTCATGACCAACTATCCCGATGTGTTCAAGGTTGGTGTTGCCGGCGGTCCGGTTATCGACTGGAAATGGTATGAGGTGATGTATGGCGAGCGCTATATGGACACTCCGCAAACCAATCCCGAGGGATACGAGAAAACTTCGCTGCTCAATCGCGCCAAAGACCTCAAGGGACGCCTGCTCGTAATCACCGGCATGAACGACAACACCGTGGTGCCTCAGCACTGCTTGATGTTCCTTAATGCATGCGCCGAAGCCGACACCTATCCCGACTTTCTGGCATATCCGGGCGAGGAGCACAACATGCGCGGACACAAGAGCGTGCATCTGCACGAAAAAATCACTCGTTATTTTGAGGATTATCTCAAGTGATTTGCTTGCCGTAGCATGAACCAGCAACCCACTTTAATCGTAATCACCGGACCCACTGGGGTGGGCAAGACTGCCACTGCCATCGCCGTGGCTAAGGCGTTGGGCACCGACATCATCTCGGCTGACTCGCGGCAAATATATCGCGAAATACCCATCGGCACCGCTGCCCCAACTGCCGAGCAGATGGCTGTCGTGCCTCACCACTTTGTGCAGTTTAAAAATCTCGACGAATACTACAGCGCGGCGCAATTCGAGGAAGATGTGATGCAATTGCTGCCGCAGCTGTTCAGCCGCAGCCCCTATGCGGTGATGTGCGGCGGCTCGATGATGTACGTCGACGCTGTTTGCCGCGGCATCGACGACATACCCACCATCAGCCCCGAGGTGCGTCAAGCCACCCTGCAGCTCTATCAAGCCGAAGGGCTCGACGGGTTGCTTGCTCGCTTGCAGGCAGCCGACCCGGAGTATTATGCCATCGTCGACCGCCAAAACACGAAACGCGTGATTCACGCCATTGAAATAATCACCCAGTCGGGCGTCACCTACACTTCGTTGCGCCGTGGCACCGCAAAGCAGCGCCCATTCCGCATTGTCAAGGTAGCTCTTAACCTGCCGCGTCCACAGCTCTTTGAGCGCATCAACGCTCGCGTGCTGCAAATGATTGACATGGGGCTCGAAGAAGAAGCCCGTAGCGTCTACCATCTGCGCCACCTCAATTCGCTCAACACCGTGGGCTACAAGGAGATGTTTGCCTACTTCGACGGCATAATGGACCGCGACACCGCCATTGCCCGCATCCAAAAAAACACACGTGTTTACGCCAAAAAACAACTCACTTGGCACGCCAAAGACCCATCAATCGTCTGGCTCGCACCCGACGATGCGCATACCGCCATCCTGCGCCTTGTTGCCGAGCAAGGTGGTTGTTAATAAACCTTAAATCTTGGAGGATATAAGGCTTCATAATTCAATTATTGTTATTAACTTTGCATCGCGCCACTCGGCCAGGGTCTCACCTTGCAGGCTCGTAAAATACAGGGTGAATAAAGACTAAAAATTAATTTTTTTTTGATTTATGAATAAAAACAGAGTAGAGCTGCTGCTTGCGGCCGTGCTCTTGCTACCCTGTGTCGGTTTTGCTCAAACAGCAATTTCGTTGGAGCAACTATGGACTTTGGCTGATGAGCAAGTTGCAAGCTTGAAAATTAGGCGTACTGCGGTGGAGGGTGCAGAGCACGATGTGGCAGTGAGTGCTGCAGGTAGGCTGCCCGACATCAGCACCGAGTTGAGTGTTGGCTATCTTGGCGATGGTGTGCTTTTCAATCGCGATTTTACAAATTCGGTGCACGTCGACAATCCACATTTTACTAACAATTTTGCCCTTCGAGCCAGTCAAACCATCTATTCGGGCGGCGCAATCACCGCTGGCATCGACATTGCTAAAATCAATCGCGAGATGGCGCAACTAAGCTATGCCACCAACCGCGAGGAGGTTAGGTTTGTGATAGCTTCGCACTATCTCGACCTGTGCCGAATGCAAAACCGCATGAAGGTGGTGGAAAAGAACATCGCACTCACTCAAAGCATATTGCGCGACATTAACGCAAGGTTTGAAAACGGCACGGCACTGAAAACCGATGTGATGCGTTACGAACTGCAGCTGGAGGCTTTGCGGCTCAATCAAGTGAAATTGCTCGATGCTAAAAAGACCATCAGCCACACGCTTGCCACGATGTTGCACCTCGATGCCGACACGGTGCTCACTGCCGACTTTGGCACGGTGCCTGTAGGCAGTGATGCGCTTTCTGAGGAGCAATGGCAGCAACTTGCGGCAAGCAACAACGTGGCTAAGCAATCGAAGTTGGCTGTCGACCTCAGCGAAAAGCGGCTGAGGCTTCAGCGCAGCGAATTGTTGCCCAAAGTGGCTGCAGTGGCTGAGATGCACCTCGATGGACCAATCACCATCGAAGTGCCCACAATCAACAAGAATTTTGCCTATTGGTTTGCCGGTATCGGTGTGAGTTACAACCTTTCGGCGCTTTACAAAAGCAATCGCAAGGTGAGCAAAGCCAAGGCTGACCTGGTGATGAGCCGAGAGGAAGAGATTCTCACCCATGAGAGGATTAATAACGATGTTCATAGCACTTACATCGACTTTCTCACGGCACAAAAAGAGCTCGACACGCAGCGCAAATCGGTTGAATTGGCTAATGCCAACTATCTTGTGGTGGAGAAGCGATACGGCAACGGGTTGGCGCTGCTCACCGATATGCTCGACGCATCGAACACCAAACTTGCTGCCGAAATTGGCGAGGCTGATGCCGAAATTAACATTTCATTCTATCAAATCAAACTGAAATATCTATCACATACATTATGAAACGTACTGCTAAACGTATAATATATAACATTGTAGTTTTCGCATTGTTGGCTATAGGGCTGGCAATAGTTTGCGCCCGTTTTTTGCATTTCGGTGACGTGGAATACACCGACAATGCCGTTGTTTGCCAACACATCACTGCGGTGAACACTCGTGTTGCGGGATTTATCAAGGAAATCCGCTTCGAGGAAAACCAGCAGGTGCAAGCCGGCGACACGCTTGTGATAATTGAAGATGCTGAATTTCGCATGCTTTTGGCTCAAGCCCAAGCCGAATTGGCAAACGCCCTTGCTTCGCGCCGGCTCACCAAGGCTGGAGTCACCACATCGGCAAGCAACGTTGCTGTGAGCGATGCGTCGATTGACGAGGAAAAGGCGTTGCTCGAGAACGCCCGACGCGAGTATGAGCGTTATTCGCAGCTGTACAGCGCCGGCGCTGTCACTCGCCAGCAATACGATAACATGCTTTCAGCCTACGAGGCTGCCAAAGCCCGTTTTGAGCGTGCATCTCGTGCCAAAACGGCTGCCACCAATGTCAAGGCTGAGCAAAACATCGGGCTTGACCGTAGCGATGCCACAATTGCCTTGTGTGAGGCAAAGGTTAATTTGGCAAGGCTGAACATGTCGTATTGCGCCATTGTTGCCACTTGCAACGGCGTGACGGGGCGTAAAACCATTCACGAAGGGCAGTTGGTGCAACCGGGACAGACAATGGTGGACATTGTAGATACAAACGAACTGTGGGTGCAAGCCAACTATCGCGAGTCGCAGTTAGCCAACATAGGCGTGGGCGCCAAGGTGAAGATGAAAGTCGACGCCGTGCCGGGTGTTGAATACGTTGGCGTGGTGGAGTCGTTGTCGAATGCCACCGGGTCGGCTTTCTCATCGATGCCTCACGACAATGCCACTGGCAATTTTGTTAAGATTGAACAACGCTTGCCTGTGCGAATTGCATTGAAAGACAATGCTGCGGAAAATCTGCGCTTGCTCAGGGCAGGTTATAATGTTGAATGTGAGGTGCTGAAGCAATGAGTGCTCCCACAACATTTGCCATGCCAATGATTAAGGACTTTGTGCCAAAATCGTTGCGACCATGGATTTATTTGTGCATAGCGTTGTGCTTTCAGGTGTCGGGAGCTCGATATCTTGGTGCTCTTAACGAGCAGATTGGCGCGAATGCCGAGATGCGTGAAGATGTACTGATGTGCCTTTACTGCAACCTTGCCGGCATGGCATTGTGGTTTCCGATGCTTTTCAGAATGAAATTCCGTTTCACCAACAAGACGTTGCTCACCGGAGCGTCGGTGACGGTGATAGCAACTAATCTGCTCATAGGTTATGTCACTTGGCTGCCTTTGCTGTGGTTTTTGTGCCTGCTTGAGGGCATTGCAAAGATTCAGGGCACGTTTGAGTGCATGTCGAATGTGCAGCTGTGGATGACTCCCAAGCGCGATATGACGGTGTTTTTCCCGCTGCTGCACATTGTCATCCTCACGGGCATGAATAGTCAGGACTATTTGTCGGCATATTTCACGGTGCTGGGCGACTGGCGGCTGATGCATTGGCTGGTGATTGGGTTGCACTTGGTGGTGCTTTCGTTTCTGTGCACATGTGTGCGCCACTTCAGAATAATGAAACTGCCGCTTTATGGCATTGATTGGACGGGAATGGTGCTGTGGGCGGCGTTGCTCATTCAGGCTGCTTATTTGCTTGATTATGCCGATTGGTATTCGTGGTATAACCACGATGCGGTGTGGTATCTCACTGGCAGCATTTGCATCACGCTTGCCCTAATCATGCATCGCATGATGCACGTTAGGCATCCTTACATCAACCCGCGCGTGTTCAGCGGATTCCGCTATGTGAAGCAGATTTTCTTGCTCATCTGCTTTGTTGAGTGCCTGTTTGGCACTGAGCATATTCTTGAGGAAATATTTGTTGAGGAGGTGATGCACTATCCCACCATCACCAATGCGGGATTATGCTTGCCTGCTTGGATTGGCAACATTTGCGGATGTGTGTTCTCGCTTGTGTGGTTGCAAAAGGTGATGCGCATGTCGTTTATCAGGCTGGGTATAATAGGCAGTGTGGCTTTGCTGTGCTATTTGGCTATTATGTACTGCATAGTATCGCCGCACATTAGCATACAGACGCTTTATTTGCCTCTGTTTTGCCGTGGCTTTGCCTACACCACCCTCAGCATAGTGTTCATGGCGTCGTTGTGCGAAGTGATGGATTTCAACCATTTCTTTCAGGGGCTTAGCGTGTTCAATATGATTCACATGGTGATTGGCGTTTGCTTGGGCTGTGCCATTTATGCCAAAGTGTTTGGCCACTATGTGGCTGACGGCTTTGCACGCTATACGTCGCCGGCATTATGGGTGCATAACGCCGCACCGCTCAACGCCGATGCTTTGCTTGATAATATGCTTCTTGTGGGGGTTAAGGCAGTTTACGGTTGGGCTTGCTTTGGATGCATTGCGCTGGTGCTTGGCTTCATGTTGTTCGATTCGCCCATACGGCGTCACCGCTCCTACATGCTGCCGTGGAGGTTTGTGGGCAAGATGCTGAAGCATTACTATGGCTTGGGCAAATAATGAGCGTTAGAGCTCACCGCGGGCTATGGCTTGCATAATGTTGGCAGGCGGCTGCTGTTGCAGTAGCTGCTGCTTCATGTAATCCATATATGGTGCCACATGCTCAAAGAACTGCCGATAGCCTTGGCACAAATAGTTGAGTCCGGGTTCACCTGTGGCGGTGTGAATAATTCGGTTCTTTGGGCACTCGCCGTTGCAGGCAAATAGCCATTGGCATTCGCGGCATTGCCGTGGCAGTGTGTCGTGCTTGGCGTTGCCAAATGCTTGCTGTTGTGGGCTGTACATCATCTCGGTGAGAGTTGATGTGTTGATGTTGCCCAGGCGGTATTCCGGGAAAACAAAGTGGTCGCAGCTGTACACGTCGCCGTTGTGCTCCATCACGCCGGCGTGGCCGCAGGTCTTTGCCAGAGTGCATACGCCGGGCTGTTCGCCCACCCAGTTGGCAAGTGTGCTGTCGAACATCTGAATGAAGTAGTTGCCTACGTCGCTGCGCACCCATTCGTCGAAGATAGTGCACAGGAAATTGCCCCATTGCTCTGCAGTGACCGAGAATTCTGCCACGGGGTCGCCCGTTTGGCATGGTGCGGCGAGGTGCCGCCCGTCGGCATGGCGGTGTATGCGCTCCACGATAGGAGCAAATTGTATGTAGTGGCAATCAATCTCTTTAAAGAAACGATAGAATTCAAGTGGATAGTCGGCGTTGTAGTCGTTCACCACAGCCATGGCGTTCCATTGCACGCCGTAACGGTTGAGGCGCTCGATGCCTTGCATCACCTTTCGCCACGAGGGTCCGCCGCCGGCTGTGCGCCGGTATTCGTCGTGAAACTCTTGCGGCCCGTCAATCGACACGCCCACCAGCCATCCTTCGTCGGCAAGAAACCGGCACCACTCGTCGGTGAGCAGTGTGGCATTTGTTTGCAGACAGTTGTCGATGATTCTGCCGCGTGCATATCGCTTTTGCAGCTCCACGGCTCGGCGATAGAACGACAGCGGACGCATGAGCGTCTCGCCGCCGTGCCAAGTGAACAGCATTTGCTGCATGGTTTGCGAGTTGATGTATTGGTCGATGAAGCGCTCAAGCAGCTGGTCGCTCATCACGCCTTGGCTTTGCGAATCGTAGAGGCACGATTTCTCAAGGTAGTAGCAGTAGGCACAGCGCAGGTTGCAGCGCGCACCTGCAGGCTTAAGCATCACATACAGTGGGCGGGCAAATGGGTCGAAAACCTGTTGCATGGCGGTTGCGGAGTGGAGTGTTATGCTTGTTCGTCGGAGGCTTGCTCGGTGCTTGAGTCGCCGATGATAAATAGCGAGAAGTTTACGCTGCCGTAGGTGCGGTGCTGGTGGAAGTGGGGCAGCGACGAGAAGTCGTAGGCCTTGCTATGTTCCATAACAAACAGTGTGCCGGGTTTCACCAGCTTCGAAGCGAGTATTTTGCCGGGAATCTCGCCGAAGTTAGGCAGGTCGTAGGGTGGGTCGACGAAAATCACGTCGAACGGCTGGGTTGTCGACTCGATGAAGCGGAACACGTCGCCCTTGATGAGCGTCATGTTTTTCACGTCGAGCATGTCGCGCACCTTGCGTATGAAATTGAATTGAGTGTGGCTTTTTTCGACGGTTGTCACCGAGGCACATTCGCGCGACAGGAACTCAAAGCTGATGGCACCGGTGCCGGCAAAGAGGTCGAGAGCCGTTGCGCCCTCAAGGTCGATGATGTTTTCGATGACGTTGAATATGTTTTCGCGGGCAAAGTCGGTGGTTGGGCGCGCGGTGATGTTGTTGGGCACGTCGAAGCGTCGGCGCCCGAATTTTCCTCTGATTATTCGCATAGGGCAAGCAGAATTAATGGGTAGGGCGCTTTCACGGCATCGTGGCCGATGCGCATGGCTGCAGCCGGGAATATTGTGGGCATCACATAGTTGATGTATTTTCGCAGAATGGGCGTGAGCTGGTCGCGTTGCGGCTTGTCGCCAGCCATCTGCACTTCGTCGGCAAGCGGGTCGAGCCCGAAGCTTTGCCATGCGTTAAGCACATAGAATGCGGCATCGTCGGGACTGCGATAGTCGAACACGTTTGCCATGAGCAGCCTGCCTTTGCCGAAGATGCACATGCGCATTCGCTCGGCATCGAGGTGCAAAAACATTCGCTGCAGCGAGGTTTGCTGTTGCTTCGAGGCGTAGTACTCGCACAAAGGCATCAGGCTGTGCACAATGGGCGAATTGAAGAATGTGCGTTGCAGAAAGCCCTTTGTGCCGCGCGGCAATTCGAAGGCAATGGCGGCTCCGCAGCGTGGCATGGTGCACAATGCCACGTCGCCTTCGGCATCGGGAATTGATGCCGCAAACACTTCGGCAGCCAAATCGTCGTCGGCAGCCACCTCGGCGGGTAGCACGGCAAACCTACTGCTCTCGCACACCACACGCACCGTGCCGTAGGGCTTGAGCAGCAGCGGATGGTCGTAGATGCAATTCTCCAGGCTCTTCAGATAGTCGCCAAAACTCATGTCGAGGGCTATTGTGCCCCATAGGAGCGAATCGGCTTGTGCCCGTGTGAACAGGGCATAGCTGATGCTTTGTTCGCTGAGCCACAGGTGCATGGTCCACAGCTCGGGATGCTGAATGTCGATGTCGCTTGCGCCGTTGGCGGGTGTGGTGCTGCTCATAATGGTTTGTAGTATATTATTTTATGTGGTGATATTGCCATAGCATGGCATCCCAGCCAAATTGTTCAAAAATAATTGTTTTTTTGAGGCTTTGTGATGGTGTGCCGTGGTTGTGGCAACACACTGCCTCCATAGGTATGCACAAAGTTACTGAAAAACTTCGGAAATTGCCAAATTGCCGGGCGGATAAGTGTGTGCTCACTCTACGAGGGTGTTGAAGCTGTCGATAATGTCGTTAATCACCATTTTACGGAACAGCCAGTGGTGCATGCCGCCGGGTATTCGTTGCAGCATCTCGTCGTCGATTGACAGCACATACAGCGGACGAATGCGCCACGAGTGGTTGTAGCGGTTTTTCCAATCGTACATGCAGTATTCCCACCAATGGCAGTCGGCGCGCCACCATTCGCCGGTGGTGTAGCCGTTGTTCAGTCCCCAGCGCGTAGCCCCGAGGGCGTCGGCATGGCCGCATTGGCGAAAGATATTGTAAGGAGCGAGCCCAAGGTCAATCACGCGTCCGAGGCTCACGCGGCACACAATCAGCGAGCCTGCGCTGTAGTGCAGCGCGGTAGAGCGGGCGGGGGCGAAGTAAATGCCGTTGCCGGCAAAGTTGCCGCCACCCACGTTCCACACCTCGGTGCGCCAGCTGTTGTTGCCCACGCGTCCGCGGCTTTGTGTGATGCTCTCGCTGGCGGAGGCGTCGGTGCCGTGAAAGAGTGTGAGTGCCGGAATAAAGGTGTCGACCACGGTCCAGATGGCGCTTTCGATGAATGTGAGTGAGCCGTGCCACATCGGGTATTTGATTATGCGCCATGGCAGCCAGATGAGCCAGTTTATCCAGTTGTCGTCGCCGCCTTCGCGATAGTGGCTGGGATAGAGCACCTCAAGGGCATAGTTCAGCGACTCGAACGAGCAGTGCACCACAAGGTTATAGTAGACGGCGTTGACAAAACGCAGCGGGGTGAGGGCGATGTATAGTGGAATTTTCACCCATTCGAATATCTGCCGCAACTCCTGGTTGCGCGAGTCGTTGCCGCTGTTGAACTTGAAGAACAGCCGCCAGGGTTTTGAGGCATAGCGTTGCAGCCAATTCATGAAATAGAACGGCAGGCATGCCACCCAGTAAATTTTATACGCCACCACGCTGATTATCGAAGCGCACCACAGCATGAGTTTGCGCACTATGATGATGCCTATCACCCAAAGAATAGCTGTCCAAGCCCAGCCGATTATGGTGGGCACTAATCCGTGCGACTTTGCCTTGCGAGGAGCCTCGGGTTGAGGCGCAGGCACCGGTCCCACATACTGCAGATAGTTTGCAGAGCAGTATGCTGTAGTGTTGCCGCTCATTTCCACGAGAGCCCAATTGTTGTAGGTGAAATCGGTCACCTTCACCTCGCTGCCTCGGGGCAGAGTTGTCACCTTGGAGTAGCTTTTGCCCGGACCGTTGCGGAAATTGAGGTCGGTGGTGGTAATGTATATTGCGGGCAGCGAGTGCTCGGTAGCAGCACACACTTCAATGCAGCATAATATCAGCAGAGCTGTTATGAAGGAGCGTATAGTCATCGTGCGGGGCTATTCGTGGGCTTGTGTGGTACTATAGGGAATTGCATGATTATGGCAAGGCCCTCGGTGTAATCTTTGTCGCAACAAATGGCACCATTCATTCGCTTGAGTAGCTCGCGGCAAATCGACAATCCAAGTCCGCTGCCCGGAGTGAAGGTGTCCACCTTCTCGAATCGTTCGAAAATCAGCTCTTTTTTGTCGTCGGGCACGCCTATGCCGGTGTCTTCGATGCGTATGTGTACGTTTAGGGTGTCGAGGGTGATTGTGGTTTTCACATGTCCCTCTTTGGTGAACTTGAATGCGTTGGAATATATGTTGTCGAACACCTTGCCAAGACGCAGAGCATCGGTTACGATTTCAATGTTGTCGCTTGGGCTGTCGATTATTGTTTGCACTTTGCTGTTTTGATACGGAGTCAAAGCTGTGGCAATGATGTCCATGAGGTTGGCTGATTGCCAAGAAAGCACCACACGGTTCGAGTCGATTCGGCCTAATGACAAGATGTTGTTGATTAACACCATCAGCGAGTCGGAGTTGGCGCGAATGATGTTGGCATAGTCGCGCAGCTCAACATTGTCGCCGGCGTTGTCGACAAGCAGGTTGCTGAATCCCACAATGGCGTTGAGCGGGGTGCGTATTTCGTGACTCATGTTTGAGAGGAAGGTCGATTTCATTCTGCCGTTTTGCATGTGTTTTTCGAGGGCTTCGCGCAGCACAGCTTGGCGTTGTAGCAGTTCGGTTTCGTCGGCGCGGAGGCGTTTTTCGCTAAGCGAGAGGTGATGCCCCAGGATGCTGCTGCGGCGCACATGGTAGCCAAACAGGGCGAGCATGATGAGTGCCGCCACAAGGAACACCGAGGTGTAGATGATGTTGTTGCGTTGCCGCTCAGCCATATATTCTTTGTGCAGGCGTTCCACGTATTGTTCGTGGCAGATGTCCTGAAATTGGCTGAAGTCGCTCAAAATCGACTTGTTATATTCGCTTTGCAGCGTGTCGTAGGCAAGATAGTAGTTGGTGGTTGCTTCCTTGTAGCGCTTGAGGTGCTCGAGCACTTGCCCCTTGGCATAGAGCAACGAATAAAGCGGGTCGACCGACGAGCTGTCGATCTTGCTGATTGCTTTGAGGGCATCGTTGTATCGCGAGCACGACGTGTAGTATTCGGCAATCGAGCGAGTGCTGCGGTCCTCAACAAACCAGTCGTCGACGGTGGCTGATTTCGACAGTATTGTGAAGAAATAGTTGGCATTTGCCGTGTCACCGGAGTTCACGCTGTGCAGCAGCGAGTAGGCATAGAACAGCTTGAGGCAGCGTTCGTAGAGTGCACCGCTCGATTTTGCTATCTCGCCTTTCTGGAAAATTGATTGCATCTCTTTGAGGTAGATGCTGGCGTCGCAGCACGATGAGTCCTCGGTGTAGCACTCCAGAATTTGTGTGAGCAGCTGAAAGCGGTAGGTTGGGCGTCGGCTTTGCTTCTTGAGGATGTTGTAGCCGCACGAATAGGCATCGATGGCTTGGGTCAACACCTTCGTTTTCATGAACACGTCGCCCAGCAGCTCGTAGCAAGTCACCTCGCCGTCTTCGCTGTGTAGGCGTTGAGCGTCTTTCTGAAGGTCGAGGGCGGCGCCGAGGGCTTTTTCGGTGTTGCCTTTTTCGAGGTGTGCGCTGCTCTGATAGTATTTGGTGTCGAAATAGCGCGAGTACACCTCAGGTTTGAGTTGAACCTCGTCGAATTTCTGAGCCCAGGCAATCACGCTGTCGAGCTTGTTGATGTTGAAATAATAACGGCAAATGTGCGAAATAGCCATTGCCTTATAGGTGTTGCTGTAATTGGCTTTGTTTTGCGAAGTCAAGCCGTAGAGCTGCTTGAGGTAAATCAGCTCGGCAGGCAGCCCGAAGTTGATGTCGGACAGCTTGCCAATCAAGCGCATCTTTTCGCGGTCGTTTTCAGCCTTCTTGAGGCTTTCTTTGGTGCGTGTTTCAAGGGCGTTGTCGACAGCGTAAGCCGAAACACTCAGCAACGCCATTGCCATCATCAGCGCCACGCGTGCCAGTTTCATAAATGCCCGGGTCATGCCATTGCCTCCTTTCTCTCAAGCTGCTGCTCGAGGTCGATTGGGTGGTTGAATACAAATCGGGCACCGCCGGTGTAAGTCTTGTCGACGTAAAGTTCGCCGAGAAGGGTTCGGCTGATGGTTCGGCTGATGTATAGCCCCAGTCCGCTGCCTTGCGAAGCTTCGTCGGCCTTTTCGAATTGTCCAAAAATGCTTTCCTCTTTGCCCGGCTTGATGCCGCAGCCGGTGTCGGTGACGGCAAACGTCACAAACACATCGTTGAGATTAATCGACAACGTGATAGAACCTTCTTTGGTGAATTTTGCGGCATTGCCAAGCAGGTTGGTGAGCAGCTGCTGCAGGCGGAATCGGTCGGTGAAGATTTCAATTTGCTTCTCCGGACAGTCGAAAATCACTTTCACGCCCTCGTACACCAAAGCCTCGGCTGAATAGAGCACCTTCTCAGCCACTTCCACAACGTTGGCTTTTTCGAGATTTATGTCGGAAGCGGTGTCGCTTGGCGTGTCGATAATCTGGTTCACCAATTTCAGCATCAAGTCGCTGTTCGAACGGATTAGTTCGGTGAATTCGCGGTTGTCGAACTCGTCCTTGCCGATGATTGATGTAGAAAGGATTTCGCTGAATCCCACAATTGCGTTGAGCGGAGTGCGAATCTCGTGGCTGATGTTTGCCATGAATTCGTTTTTCTTGCGGTTGCTTTCCTCCTCTTCGGCAATGGCGTTCACCAGACTGGCGTTCAGGCGAGAAATTTGCTCGCGCTTAATGTTGAGGTCGGCGTTTAGCTTCTTCAGCTGTCGGGTTTTTTTGACGTTCCGATATAAAATAACCACCAGCACCAGCACTGCAAGGGCGATGATTGCAACAGCAATGGTGAGCGCCATATGCAGGGCGTGGGCATCACGCAGGCGGGCGTCGTCGTTTTCGGCGTCCTTGCTTAGCTGCTTCGACAGCTGCCCGTATTGGCTGATTTCGCGCAGCAGGTTTTCGTTAAGGTTGCCTCGCAGCACGTTGGTGGCTTTCTTGAGCATAAGGGCTGATTGCTGATACATGCCGGCTGAATGGTAGGTTTGAGCCAGCAGCGTCAGGTATTCGTGTGTGAAGCGGTCCTTGTTCTGCAACAGATAGTTGATGTCGGCTTCCACGTTCTTCACGTTGCCGTTGTGATAGTTGACATTGGCGCGAATGAGCAGGAATTGGGCAAGGTCCCATTTCGAAGGCGTGTATTTGCAGTCCCACAGTCGGTTGATGGCGTCGTTCAGCTTGTCGTAGCTGTTGCTGTAGGAGAGGTGGATGGCTTTGTTCGTCTCGATATTCCAAAGGTTTTCTCTCATCTGCTCGGGTATATCGAGCTTTGCCTTGAGTTTTTGCACTTCTTTCTCCCAAAGCTGAATGTAATATTTGGCTTTCTGATAATTTGCGGTGAAGAACTGATAGGAAACCGCCGACGAGAAAGCGAGCATGAGCAACTTGGGGTTTTCTTGCTCTACGAGAATGTCGAGATAGTCGTCAATCATCGTCGAGGCTTTGTCGTCCTGGCTGGTGAATGAATAAATCTCGGAAGTGACCAGAGCCACTATTGCTTGGCCCAATGGCGTGTTGTGCCGTTTTACGTCGAGCCCGAGGCGTTGCAGCTGGCTCCAAGCCGAGCGCATATCGCCCGCCCAATATGAGGCGCCAATCTCATAGTAGTTGGCCATGAGCCAATAGTAAGTGCCTGCCTTGCTGTTGGCATATATTTTTTCAGCCCACTGATGCACCTTTTGGCGGTCGTCTTGCTCCGAATACATTCGGCAGAAGCTCAGGTAGCAGTCCAGCTCGTGTGTGTTGCTGCGAAGTTGTTTTGCAATTTTCAGGCGTTGTGTGTTGATGTCGAATTCTTCGGGCATGTTATAGCTCACCGCTGCCATACGCTCTAAGATGGCATATTTTTCGCGCAGCGATTTGGCGGTTGAAAGTTGCTTGGATTGGGTTTTCAACGCACTGCTGTTTTTGCCGCATTGTTGCTCGTAGATTTGCGTAGGCGTGGGCATGTCAACTGCAAATCCGACGAGTGATGATACTGCAACAGTCAGCACGGCGAAAAAGCGCAATATTTGTTGAAAACACATCATTTAAGGTATCAAATCAAGCCGTATTTATTAGATTTTGCTAAGTTAGTTTATTTTAGTGATTTCTGCAAACGATTTTGCCAAATTGCTTTCTAAAAAGCAAAAACAGGCTCTTATATGGCTGAATTTTTTGTAACTTTGCACGCTGATAAACATAACTGTGTGAAAAATGTAAATTATTTGAGTAATGAATAACGTAACTAAAGGAAGCATATATGCCATAGTGTCGGCAGCGAGCTACGGCTTAAATCCGTTGGGCGGCTTGATGCTTGGGCGAGAGGGGATGAACACCCACACCATCTTGTTCTCGCGATTCACGATTGCTGTGGCAATTTTGGCGGCGATAATAGCATTTAGGGCAGTAAAAGGCGGCAGGTTGGGCATGCGTGAGCGCCTGCGTCGGGGCTTTGTGCTTGGCGTCGGCGCCAAGCCTGCAACTGCGGGTGGCGAAGGTGCGATGGCAAAGCTGCTGGGCAGCGCTTGGGCGTTGGTGGCACTCTTGGCAGTGCTGTTCGCCGTGTCGGCATTGGCTCTGTTCTCAAGCTACCTGTATATGGACTCGGGAATTGCATCGACATTGTTGTTTGTCTATCCAATCATAGTTGCGCTAATCATGGCAGTGTTTTTTCATGAACGAATCACGGTGGTGACGGTGTTGTCGCTCGCGTTGGCGTTTGTGGGAATAGCAATGCTCAACGGCGGCAGCGGTGAGGGCAGCCTAAATGTCGTGGGATGCGCCTTTGTGATGACTTCATCGGTGGCTTATTCGCTGTATATCGTTGCGCTGAATTGCTGGCGGGTGAAGATTCCGGTGCTCACGCTCAATATGTATGTGATGGCGCTGTGTGCCTGCCTTATTGCGCTGCATTCGCTCACGTCTGAAGATTATCGGCTCATGCTTCTGCCCACGGCAAACGCAGTGGGCTATGCTGTGATGCTTGCTGTGGTGCCTACGGTGATTTCGTTGGTGACCATGACCCGCGCCATTGAATTGGTAGGCTCTACGCCAACGGCAATCATGGGCGCGTTGGAGCCGGTGACGGCTGTGGTTGTGGGCATTTTGGTGTTTGGCGAGGCGTTCACTCCGACAATTGCCATAGGCAATCTGCTCATTATAGCAGGCGTGTTGCTGATTATCGGCAGCCGCCAGGTGCTGGCGTTCATGCGGTTGGCTATGCGCGGCGTGCGCAGGTTGCGAGTTTGAGCCGGCTACAGCGTGTGTTTATGAAATTAATCACTTCTCTTTTTTTGAGAGATGCAAAATAACAGATAAATCATTGATTATGAAACGAATACTTACTATTGCCGCTGGTGTGCTGCTTGCCGGTAGCGCCGTGGCTCAGGTGAACGAATTTCAGGTGGCGGTTGACCGATTTGCCCACGCCGACTATCTGCGCAATGCCTCGGTGGGCGTGTGTGTGATGGACATCGACAGCGGTGTGGTGTTGGCATCGAACACCCCCGATTTGGCAATCACCACAGCCTCCACGATGAAGACGGTGACGTCGGCGTCGGCGTTGGCTCTGCTGGGCAAAGACTACTGTTTTCACACCACGGTGAGCGCCATTGGCGAGCTGAAAGGCAACCGCTTGCGTGGCAACGTGGTGGTGAAAGGTTTTGGCGACCCAACGCTTGGTTCGCGCCATTTTGCTTCGCACCCCAACATTGTGGCTGAGGTGGTGGCTGCGCTCGACAGCATGGGTGTGAAAAAAATCGACGGTTCGATTGTCTACGACGAAAGCGCCTATCCGTTTGAAACATTCAGCGACAACTGGATGATTGAAGACCTTGCCTACGATTACGGTCCCGGCGTGCATGCCATAAATTTTCACGATAATCTGGTGAAACTCAGCTTTGACCGCTCGGGCACCGAAGCCACTGACTTTGTGTTCACGCCAGCCATTAGTAATTGTCAGGTAATCAGCCATGCCCGCGTGGGCGATGTGCAGAACATGTACAGGTTGCTGAACATCGGTCCGAACCCCAACATAATTCTCTATGGCGACATTCGCCGCAGCGACAAGCGCTACGTCGACGATTTTGTGAATCCTAATCCTGCGCAGCTGCTTTGCGACAGCATTGAGCGCTGCCTCAATGCTGCCGACATCGACGTGAAAAACAAGCGAATAAAGCCCGAAGATTTGCAGGACACTCTGTTGGTGGTCGACCACCGCTCGCCGCAGCTCACTCGCATAGTGGCATCGCTGCTCGACCGCAGCGACAATATGTTCACCGAGGCGTTGCTGCGTGCCATTGCCCGCAACGACGGCAAAGAAGCCACGGCAGCTAACGGCATGGCTGCAGTGAAACGTCTGTGGGAAAGCAAGGGCATCGACACCAAGCCGCTGTTTCAGCGCGACGGCAGCGGACTGGCTCGAAACGGCAAAGCCACGGCACGATTCTTCACGCAAATGCTTCGCCAAGCCAATGCCGACAGTGTGGCTACGGGTGTGAGATTGGCGTCGCTGATGACGCATCTGGGCGTTACCGGCAACATAGGCAGCCAAATTAAAAACTCGCCGCTCAAGGGCAAGATTGCTTCAAAATCGGGCAGCATGAGCGACGTGCAGTGCTATGTGGGTTATTTCCCTGCCGACTGCCCAAAATACACTTGGGCGGTGCTTGTGAACAACTGGCAAGGCTCGCGCTCCCATCTGAAGGACGAAATTGAAACCTTGTTGCTCAACCTGTTCACACAACGCAAAGGCGAGAGCCGACCTGCCGACGAGTGAGCTCCATTGAGTTGATAGGCAACAGCCTATTGTGTTAAAATTGGTTTATGCGATAATAAAAATTGTCATAAAAGTGTGGGTTTTTCTGAACTTTTTAATAGGTTTGCAATAAATTAGCATAAGAGCCCCTTGACAAAAGGCGGTGCGATAGTAATTTGTAAATAAAAATATACAATATGGATAACTCGCTTGAAACCCTATTGAAGCAAGTACTCGAGTTGGAAGGCCTGCTGCTGATTGCCGAGAAACGCGGCGATGATGTGCCAAGTTTGGTTATTGACATGATTAAGCAAAAAGCTGCAGCTATAGGCGAAATGGCTGGCGTGAAAGTGCCGGACAATAAGCAAGGCATCGACGCTTTGCCCGACGATGAACCCGACGACGACATCACTGTGGAGTTTGTCGACGACGAAGAAACTGCGTCGGCGGACGAACCTGTGGCAGAGGAACCGGCTGCCACCGTGATTGCCGAACCAGAGCCAGTTGCCGAACCAATACCGGTTGTAGAGCCAGAGCCAGTTGCCGAATCAGCCGCTCCGGTTGTTGTTGAGCCAGAGCCAGTTGTAGCACCGACACCTGAACCGACACCTGAGGAAGTTGAGCCTGAGGCAGAAGCTGAGGAATTTGAGCCAGACCCCGATGACCAGCCGCTCACACTCGACGAGGCATTGCAGCGCGATATGACAAAAGACCTGCGCCAAGCATTCTCGCTCAACGACCGCTATCGCTATCGTCGTGAACTTTTTGGCAACAGTGATTCGGTGATGAACGAAACGCTGAATCTCATCGAAGCCATGCACTCGTTCGACGAAGCCGAAGACTACTTCTACAACGACCTTCAATGGGAACATGACTCGCCCGAAGTGGCTGATTTCATGGTGATTATCAAGAATCATTTTTGGAACAAGCGTCCGCAAGTGTAAGTGAGTTGTATATGGCAGGAAAACTCTATATAGTTCCTACACCGGTTGGCAACCTCGAGGATATGAGCGTGCGCGCGGTGAATGTGCTCAAGAGCGTGGATATGGTGCTCGCCGAGGACACTCGCACCAGCGGCGTGCTCATGAAGCATTTTGGCATTGCCACGCCCATGTCGAGCCATCACAAGTTCAACGAACACGACTCGCTGCCTAACGTGACGGCGCGCCTGCAAAGTGGCAGCAACTTGGCATTGATTTCCGATGCCGGCACTCCTGCCATCTCCGACCCCGGATTCTTGCTGGTGCGCGAGTGCCGCCGCCTTGGCATCGAGGTGGAAACATTGCCGGGTCCTACGGCTTTTGTGCCGGCGCTTGTCAATTCCGGTTTGCCTTGCGACCGTTTTTGCTTCGAGGGCTTCCTGCCGCAGAAAAAAGGCCGTGCCACCAAGCTCGCTGCTCTTGCTGCCGAGGAGCGCACCATGATTTTTTATGAATCGCCGCTGCGACTGCTGCGTACGCTCGAGCAACTTGCCGAAGCCTTTGGTGCCGACCGCGACGCCTCGGTGAGCCGCGAAATTTCAAAGTTGCACAACACCACTCACAACGGCACGCTTGCCCAATTGGTGGACTATTTCACCCAAAACGCTCCGCGAGGCGAGATTGTGATTGTTGTGGCTGGCAAACAACCCGAAACCACCGTCAAAGTCGACAAATATGCCCAATTCAAGCAGCGCAATCGCGTGGTCGACCCCGACGAACAATAAATTCTCTAAAACACAATCTTAATTTTACTTTTTCTGTCACCAAAAATTATTTGACAATTATGAAAAAATTAGCATTATCACTTTTTGCTTTCATCGCCTTGCTGATGTGCGCTTGTGGCGGCGGTAAGACCGAAACTGCCCAGCAGGATGCCGACGCTGAACGCTACGATTCGCTGCGCACTGCGCTTGCCGAAAAAGATAGCCTGATGGCACTTCTTTCGGAGGTGAGCGATGGCATGAACCAAATTAAGGATATGGAAAACATCCTCAATACTGCCAACCTTGTGTCGGAATCGCCCGACAAAAAGCAACAGATATTGGGCGATATGGCTCTCATTCAGCAAGCTCTTGCCGACCGTCGTCAGCGCCTCGAAGCGCTTGAAGCGCGCTTGAGCAAGTCGAATAGCTACACCGACGAGATGAAACGAACCATCAACAATCTGAAGAAACAGATTGATGGTCAGGAGGAAACCATACGCGGCTTGAACGCCCAACTGGCGGCTGCAAACTTGCGCATCGACCAACTGAACGTGAGCGTGGACTCGCTGAAGGACGAAAACACCAAGGTTAACCTCGAAAAACGTGCGGCACTCGACGAGGGCGAACGCTTAACCAACGAGTTGAACACTTGCTACTATGTGCTCGGCTCGAAAAAGGAACTG
This sequence comes from Muribaculaceae bacterium, assembly GCA_051871555.1. Classification (GTDB taxonomy): domain Bacteria; phylum Bacteroidota; class Bacteroidia; order Bacteroidales; family Muribaculaceae; genus SFTJ01. The sequence continues at coordinate 1,633 of JBJECZ010000196.1, read as the reverse complement.
AAGGACAATAAGATTATTGAAAGCGGTTTCTTGAGAAAAACCAAAGTGATGGAGTCGGACTACGAACTGTCGTATTTCACCCGTGCCGACAAGCGCACACTCACCGAATTGCCTCTGCACTCCTCTAAGGCAAAGGTGTTGAGCAAGCACCCCGCCAGCTCGTATAAGATTATCGATAACGGCAACAGCAAGACTTTGGTGATTACCAATAGCGCCAAGTTCTGGGAACTTAGCAACTTCCTCATCGTGCAGGTGAATTGATATCATCTATAATATAATGTGTTGAAATTGAGCCACGGCGTCGCTGATGCCGTGGCTCTTTTGTGTTTGCAGTTGCGCATCCGTGTGTAAGCGAAGTGTAACCGCCGCCCCAGAACCAGAGAACGACGCGAATCACCTGACTACAAAGGCTGAAAAGCATTTGATACCCATAGATATTAACCGCGGAGTGGTTACTGCTTCTATAACGCCATATTGGCGCCGTAGGCGACTATATGTGGACAGCCGAACGCTCCTCATCATCCACAATCGCGCAAGCGGTTGCAGATTCAGCAGCAGTGATAAAATTCACGTCCTCTACTGACGCCGAAGGTGTTGGGTGCTCACAAAAAAACAATCCCTGCCGATGGGGCAGGGATTGCAATGATTATGGTTGATAGAGAGTAAGCCTCTCTAACAAGATGCATTAATCTTTCACCTTAGCGCAGATGTATTCGCGGTTGAGGCGAGCGATGTTGCTCAAGCTGATGTTCTTAGGACATTCGGCAGCGCAGGCACCGGTGTTGGTGCAGTTACCGAAGCCAAGTTCGTCCATCTTAGCCACCATAGCCTTAGCGCGACGAGCGGCTTCAGCCTTACCTTGTGGAAGGAGAGCGAATTGGCTAACCTTAGCCGAAACGAACAGCATAGCCGAACCGTTCTTACAAGCAGCCACGCAGCAGCCGCAGCCGATGCAAGTTGCCGAGTCCATTGCTTCGTCGGCAATCTGCTTAGGAATAGCTATTGCGTTAGCGTCTTGAGCACCGCCGCAGTTGAACGATACGTAGCCGCCAGCTTGTTGAATCTTGTCGAATGCGTTGCGGTCAACCATCAAGTCCTTGATTACAGGGAATGCAGCCGAGCGCCATGGTTCAACAGTGATTGTTTCGCCGTCTTGGAACTTGCGCATGTAAAGTTGGCAAGTGGTAGCGCCGGTTGATGGGCCGTGAGGGTGTCCATTGATGTAGAGCGAGCACATACCGCAGATGCCTTCGCGGCAGTCGTGGTCGAACACGATTGGCTCTTCGCCCTTTTCAACGAGTTGTTCGTTAAGAATATCAAGGGTTTCAAGGAATGATGTTTCGGTGTCAGTTTCAACCGAATAAGTCTTGAATTCGCCTTGTGCCTTAGGGCCGGCTTGACGCCAAACCTTAAGATTTACTTTCATATTTGCCATTTGAATTACGTTTTCTTAATTAGTTGATTATGACTTGTAGTTACGGGTTTGAACCTTGATAGCCTCGTATTCGAGCGGTTCCTTGATAAGTTGAGGAGCAGCGTCGTCGGTGCCTTGGTAGTTCCAGCACGAAACGTAGAAGTAGTTCTTGTCGTCGCGCTTAGCTTCGCCTTCCTCAGTTTGATATTCTTCGCGGAA